>NZ_JBJXHJ010000051.1:0-1751 GCF_046487845.1 Pseudomonas sp. PHC1
AAACTAATTAATAAAAGTCAACTTTATTTTTTTCACAGACAGGAACATCACTGTTATGAAATTAATAAGTAAATCTTATCATTAAGAGAGTAGATTTTATTATAGTTTTTTATGACTGGAATTCTTCTTGGAAATTGACTGGAAATATTCCAGTATTTCAATTCCAATATTCCAGTTAATCATATTTAAGCATAAATAATATTTATTTAAACTAATTAAAGTCCCTGTAAAGTAAGAATAAATATGTGTTCTGAGTTTGACATACCACAGAAAAGTGTGTTGTTAACCACCCTGCCAAATGTGAATGATTAAAAAAAAAAGCTAAATATGTGAAATTAGGCTTCAAAGTTGTGTAAAAATCAGCCTCTGGTCTCTGCTCCCAAACGCTGTGGGCGTTCCCGCCGAGTTCGCTGAAGCCCCGCCCCCTACCGAGTGTCACCTGTCAATCAAAGTCACCACCTCTACCCTAAACATGGATGCTATTGCTGAGAGCTAGCTCGGTTAACTGGCAAAACAGACAGACAGGAATTAGCCAATCACAAAAAAGTAGCTCAGTTTCTGCCCAGCAACAGGTTGCTAAGGGCAGCTAAGGCCCTACGGTTGCTACGGCGATGTGAGAATCTGCTTGGAAAAAATTCTCAAAATGCCCCAGAATTTGGCTTCTGACAAGGTCCCGAACAATTGCAAACTGTGAGAAAACCGTAACTCCTGTCCAAAAACCGAAAACACCGTGAGAGACACAGAAGCCGGCAGATTCTGACAGTGTTTATTTTATTCAGATATTCCTTAAAATGAGCGCGTAAGCTCAGTGCGAAGACAGAGTGAGATTCTTTTGAAAAAAAAAGACGATTACATTAGGGTCAATGGGGAGCGAGACAGGTATTGCCGCCGGTCTCGGCCCCCCCGTTTAAATTTTGTGCAGACCCCGCCTGTCAATGTCACATTTTATGAATCCCAACACCTATGTCTACATTTTGACAAAAAATTATTTGTCTCCTTTTCACGGTTTGGCCGTGAGCTCGAGTTAAAAATAAAAATTAAGTTCATATTTTACTGCTTCTCACACTCAAGCTAACTGACGCTTCCACTCTAACTTTGAAGAAAAAGTGATTTCCACTCCTCGTTTGACTGCTCATAGTTTGAAAAGTTTACATGTTATGTAAAAACAGTTTGGTGTTTTGGAGAGAGCACAAGTTTTCCTCCGTTTTAAAGTTTGAATCACATTTCTACGTGCAGGTATGAGAGAGCTAGGTGACTCTGAAAAAAGGTGAAATTTTGTGGTTTTAAAAAAAAATTCCCATTCATTTTCAATGGAGAAATTTCCCGGTATTTTGGGAATAACTCTGGGAAAAATTGGATTCTGGACATTCTGAATAATAGCACCCATCTCCCGATCGAGCCGCACGTTTTGATGTATATATTGTTGGGGTTTTCTCAAAGCTGTGGGAGGAGTTACGCGCCGAAATTTGGCGGAAGAATAATAATAATACTAGAAAATTCCAGGGAAATTTTGAGTGCCACGGGACTGCTGCCGGAACGAGTACACGATTTATTTCCAGTGTTCAAAAGTCACCCTGATCATATTCTGGTTTCGAGTATTAAGTACATCTTACTAGTCAGTATCAAGTGTAATGTACTTTATTCTCAACTTAACATACCTGAAAATATTAAGTAAATGTTCATCATATTTAAGCATAAATAATATGTATTTAAAGTCCCTGTAAAGTAAGAATAAATATGTGTTCTGAGTT
>NZ_JBJXHJ010000052.1:0-1708 GCF_046487845.1 Pseudomonas sp. PHC1
GGGTTTACCCATGAGTGCTATGAGTCCTGTAAATTTCACGAAGATCAGACAAAGTTTGTGGTCACATGACCTGCTGTTAGGGGGCGCTATGGAGACCCCTTGCCACATCCACCCCCAATGATGTTGAAATTGAAACGGCGTCACCAGGTGTGACATTTTACGCAGTGCATGTATAAACATCCGACAATGTATGGAGGAGTTATAAGGAGTTGTTTGTTTATACAAACAAACGACTGCCACGCCCACCTGGTATAACGTAGGAAAAATCTGTTGTCAAGTTTACATCATCAAGGTCTGATGATGATACAATGCGAATCTTAAGTCTGTGGAGTCAAAACTGCAGGAGGAGTGCGTTAAAGTACGAGGCCTGGAAAAATGCACCTGTGGCGGAAAAAATGCACCTGTGATCCAAGATGGCCGACTTCCTGTTGGACTTAGGGTATGGGTCCAAGAGGCTTTTTTGTGCGTCTGGTCATGATATATATGAATCCTAAATTTCGTTCATGTACGTGCATGTAGAAGGCGGGGCTTCAACTTTTAATGTTCTAGGGGGCGCTGTAGAGTCATTTTGGCACTTAAAAAGTTGCGGTTATACCAAAAAATAATATTCGTGAGTCTTGACAAGTGTGTCCAATTTGGTGAGTTTTAGAGCTTGTCAGTACATGCTAAGTGGGAAAAGGCATTAGGGGGCGCTACTGAGCTGTTGGGGCAAAATATTGGGCAAATGTGGTATCAGATGAAAGAGCTCATGATTTGAAACCTACGTGGCAGGTTTCATGATTCTGTGAACATCATAAAGTCCTCAAAGCGGTGTTCGAAAAATGAAAATCGGTGCACGCCACGCCGCGTGGGCGACTTCCTGTTTGGTAAAAAAATTCCACAAAATTAATTTCCCAATGATCCGATGAGAGCTGTAACATATTTAAATTTCATGCCGATCCGAGAGGATTTGTGGTCACATGACCCGACGTTAGGGGGCGCTAGCGAGTCCCCTTACCACGCTTGCGTCCAATCACGTTAAATTAAATAAATTTTCACCAGCTGCGACGTGTGTGCAGAATTTCATGAGTTTTCATTTATGTTCAAGCCGCCAAAAATGCGATTCATGACACGGCATAAGAACGTGAATAATAATAATAATAATAATTAAAACTGCAAGCAGTGTCGAAGGGCCCTCGCACATCCACGCACGTCGGACTGTGGCGCAGTCGGAGGGCGCGCAGGTAGGTCTTCATACGCAGGAACGTCAGTGCTTGTCGCAGTCGCAGGGCATTGACAGCAGCCATGTAAAGGTCTTTGCTCCTGCTGCTTCAATGGAACATTGTGTGAAGGGGGGTTAATGTCTCCACTAGATGGCAGACCAAGACCAGAAATGAAAGGGGATAAGGTATTCATATAATGGTTAAACTTTGAAATCTTCCAGGGGGCGCTGTGGAGTCATTTTCTCACTTAAAAATCCCAAACTTTGTCAGTAGGCAATATGTGTGACTGTTGACGTATGTGTACAATTTGGTGATTCTGTGAAGACGGGAAAGTCCTCTAAAGGCAGAGGGAAAAATGGAAAATTGACGCAGGAAATGCACAATAACTCACTTCCTGTAAGAGCGAAAATTTTGAAAAAAATAATTTGGGGGTTTACCCATGAGTGCTATGAGTCCTGTAAATTTCACGAAGATCAGACAAAGTTTGTGGTCACATGACCTGCTGT
>NZ_JBJXHJ010000053.1:0-1644 GCF_046487845.1 Pseudomonas sp. PHC1
TTTTTACTTGAGTTGGATGTTTGCAGTGCCGGCCCTGGCCTCCCTGGGGCCCTAAGCAAAATTCTGCTAAGGGGCCCTGACCCATGAGCCAGCTGCCATGTAAACCATTTATTTCATTTGCCACACAATGGGCCAGATGCAAGAATATGTTCGTATTTTTCTTCTTAAATCTGTCGTACTTTTTTCGTGAGGTGGAATTTACGAGTGTGCCACGTCGGATTCACCAAACACTCGTATCACCAGGAAACAGTCGTAAATGACCTTCGTAAACATGATGAATCCCACCTGTTCTAAATGAACGCGCGTTCCCGAGAATAGTAAATTAACATGAATGACGCCCCCAAAATACCATATAAGGTCAGACGACCGGCAGGTTGTGGAGAAGCTCCATTCATGAAAATGGCACTAAAGACTAAGAATAAGAACTTTACGAGCTCTCAGACTGAGGTCCCGCTCTCAGAAATAGATCAACAGAAACACAGATTATTATTTAGTGTTAGTGGAATTAAAGGTCCTGAGAAAGACAAAGAATGAGGAAAAATGACCCGTGCTGTGAACGCTGTCTCAGCTGTTGCACCGTCACAGAAATAAAAACAAAAATGACTGAACATGAATTATGCCAGAGGATGTCATCAGCCAGGGAGTTAAACTATTACTTCGATAAGCAATATTTCAATTAAATGAATAACAGTTATTAATAAATAGTCAGTTTATATTGTGGAAAAGTAACTGTGGAAAAGTAACTGTGGACAAGTCGCTTTGTAGTTTCGGCCGCTAATATTTATATTGTACGCTTGCATTATATCATAGTTTCAATTGTCAATTTAAATGACTGATATATCTACCTAAATTGTTAAATAGCCTACTTCTTTATACTAAATAGCCTAATTATTTTACAAACAGAGTAATGTCATCATGATTATGGATTCAGAAGTGCAATTTAATGAACGGGACATAGTATACACTTTCCCCCCCTTCTCTACATCCCCTGTAGTTCACACCCATTACTCAGGGGTCTCTAAAATACTGACAATATAATAATCGCTCAGCCTGCGGATCGACATTATTCATTTCTCTGTTAAGTGGTAGTCAGCATACAGTGATGTTAAAAAGAAAATCCAAGTCAGTTGATTCTGAAGCTCAACTGCTGATGTTACACCTGCTGCCGGACTGCTGTCAGCACAGACCTGCTAACACCCGGGATGACAACGCAGGGCAAGCCGGCAGAAGAAGTTGGAGATGAGGGTACCCGTGTGGAGGTGTTATGTGTTCATTAAGTGATTATCATATCTTGCTTATAGTATATGATGTGAAAAATTGAGTTCCCCCAAAAGACATGATATCGTTGGCACACTGCCATTAGACAATTAGACAGTAACAGTCGTGTTTTATTGCTTTGGAGGACTGCAGGTTGGTTGTGCGTGACAGGTACGACAGGTCTGCATCACTCGTAAATTTTGTTCGTACCTAAGAGAAAATCCAAAATACGAGGAAATTGGTGAATGCGGCAAATCCTCGTAAATCACTCGTACGCATGGTTTAAGAACGAATCTGTGCGTACGAGTGGTTCTTGCATCTGGCCCAATATGTGGTGGAAGAAGTGAAAATATATATATATATTTTTAACAATATGTATGTGACATT
>NZ_JBJXHJ010000010.1:0-166544 GCF_046487845.1 Pseudomonas sp. PHC1
ATGTGTTTGCTCGCACGAACATCATCAACCAAATCGGCGTTCTTGTTTCTATGTTTCCCGGGATTCCGTGAAGAACCTTTTTTTCGCCTGTCGAACGGCGATCAAACCGAGAACCTGGCCACCATGCTGTTCAGGTCCACCGCCAGCCGCGACAGCTCCTGACTCGCGGCGCTGGTCTGATTGGCACCGGCCGACGTCTGCATCGCCAGGTCACGGATGTTCATCAGGTTGCGATCGACTTCCCGCGCCACGGCCGCCTGCTCTTCCGACGCACTGGCGATCACCAGATTGCGCTCATTGATCAAGGTGAATGCCGAAGCGATTTCCTCCAGCGCCACGCCGGCGGCCTTCGCCAGCTCCAGGGTCGAGCGCGCTCGGACGTTGCTTTGCTGCATCGAGCTGACCGCCGAATCGGTGCCCTGCTGAATGCCGCCGATCATCTGCTCGATCTCCTGGGTTGACTGCTGAGTGCGATGAGCCAGCGCCCGCACCTCATCCGCCACCACCGCAAAACCGCGTCCGGCATCCCCCGCCCGCGCCGCCTCGATCGCCGCGTTCAACGCCAGCAGATTGGTCTGTTCGGCAATTGAGCGGATCACATCCAGCACCTTGCTGATGCTGTAGACCTTCTGCGCCAGATCCTCCACCTGCGTGGCATTGGCAGTGACATCATCCGCCAGCAGCTCGATGGACGACACGGTCTGCTGCACCTGCTCGCGGCCATGCTGGGCGATGCGGTCAGACTCACGGGAAGCCTCGGACGTCGCGACGGCATTGCTCGCCACCTCCTCCACGGCGGCGGTCATCTGATTGACTGCCGTGGCGGCCTGTTCGATTTCCAGGCTCTGCTGGTGCAGCCCCCGCGTCGCGTCCTCGGTGACGCAGCTCAACTCTTCCGAGGCCGAAGCCAGTTGACTGGAGGACTCCGAGATCTGGCGGATGGTGTCCCGCAAGTTGTGCTGCATACTTTTGAGCGCATGCAGCAGACGCGCCGGTTCGTCCTTGCCGGAAATGCTGATATCCCCGGTCAGATCGCCACCGGCCACCACTTGCGCGACATTGAGCGATTGCGACAGCGGCAGCACGATGCTGCGGGTCAGCAACAACGCCAGCGCGATGGTAATCAGCGCAGAGATGCCGATCATCACCCCGACCCACACCCGCGAGTTGGTGAACACCAGCCGTGCGGCCTCTGTGGCGAGGTTGGCGTTGTGCTTGTTCAACTCGACCAGCTCACGCAGGGTCACTGCAATTTCATCCGCCAGCGGGCTCATCTGCCCGTTGAGAATGGCGGCCGCCTCTTCCACTCGTCCCTGAGCAGACAACGTCATCACCTGCGCCTGCAGCTCCAGGTACTTGTGTTCGGCAACCCTGAAGCGGTCGAACAACGCACGCTCTTCAGGCAGTACGATCAACACGTCATAGCGCTGCTGGGCCTCACTCAAGGCACCGCGCAACTCATTGAGCTTGGCCACGTTCTGGTCCAGCGCCTGTGGATCGCGATTGAGCAACAGGCGCATGGTCAACGCGCGCAGGCGCAACATGTCCTGGCTCATCTCGCCCACCGCCATCACGCTGGGCAGCCAGTTATTGTCGACCTCGTCGGATTGCGCGCGCATGTTCGCCATCTGCAGCAGGGCGAACGCCCCAAGGGCAAACACCATCAGCGCCAGCACGCCAAAACCCAGCCCGGCCCGGGGCGCAATATTGAGACTACGGATACTCATTGCTCTGGTTCCTTCCAAAAGCGCTGCATCAACCCTGCAGCTGGTTGCTCTAGAAGGTATCGGCCCTTTGGAAAAATGCGTAAGACCAAAACGTGATATCAAATAGCCTTGATACTTCGAACCTACAGCATTAACGATTCAGCGCGGTTTTCTCGGACTTGAGCGATGTTCGCGGCAGGATCGCGAGAAAGTTGTCCCGTGCGACTTTTTTAGCGACCGCCTCGGGCAAGGCGTCGAGAAACGGCTTGAAACCGTGGATTTCCTTGCCGAGTTTATTGAATCGCCCGACCACGTCCGAACCGAGCATGAAACGATCCGGGTAGCGCTCCACCAGTTGCACCCACTCCGCCCGCGGCTGACCCTTTTCGTCCAGCAGATAAGGCGTCAGCAGGCTCCACGACAGATCGATGAATAGGTTCGGATACGCATCCAGCATTCGCGTAAGGGTCGGCAGCAGAAAATCCAGCTGCGTTTGATGACGATGGATTTCGGCGCTGGTGCCGGCATGCGCCCAGATGAACCGCGTGTGCGGATGATTACGCAGCGGCTCTTCGATTTCCTTCAGGTACAGCGGATTCTTCTCACGCTTGGAAGTGATGTTGGAATGCAGCATCACTGGCAGATCGTTTTCGGCGGCCAGGTGATAGATGCGGGTCATGGCTTCGTTGTTGGCGCGTGGCGTGTCGCCGGAGGTCAGTGCCGTAAGGTCGTCGTGACGGGTGAAGACCTCGCCGATGCCCTGCCACAAGCCAGGATACAGATCGAGCATGCGCTGGATATGCGCAGCGGAGTTTTTGTCGTTGGGGTTGAAGCCTGAAAGAAACGGGTGAAAGGACTGACGTTGCTCCGGCGTCAGCTTTTGCACAGCGTCGGCGACAATCACGTCAGTCGCGCTGTACCAATAGGCATCGGCGTCATCGCCGGCGTAATAACGCGGACGCTTCGGCTCGTCTTCATGCCACTTCTTCGCCACGGGAATGCCGGAAATCATCACATGCTCGATGGCATTTTCCTTCATGGCCGTCAGCAATTTCGGCATGCCGGCGGTTTCCTGGAAAAAATCCACGTAATGCAGGTGCGCATCACTGTAGGTGTATTCCCGGGCAGTGGCGGCATTGGTGAAAACCACCAGCCAGGCAAGGCTCAAACGAAACAAGGACACAAGCATTCTCCGGCAGACAGGCATAGCCTAGACCCTCGCCGGGCAACGAGGGTTCACCCGGCGAGAAAGTGGAACGCGCCTGTGTGGGAATGCTCTATACCTGCAAGGTCTTTTTTGATCGAATCCCTTTTCCTGTCGCTTGCGAGGTTCACATGACCGTTACCGTCAATACCGTGTCCGCCGAAGGTTTTCGCCACACCGTACAGATCGATGAGCATGAACTGTTCGCCGATGTCCCGACCACTGCCGGCGGCGAAGGCTCGGCTCCGGAGCCGCACGATTACTTCGACGCCGCCCTCGGCGCCTGCAAGGCCCTGACCCTGAAGCTGTACGCGAAAAAGAAAGACATTCCGCTGACCGGCGTCGGCGTTGAGGTCAAACGCGACAACAGCGAGGAGCAGAAAGGCAAGTATGCCCTGCACGTAACCCTTACCCTCAAGGGCGTGCTCACCGATGCCCAGCGCGAAGAACTGCTGCGCGTGGCCGATCGCTGCCCGATCCACAAGCTGATGACTACCAGCGAAGTCACTATCGAAACCCACGCCCCCGTCGGCTTCGACAGCCAGTAATCACCCCGACGACACTGGCGGGTTATGCTCCACGCATCACCCGCCCAGCCTGGAATGGACCATGGACACCCAACCCCTGATCATCCGCCCGCGCGCCGAAGACGTCGAAGGCCAGCCGATCCTGCGCCCGCTGCCGTCAGCCAAATGCCGCAGCGTCGGGCCTTTCGTGTTTTTCGACCACATGCTCGAAACGGTTTATCCCGCCGGTAAAGGCATGAACATCCGACAGCACCCGCACATCGGTCTGTCGACCCTCACGTATTTGTTCGACGGGCAGATCCAACACAAGGACAGCCTGGGTTCGGATCAGGTGGTCAGCGCCGGCGATGTCAGCTGGATGACCGCCGGCACGGCGATCGCTCACGTCGAGCGCACGCCCGAACCGTTGTGGGAACAAAGCTTCAAGATGCACGGCTTGCAAATCTGGCTCGCCTCGCCCAAAGAGCACGAACAAGGCCCGGGGCATTACAGCCATCATCCGGCCTCGACCTTGCCGGTCAGCGATAACCTCGGCGTGCAGATCCGCATGATCGCCGGGTCAGGCTTTTGCCTGGAATCACCGGTGCCGGTGCTTTCTCCTACGCTGTATGCCGAACTGAAGATGCAAACCGCGACCACACTGCTGATCCCGACCGAGCATGAAGAGCGGGCGCTGTACGTGTTGAGCGGCGATGTGCAGTTGAATGGCGAAACGATTGAGCCGCATGCGCTGGTGGTGTTGCCGGCCGGGGAAGAGATGAGCCTGTTCGCCGAGAGCGACAGCCACGCCGTGTTGTTCGGCGGTGCGCCACTGGACGGGCCACGGCGGATCAACTGGAATTTTGTCGCGAGCGATCCGGCAGCAATCGATGAGGCGCGACGCAAGTGGGCGGCCGGGGATTGGCCGACAGTGCCAGGGGAAGTCGAGCGGATCGAGCTGCCCAAATCGCGCAGCGAACCGACACCGTTGTAAACGAGAACTCCCACGTTTGGCGTGGGAGTACTTTCAGTCGATCAGCCGTTGAACACTTCTTCCAGCAAGTCATGCATCGACTTGAACGCCCGCGCTGCGGTCTTCGCGTCGTACATCATCTTGCCCGGCACATTGGCGTGCGGATCAGTGAACGAGTGCACCGCGCCGCCATAGCTCAGCAACTGCCAGTCCACACCGGCGGCGTTCATCTCGTCTTCAAATGCCGGCAACTGCTCTTTCGGCACCAGCGGGTCCGAAGCGCCGTGCAGCACCAGCACCGAGCCCTTGATGTTCTTCGCGTCCGCCGGGTTCGGGGAATCCAGTGTGCCGTGGAACGACACCGCCGCTTTCACCGGGGCACCGGTGCGGGCCAGGTCCAGCGCACAGCAGCCGCCAAAGCAGAAGCCGAACACCGCCAGTTTCGAGGCATCGACCGCCACCTCGCCCTGCTTCTGCAATTGCTCGAATGCGGCCTGCAGACGCTTGCGCAGCAGCGCACGGTCGTCCTTCAGCGGCATCATCGCCGCGCCGGCCTGATCGGCATTCTGCGGACGTACGGCCTGACCGTACACGTCAGCGATCAGCACCACATAACCCTTGGCCGCCACCGATCTGGCGATCTCTTCAGCGCCAGCGCTGACACCCATCCAGTTCGGCGCCATCAGCAGGCCCGGACGCGCACCTGTGTGCTCGGCGTCGAACGCCAGGCGACCTTCATAAGGCTGGGCGTCAATCTGATAGACCACGGAACGTACAGTGACTTGGCTCATTTCTGACTCCTGATTGATTGAACACCAGAATGAAAAAACCCGCCGAAGCGGGTTTTTCTACAGCTTGATCAGGCCGACAGCTCGACCAGCAGCTTGTTCAGACGGGTCACGTAAGCGGCCGGGTCTTTCAAGCTGTCGCCAGCCGCCAGGGCGGCCTGGTCGAAGAGGATGTGCGACAGGTCGCTGAAGCGATCTTCGCTGGCCTCGTTGTCGAGCTTCTCGATCAGCGGGTGGCTCGGGTTGAATTCGAAGATCGGCTTCGAATCCGGCACCTTCTGCCCGCTGGCCTCGAGGATCTGACGCATTTGCAGACCCAGGTCCTGCTCGCCAATGGCCAGAATGGCCGGCGAATCGGTCAGGCGATGGGAAACCCGGACTTCGGCAACGGAATCGCCCAGTGCGGTTTTCAGACGCTCGACCAGACCTTCTTTCGACTTGGCAACTTCTTCTGCGGCCTTTTTGTCCTCTTCCGAGTCCAGGTTGCCCAGGTCCAGGTCACCGCGCGCGACGTCGACAAACGTCTTGCCGTCGAACTCGCTGAGGTAGCTCATCAGCCACTCGTCGATACGGTCGGTCAGCAGCAGTACTTCGATGCCTTTCTTGCGGAAGACTTCCAGGTGCGGGCTGTTCTTGACCTGCGCGTAGGTTTCGCCGGTGAGGTAGTAGATCTTGTCCTGACCTTCCTTGGCGCGCGCCAGGTACTCGGCCAGACCGACGATCTGCTCGCCGTCGGTGCCGTTGGTCGACGCGAAACGCAGCAGACCGGCAATTTTTTCCTTGTTGGCGAAATCTTCTGCCGGGCCTTCTTTCATGACCTGACCGAAGTTTTTCCAGAAGCCTTTGTATTGCTCAGGCTCGTTTTTCGCCAGTTTTTCCAGCATGTCCAGCACGCGCTTGGTCAGCGCCGACTTCATCGAGTCGATGATCGGGTCTTTCTGCAGGATTTCCCGCGACACGTTCAGCGACAGGTCGTTGGAGTCGACCACGCCTTTGATGAAACGCAGGTACAGCGGCAGGAACGACTCGGCCTGATCCATCACGAACACGCGCTGTACGTACAGCTTCAGGCCTTTCGGCGCTTCACGCTGGTACAGATCGAACGGTGCGCGGGCCGGCACGTACAGCAGCGAGCTGTACTCGAGCTTGCCTTCGACCTTGTTATGGCTCCACGACAGCGGGTTTTCGAAGTCGTGAGCGATGTGTTTGTAAAACTCCTGGTATTCCTCGTCCTTCACTTCGGTGCGAGGACGGGTCCACAGGGCGCTGGCGCGGTTGACGGTTTCCCATTCAACTTCAGGCTTCTCTTCGCCTTCGGCAGCGGCCACTTCTTTCGGCAGCTCGATCGGCAGCGCGATGTGGTCGGAGTACTTCTTGATGATGTTGCGCAGGCGCCAGCCATCGGCAAACTCGTCTTCACCGGCTTTCAGGTGCAGGACGATGCGGGTGCCACGTTCCGGTTTGTCGAGGGTGGCGACTTCGAATTCGCCCTCGCCTTTCGACGACCAGTGCACGCCTTCGCTGGCAGCGGTGCCGGCGCGACGGCTGTACACGTCAACCTGGTCGGCAACGATGAATGCGGAGTAGAAACCCACACCGAACTGACCGATCAGGTGCGAATCCTTCTTCTGATCGCCGGACAGGTTTTTCATGAAATCGGCGGTGCCGGATTTGGCGATGGTACCCAGGTGGGTGATCACATCGTCACGGTTCATGCCGATGCCGTTGTCTTCGAGGGTGACGGTCTTGGCGTCCTTGTCGAAGCTCACACGGATTTTCAGTTCAGCGCCACCTTCGAGCAACTCAGGCTTGGCCAGGGCTTCGAAGCGCAATTTGTCGACGGCGTCAGAGGCGTTCGAGATCAATTCGCGAAGGAAGATTTCCTTGTTGGAATACAGCGAATGGATCATGAGGTGCAGCAGTTGCTTCACCTCGGTCTGGAAGCCCAGGGTTTCCTTTTGAGTTTCCACACTCATGGTCATCAAACTCCAATCAGATGGCATTGGCCGCGACCTTGCCGGTCGGCGGCGGGTTGTTCTGTGAGTTGGGGGCGTGCTTCAGGATTTCAAGGGCTCATCGATTTTGAAATGCGCGCGGGCAGTGGCGATCGGTTCGCTTTCGGTACTTTGCCAGGCCGTGACCGCGACGTTGGCCACCCGCCGGCCCTGACGGCACACCTGACACCGGGCCCAGGTATCGCGAAACTGCCCGGCCCGCAGGTAATCGAGGGAAAAATCGATAATCTTCGGCACACCGGGCGCACCAGTGAAAATCAGCAGGTGCAGGGCCGCGGACAGCTCCATGAATCCGGCAATCACCCCGCCATGGATCGCCGGCAGTAAAGGGTTACCAATGTTGTCCTTGTTGGCCGGCAGTTTGAACAACAAGTCATCACCGACCCGCGAACACTCGACGCCGATGAGTCCGGCGTAGGGGATCAGCTTCAGCAGCGGCGCGTAGTCACCCTTCTCGTGCGCCTCTTGCAGTTGCTGCTTGAAATCATCGCTCATCGGTTTTCTCCCTTGATCGCGCCACCGAAGCCTTTGGTGCCTTTAAGGCCCTTGCCCATGCGCATGAAGGTACCGACGACATGGGCAATCGGCTGCTCGGGATCATCCTGATAGGCAAAGCCGCGAGCGAAGATCACATCGGTGGTGACTCGATAACATTGGGCGAAGCCATACACGTCTTTATGCGGCTCGGCGGCGTGCATGTAGTCGATGCGCAGATCGAGGGTCGGGCAGACTTCGAATTCCGGCAGCACGCACAGGGTCGACATGCCGCACGCGGTGTCCATCAGCGACGTGATCGCCCCGCCGTGGACCACACCGGTCAGCGGGTTGCCCACGATTTGCGCACTGTACGGCAGTACCACCGTCAGACCTTCGCGACTTGCGCTATGCACCTTCAATCCCAGCACCTGACAGTGGCGCAAGGCCGAGAGAAACCGTGTCGCACGCTCAAAAACGGGGTTTTCGGCCATTTGATAATTACTCTTGTTAGTCGCTATTCCCCGTAGTGGAAAGAACAGCAAAAGTTCCATTGCAAAACAAACTTATATATCTGAAAGAAATGAGGAACTTAAGCCTTGGGCCTGAGCTCTTAAGGCCAGTAGTTATTTTCCATAAGGAGAAACACCCCATGCGTAAGACTTTAGCTATTGCCTTGATGTTGACCGCTTCCCTCGGTCTCGCTGCCTGCGATAAAAAATCCGAGGACAAAGCTCAAGATGCCAACCAGCATGCTGAACAAGCTCAGCAAGACATGAACAAAGCTCAGGATAAAGTGAACGACGCAGCGAAAGAAAACGCCGAAGCTGCCAAAGCTCAGGCCGAATCGAACGCTGCAGCGCAAGAAGAAGCTGCCAAGAAGCAATAAGCCGCTTCTCGCTGGCAAAAAGAAAACCCGCCAAGTGCGGGTTTTCTTTTGCCTGTGATTTTTTACCCATGCCGCCTTAGAGCAAGGCAGTTCTAAAAGTCGGACTAATCATCAACAACAATGAACACACTAAGCCGACCAGCCAGACCAGACTGCGCAGCGTGGGAATATCTGCCAGATAAAACCACAAATAGAAAATCCGTGAGAGTACGAAGATGATCGCCAAGGTATCGATCAGCCATCCCGCCGTCTGCGTGGTATGTGCCACCAGCACGCCAACGGCAAACAGGATGAACGCTTCGATGCTGTTCTGATGTGCCGCCAGCGCCCGGGCACCGTAACCAGTGAGTTGCGCCTGCTGCTGACGCGGCAGGTGGTTGTTGTAACCGCCCTGCTCTTTCATGGCCTTGCTGACCGGCATACGCGCCACGTAAATCAACAGTGCACTGATAAATACACACCAGAACGGAATACTCATCAAGCAGCCTCTTTGTTCGCTTCGGGCAATGGTGCCTCTGTAGGGGTATAGACCATTACATCGAGCACGTCGGAATGAAACTCCCGGCGATACAACACCAGCACCACGCCGGCGCTCATCAACATGAACAGCCACGGGCTGACGAACCACGCCAGCATGCTCATCCCGAAGTAATAGGAACGCAGACCGAAGTTGAACTGGTTGGCCGCCATCGAGATCACCCGCGCCGCCCGCGAGGCAAACGCCTTGCGCTCCTGCTCCGAGACCTGCCGCTCGCCGATCATCGGGGCCGAGCCGACCAGAATCGCGGCGAAGTTGTATTGGCGCATGCACCAGCTGAAGGTGAAGAAGGCATAGACGAACACCAGCGCCAGGCACAGCAACTTGATTTCCGACATGCCCTGTGAGGCCTGCTGCACCATCGGAATATCCGCCAGCAATGACACCGCGCGCTCGGAAGCGCCAAGCACAGTCAGAATGCCCGCCAGGATAATCAGCGTGCTGGAGGCGAAGAACGAGGCGTTGCGCTCAAGGTTGCCGATCACGCTGGCATCGGCGATGCGGTTGTCGCGCAGCAGCATGCGGCGCATCCAGTCTTCGCGGTACAGGTGCAGCACGCTGGCCAGGCACGCGGTGTCACGGCCCTTCCAGGTGGCATAACGGGTGTATCCGCCCCAGCAGATGACAAACCAGAGCGCGGCCAGCAGATGGATCAGGTTGGCTTGGATGAACGACATGCAATTCCCTGTGATGAAGATTTCGGCTCCCCTTCGACGTTAGTCGAGGGAAAAAGACACTGCCTCACGCCCATAAAAAATGCCCCGTATCGATTGATACGGGGCATTTCTGTTTAATCGCTCGGCAGCCGCTTGTGGCGGCCCGGCAGTCTTAGGCGAGCGCTTCGGCGCGCTTGCCCAGCAGGCGGTCGCAAACTACGGCAACCACCAGGGTCATCACGCACGGCACCAGCCACGCCAGACCTTGCTCGCTCAGCGGCAGGTGGGCCAGTTGCGATGGCATCCAGTCAGCCAGACCGGCGCCTTTCAACGCATCGATGGTGCCGAACACGAACGACACCAGCATCACCGGGCCCATGATGCGGCTCTGCTCATGCCAGAACGCAGCGCAGAAGCTCAGGGCCACCAGCACGATGCACGGCGGGTAGATCGCGGTCAGCACCGGGATCGAGAACGCGATCAGCTTGGTCAGGCCCAGGTTGGACACCAGCAGCGAGAACGCCGCCAGGATGATCACCAGGGTCTTGTACGACAGCGGCAGTACGCGGCTGAAGTATTCGGCACAGGCGCAGGTCAGGCCAACCGCCGTCACCAGGCACGCCAGAGAGATCAGCACGGCGAGGAAGCCACTGCCCAGCGAACCGAAGGTGTGTTGCACGTAGGCGTGCAGCACCGCCGCGCCATTGGTTGCGCCTGCAGCCACTTCATGGCTGCCCGCCCCCAGACGGAACAGGCTGACATACACCAGCGCCAGACCGACGCCGGCAATCAACCCGGCGATGATCGCGTAACGGGTGATCAGCGCTGGCGATTCGACGCCACGGGAGCGGATTGCGTTGACGATGACGATGCCGAACACCAGCGCGCCCAAGGTATCCATGGTCAGGTAACCATTGATGAAGCCTTGGGAGAACGGTGCCGCAACGTATTCCGGGGTGGCTACGCCGATGTCACCGGCCGGCAGTGCGAATGCGGCGATGCCGAGCACGGCCAGGGCGATGATCTTCAGTGGCGCGAGGAAGCGCCCGACGGTGTCCAGCAGACGCCCAGGGTAGAGCGAAATGAAGAACACCAGCAGGAAGTAAACCGAACTGTAGAGGAACAGTGCCAGCGGGCTCTCGCCGGTCAGCGGCGCCAGACCGACTTCAAAGGAGACGGTCGCGGTTCGCGGGGTGGCGAACAACGGGCCGACGGCCAGGTAGCAAGCCGCTGCCAGCACGCCACCAGCGATTTTGCCGATCGGGCTGCTCAGGGCGTCCATTGCGCCACCGACCTTGGCCAGTGCGACCACGGTGACCACCGGCAGGCCGACAGCCGTGATCAGGAAGCCCAGCGCCGCGATCCAGACGTTAGGCCCGGACTGCAAACCGACGATAGGCGGGAAGATGATGTTGCCGGCCCCGACGAACAGGGCGAATGTCATAAAGCCAAGTGCCAGGATGTCCTGACCTTTCAAAACTTTCATTAAGGAAATACCACACTACTGAATCGGAATTTAGAGGGGGATTTCCCTGTGGGGTTAGGGAAATGCTGTCAATCCGTATAAGACTGACCCGTTTAGCGCGTTGCATGCCTTGTGGGCGGCAGACGCAAAAATGGCGGCTAGCCTAACGAATTTGCCCGACAAACGCACTGTTAGAGGGCGAACTATCCGATACGCGACGTTTCTGTGTCGCGTTTTTGCATGTTATTGGGTGAGTGCTTATAAATTGCCATCGTCCACCCGAACGCCAGAAACGACAAAGGCCACCCGAAGGTGGCCTTTGTTGCTGGAGCAGAGAAATCAGCCGAAGCTTACTTCTTCACTTCCCAGCCAGTCAGCTCGGCCAGGGCCTTGCCGATGTCTGCCAGCGAACGCACGGTTTTCACGCCTGCGTCTTGCAGAGCAGCGAATTTCTCGTCTGCAGTGCCTTTGCCGCCGGAGATGATTGCGCCAGCATGGCCCATGCGCTTGCCCGGAGGAGCAGTCACACCCGCGATGTAGGAAACAACCGGCTTGGTCACGTTGGCCTTGATGTAGGCAGCCGCTTCTTCTTCAGCCGAACCGCCGATCTCGCCGATCATGACGATCGCTTCGGTCTTCGGGTCTTCCTGGAACAGCTTCAGGATGTCGATGAAGTTCGAACCCGGGATCGGGTCACCGCCGATGCCGACGCAAGTCGACTGACCGAAACCGGCGTCAGTGGTCTGCTTCACAGCTTCGTAAGTCAGGGTGCCGGAACGGGAAACGATACCGACCTTGCCTGGCAAGTGAATGTGACCTGGCATGATGCCGATCTTGCATTCGCCTGGGGTGATCACGCCTGGGCAGTTAGGGCCGATCAGGGTAACACCCAGCTCGTCGCACTTAACTTTGGCGTCCAGCATGTCCAGGGTAGGAATGCCTTCGGTGATGCAGACGATCAGCTTGATGCCGCCGAACGCTGCTTCCAGGATCGAGTCCTTGCAGAAAGGAGCCGGAACGTAGATCACGCTGGCGGTGGCGCCAGTGGCTTCTACAGCTTCTTTCACGGTGTTGAACACAGGCAGGTTCAGGTGAGTGGTGCCACCCTTGCCTGGCGTCACGCCGCCAACCATTTTGGTGCCGTAGGCAATGGCTTGTTCGGAGTGGAAAGTACCCTGCGCGCCGGTGAAACCCTGGCAGATGACTTTGGTGTCTTTATTGATCAGGACGCTCATTACTTGCCCTCCGCAGCTTTAACGACTTGTTGAGCAGCGTCGGTCAGGCTGGTAGCAGCGATGATGTTCAAACCGCTTTCTGCCAGTACTTTAGCGCCCAGTTCAGCGTTGTTGCCTTCAAGACGAACAACAACCGGGATTTTCACGCCGACTTCTTTCACTGCACCGATGATGCCTTCGGCAATCATGTCGCAACGAACGATGCCGCCGAAGATGTTAACCAGTACTGCAGCGACATTGCTGTCGGACAGAATGATTTTGAAAGCTTCGGTTACGCGTTCTTTGGTAGCACCACCACCTACGTCGAGGAAGTTGGCTGGCTTGCCGCCGTGCAGGTTGACGATGTCCATGGTACCCATGGCCAGGCCGGCACCGTTCACCATGCAGCCGATGTTGCCTTCCAGCGCTACGTAGTTCAGTTCGAACTTGGCAGCGTGCGCTTCGCGCGGATCGTCCTGCGACGGATCGTGGAAAGTCTTCAGCTTAGGCTGACGGTACATTGCGTTGGCGTCGATGTTGATCTTGGCGTCCAGGCAGTGCAGATCGCCGTCAGCCTTGATCACCAGCGGGTTCACTTCCAGCAGAGCCAGGTCGTGATCCTTGAACAGCTTGGCCAGACCTACGAAGATCTTGGCGAACTGAGCAACCTGCTTGCCTTCCAGACCCAGCTGGAATGCCAGCTCGCGACCCTGGAATGGCTGAGCGCCAACCAGTGGATCGATCGTGGCTTTCAGAATTTTTTCTGGAGTGTCGTGAGCGATTTTCTCGATGTCCACGCCACCTTCGGTGGAAGCCATGAACACGATGCGACGGCTCGAACGGTCAACGACAGCGCCCAGGTACAGCTCTTTAGCGATATCAGTGCACGATTCAACCAGGATCTTGGTGACTGGCTGGCCGTTGGCGTCAGTCTGGTAAGTCACCAGACGCTTGCCCAGCCACTGCTGTGCGAAGGCTTTGGCGTCTTCTTTGCTGCGAACCAGCTTGACGCCGCCCGCTTTACCGCGACCACCGGCGTGAACCTGGGCTTTGACAACCCACTCGTTGCCGCCGATTTTGTCGCAAGCTTCTGCTGCTGCTTCCGGGGTGTCTACTGCGAAACCAGTGGAAACTGGCAGGCCGTATTCAGCGAACAGCTGCTTACCCTGATACTCGTGAAGATTCATGCTTTTTACCGTCTTCGTTAGGTACTGCGCATTCGGCGCTGCGCTCTTTATGAGTGCCGCGCCACCTGTGACTGCTGCTTGCGTAGCCTTTCCGGATACCCGGTGCAGCTACGCAAGGCTGCGTCCAGCGGACATTCCGCGGTGAGTCTTGCACGCAAGGCTCACGACGGGCCGACACCGCCGTGGTTTCTTATTGTGTCTTAACGCTTCTTGCGGTTGGCGATGTGGATGGCGCCGCCATTCACTGCCAAAGCGGCTTCGTGCAACGCTTCAGACAGGGTCGGATGGGAGAAAACCATCATGCCCAGGTCTTCAGCGCTGGTGCCGAATTCCATACCGATCGCGCCCTGCTGAACCAGCTCTGCGGCGCTCGGGCCAATCACGTGCACGCCCAATACGCGGTCAGTCTTGGCATCGGCGATGACCTTGACGAAACCACCGGTATCGTTGGCGGCCATGGCACGGCCGGAGGCTGCGAACGGGAAGGTGCCGACGTTAACTTCAACGCCTTCAGCTTTCAAGGCCTGCTCGGTTTTACCGACCCATGCGATTTCCGGGTGAGTATAAATAACCGAAGGGATCAGGTCATAGTTCATCTGGGCCTTGTGGCCCTTGATGCGCTCGACAACCATGATGCCCTCTTCCGAGGCTTTGTGAGCCAGCATCATGCCGCGAACCACGTCACCAATGGCGAAAACGCCCGGTACGGCGGTTACGCAGTAGTCATCGACCGCGATGAAACCGCGTTCGTCGATTTCCACACCGCTGTCGGCAGCCAGCAGATCAGTGGTCACCGGACGGCGACCAACGGCTACGATCAGCTTGTCGAAAGTGATGGACTGTTCGCCGTTGGCGTCGGTGTAGTTCACAACGACTTCGTCGCCGTTCACTTTCGAGCCGGTTACGCGAGCGCCCAGTTTGATGTCCAGACCCTGCTTGGTCAGGGTTTTCAGCGCTTCCTTGGAAACAGCGGTGTCCGCTGCCATCAGGAAGGTGTCCAGGGCTTCCAGGACAGTCACTTCTGCACCCAGACGCGACCAGACCGAACCCAGTTCCAGACCGATCACACCAGCGCCGATCACGCCCAGACGCTTAGGTACGGATTGGAATTCCAGAGCACCAGTCGAATCGACGATGACTTTCTGGTCGACCGGAGCCGGTGGAATGTCGATCGGACGCGAGCCTGGCGCCAGGATGACGTTTTCGGCTTCGATGACTTCAACCGAGCCGTCCGGCTTGGTGACTTCGACTTTCTTGCCGGCCAGCAGTTTGCCGTGGCCCTGGATCGAAGTGACGCCGTTGGCCTTGAACAGGGTGGCAACACCGCCGGTCAGGTTCTTGACGATGCCAGCCTTGCGGCCAACCATCGCAGCGACGTCCATTTTGACTTCGCCGGTCGAGATACCGTGGACATTGAAGCTTTCTTTCGCTTCCTTGTATTTCCAGGAGCTGTCCAGCAGCGCCTTGGAAGGAATGCAGCCTACGTTCAGGCAGGTGCCGCCCAGGGCTTGCTTGCCTTCAGCATCGGTGTACTTCTCGATGCAGGCAGTGCTCAGGCCGAGTTGCGCGGCCTTGATAGCTGCCACGTAGCCGCCAGGGCCCGCACCGATCACTACTACGTCAAATTTCTGCGACATTCAAAAAATCCTCTTTAGCGAAAAGCTTCAAGCCGCGCGCTGCAAGCCAGGCTGCGTTTTCCCGCAGCTTGAAGCTTGCAGCGCGTGACTGCTTCTATCAGATATCCAGCAACAGACGAGCCGGATCTTCCAGCAGGTTCTTGATGGTCACCAGGAAGGTTACAGCTTCTTTGCCATCGATCAGACGGTGATCGTAGGACAGTGCCAGGTACATCATCGGACGGATCACGACCTGACCATTGATGGCCATCGGACGCTGGATGATGTTGTGCATGCCCAGAATCGCTGCCTGCGGCGGGTTGACGATCGGGGTCGACATCATCGAACCGAAGGTACCACCGTTGGTGATGGTGAAAGTACCGCCGGTCATTTCGTCCATCGACAGTTTGCCGTCACGGGCTTTCTTGCCGAAGGTGGCGATGCCGCCTTCGATTTCAGCCAGGCTCATGTGTTCGGCGTTACGCAGAACCGGAACCACCAGGCCACGGTCGCTGGAAACAGCGACGCCGATGTCGGCATAACCGTGGTAAACGATGTCGTTGCCGTCGATCGAAGCGTTGACCGCCGGGAAGCGTTTCAGCGCTTCGGTGGCAGCCTTCACGAAGAACGACATGAAGCCCAGGCGTACGCCGTTGTGGGACTTCTCGAACAGGTCCTTGTACTTCGAACGCAGGGCCATGACTTCGGTCATGTCGACTTCGTTGAAAGTGGTCAGCATCGCCATGTTCGATTGAGCCTCAACCAGACGCTTGGCAACGGTGGCACGAACGCGGGTCATCGGCACGCGCTTCTCGATGCGGTCGCCAGCGGCGAACACAGGAGCGGCGGCGGCCGGAGCAGCAGCCTTGGCAGGCGCGGCAGCCGGAGCGGCTTTCTTGGCAGCAACGGCTGCAACCACGTCTTCCTTGGTCACGCGACCGCCCTTGCCGGTGCCGGCAACGGAAGCGATGTTGATGCCGTTCTCTTCAGCCAGCTTGCGCGCGGCAGGAGCAGCGATCGGGTCGTCTTCGCCATCAGCGGCAGCAGGTGCAGCGGCGGCAGCGGCCGGAGCAGCAGCGGCAGCCGGAGCAGCGGCAGCAGCGCCGCCTTCAACGATGGAGCCCAGGACTTCGTCGGACAGGACGGTTTCGCCCTCGCCCTTGACGATTGCGCCCAGCACGCCGTCGGCGGTAGCCAGCACTTCCAGTACGACTTTGTCGGTTTCGATGTCGACGATCAGTTCGTCACGCTTGACGGCGTCGCCCGGTTGTTTGTGCCAGGTGGCAACGGTGCCATCGGCAACCGATTCCGGGAAAGTGGGGGCTTTGATCTCGATAGCCATTATCTGTGGTTCCTTAAATTCGGTTTCAGGTGCGCGAAGGCGTTAAACGGTAAACGCGTCTTGCAGCAGTTGTTCCTGCTGCTCGGCGTGCATCGATGCGTAACCACATGCTGGGGCAGCAGAAGCCTCACGGCCCGCGTACTCGAGTACGAGAGATTTGTTGAGGTTGCTGATGCTGCGACGCAGGTGGTGCTGGCTGCAGTACCAGGCGCCCTGGTTCATCGGCTCTTCCTGACACCACACGGCCGCTTTGGCATTGGTGTAAGGAGCCAGGACTTCTTTCAAGTCGTCCTCAGGGAACGGGTACAGCTGCTCGATACGCACGATGGCGATATCTTCGCGGCCTTCGGCACGACGCTTTTCCAGCAGGTCGTAGTAGACCTTGCCGCTGCACAGAACAATGCGCTCGACCTTTTTCGGGTCCAGGGCATCGATTTCCGGGATAACGGTCTGGAACGAACCTTCGGCCAGGTCTTCCAGGGTCGAGATGGCCAGCTTGTGGCGCAGCAGCGACTTTGGAGTCAGAACGACCAATGGCTTGCGCAGCGGGCGAATCACCTGACGGCGCAGCAAGTGGTAGATCTGGGCCGGGGTGGTCGGCATGCACACCTGAATGTTGTGCTCGGCGCACAGCTGCAGGTAACGCTCAAGACGCGCCGAGCTGTGCTCAGGGCCCTGACCTTCGTAGCCGTGTGGCAGCAACATGGTCAGACCGCAGAGACGGCCCCACTTGTGCTCGCCGCTGGTGATGAACTGGTCGATAACAACCTGCGCACCGTTGGCGAAGTCGCCGAACTGGGCTTCCCAGATCACCAGCGCGTTAGGCGTGGTGGTCGAGTAACCGTATTCGAACGCCAGTACGGCTTCTTCCGACAGGAACGAGTCGTACAGGTCGAAGCGTGGCTGACCTTCATACAGATGCTTGAGCGGAATGTAGGTACCGGCATCTTTCTGGTTGTGCAGCACAGCGTGACGGTGCGAGAACGTACCGCGGCCGATGTCCTGACCGGTCATGCGGATCGGGTGACCTTCGAACGCCAGGGTCGCGTACGCCATGGTTTCGGCGTAACCCCAGTTGATCGGCAGGCCGCCGGCTTGCATCTTCTGACGGTCTTCGTAGATCTTCGCGACCTGACGCTGAACCACGAAGCCTTCCGGAATTTCCAGCAGCCTGGCGGACAGTTCCTGCAGGGTCTTGAGGTCGAAGCGAGTGTCGTGACGCGCAGTCCAGGCGTGGCCCAGATACGGACGCCAGTCCACGAACAGCTCTTTGTTCGGCTCTTTGACCAGCGATTTCACGACGTGCAGACCGTTGTCCAGCGCGTTGCGGTATTCGTCGACTTTTGCCTGAACACGTTCGGCGTCCAGCACACCACTCTGGGTCAGACGATCAGCGTACAGCTCACGGGTGGTGCGCTGCTTGGTGATCTGCTGATACATCAGAGGCTGGGTGCCGCTAGGCTCGTCGGCCTCGTTATGGCCGCGACGACGGTAGCAGACCAGGTCGATCACCACGTCACGCTTGAACTGCATGCGGTAGTCGATGGCCAGCTGGGTCACGAACAGTACGGCTTCCGGATCATCGCCATTCACATGGAGGATCGGCGCCTGGATCATCTTCGCAACGTCGGTCGCGTACTCGGTGGAACGCGAGTCCAGCGGGTTGCTGATGGTGAAACCGACCTGGTTGTTGATCACGATGTGCACGGTACCGCCGGTCTTGAAACCGCGGGTCTGCGACATCTGGAAGGTTTCCATCACCACGCCTTGACCGGCGAATGCCGCGTCACCGTGGATGGAGATCGGCAGAACCTTCTCACCGGTCGAATCGTTGCGACGATCCTGACGGGCGCGAACCGAACCCTCGACCACCGGGGAAACGATTTCCAGGTGGGACGGGTTGAACGCCATGGCCAGGTGAACTTCACCGCCGGTGGTCATTACGTTGGACGAGAAGCCCTGGTGGTATTTAACGTCACCGGAACCCAGCTCGACCTTCTTCTTGCCTTCGAATTCGTCGAACAGCTCGCGCGGGTTCTTGCCGAAGGTGTTGACCAGTACGTTCAGACGGCCACGGTGGGCCATGCCGATGACGACTTCCTTGGTGCCGTAGGAACCGGAACGCTGGATCAGTTCGTCGAGCATCGGAATCAGGCTTTCGCCGCCTTCCAGACCGAAACGCTTGGTGCCCGGGTATTTGGTACCCAGGTATTTTTCCAGGCCTTCACCGGCCGTCACGCGCTCGAGCAGGTGGCTCTTGATGTCCGCGGAATATTCCGGACGTCCACGCACGCTTTCCAGACGCTGCTGGAACCACTGGCGCTGCTCGGAATCGGTGATATGCGTAAATTCAGCGCCGATGGTGCGGCAATATGTCTGCTGCAACGCTTCGTGAATTTCGCGTAGGCTCGCTTCCTCTTTGCCGATGAACAGGTCGCCGGCACGGAAGGTCGTATCAAGATCGGCATTGGTCAAGCCGTAGTGATTGATCGACAGGTCTGCAGGTGCAGGACGCTGCCACAGCCCCAGCGGGTCAAGCTGGGCTGCCTGGTGGCCACGCATACGGTAGGCCTGGATCAATCGCAGCACTTCAACTTGCTTCTTCTCGTGCTCACTGCTCACGCTGCCGGCGGAAACCGGTTGGGCGCGGCGCTGGTTCTTTGCCAGCAGCACGAAATGATCGCGAATTGTGGAGTGCGAAACATCGGTGGCAGAGCTGCCGTCGGCAGGCAGCTTCTGAAAGTAGGTGCGCCACTCTTCTGGCACAGCGTTAGGGTCGTGCAGGTAGAGCTCGTAGAGCTCTTCCACATAGGCAGCGTTTCCACCTGAAAGGTAGGCGCTGTTCCACATGCGCTGCATCACGCTTTCTTGCATGCTTGGTCACCCTCGGTTAGGGGAACACCATCGGTGCCGACACCGAGCAAGCTTGCAGAAGTCCGAATGCAGCGACCAAAACAAGCCACTTAGGATCACACTGATAGTCCGGGTACCAGCCCGGATGCCCCTGCTTGTCTCATTTCTTCAAAATAAGAGCCGCAGCTTATGGCTGCTGCTCTGGTTATAGCCATGGCGCGGGTTGAAGCCCGCGCCTAAGCCCTCTGCGGGTACAGCGGTTACAGCAGCTGAATCAAACGCCGCTCGAAAGCAGCATGTTACGGATGTGACCGATGGCCTTAGTCGGGTTCAGGCCTTTCGGACATACGTTGACGCAGTTCATGATGCCCCGGCAGCGGAAGACGCTGAACGGGTCATCGAGGGACGCCAGACGCTCGGACGTCTTGGTGTCACGGCTGTCTGCCAGGAAGCGGTACGCTTGCAGCAGGGCAGCCGGACCCAGGAACTTGTCCGGGTTCCACCAGAAGGACGGGCAAGAGGTCGAGCAGCAGGCGCACAGGATGCACTCGTACAGACCGTCGAGCTTTTCACGCTCTTCAGGGGACTGCAGACGCTCGATGGCCGGAGCCGGCGTGTCGTTCTGCAGGAATGGCTTAACCTTCTCGTATTGCTTGTAGAAGATGCTCATATCGACAACCAGGTCACGGATAACCGGCAAACCTGGCAACGGACGAACGATCAGCTTGTTACCCTTGACGACAGCGGACAGCGGCGTGATGCACGCCAGGCCGTTCTTGCCGTTGATGTTCATGCCGTCGGAGCCGCAGACACCTTCACGGCAGGAGCGACGATAGGAGAAACCTTCGTCCTGCTCTTTGATCAGGGCCAGCACGTCCAGCACCATCAGGTCTTTACCACCGGTATCAACCTGGAATTCCTGCATGAACGGCGCAGCGTCCTGATCAGGGTTGTAACGATAAACACTGACTTGCAACATGGCGGTCACCCTTAATAAGTCCGGACTTTAGGTTCGAAAGTCGGAACAGTCTTCGGCGAGAAGTTAACGGCACGCTTGGCAACGCGTTTCTCACCCGGGAAGTACAGGGTGTGGCACAGCCAGTTTTCGTCGTCACGGTCTTCGAAGTCTTCACGGGCGTGAGCACCGCGGGACTCTTTACGTACTTCGGCAGTGATGGCGGTAGCTTCAGCCACTTCCAGCAGGTTTTGCAGTTCCAGCGCTTCGATACGTGCAGTGTTGAACGCCTGCGACTTATCGTTGATCTTCACGTTGGCGATGCGCTTGCGCAGATCGGCCAGCTGGGCAATACCTTTCTGCATGTATTCGCCGGTACGGAATACGCCGAAGTAGTTCTGCATGCAGCTTTGCAGCTCGCGACGCAGGGTAGCGACGTCTTCGCCGTCGGTACGGTTGTTCAGGGCGTTCAGACGCGCCAGGGCAGCTTCGATGTCGGCTTCGGTAGCGTCGTCGTATTCGATGCCGTCGGTCAGCGCCTTCTCCAGGTGCAGGCCGGCAGCGCGGCCGAATACCACCAGGTCGAGCAGCGAGTTGCCGCCCAGACGGTTGGCACCGTGAACCGATACGCAAGCCACTTCACCTACAGCGAACAGACCAGGAATGATCTGATCCACGCCTTCGGCGTCCTGGGTGATCGCCTGGCCATGAATGTTGGTGGCAACGCCGCCCATCATGTAGTGGCAAGTCGGAACAACCGGAACCGGAGCAACCACCGGGTCAACGTGTGCGAAAGTCTTCGACAGCTCGCAGATGCCTGGCAGACGGCTGTGCAGCACTTCCTCGCCCAGGTGGTCGAGCTTGAGCATCACGTGGTCGCCATTCGGACCGCAACCGTTGCCGGCGATGATTTCTTTAACCATCGAGCGGGCAACCACGTCACGACCGGCAAGGTCTTTGGCGTTCGGAGCATAACGCTCCATGAAACGCTCGCCGTGCTTGTTGATCAGGTAACCACCTTCACCACGGCAACCTTCGGTAACCAGCACACCGGCGCCGGCGATGCCGGTCGGGTGGAACTGCCACATTTCGATGTCTTGTACCGGTACGCCAGCACGCAGAGCCATGCCGACGCCGTCACCGGTGTTGATCAGGGCGTTGGTGGTGGAGGCATAGATACGACCTGCACCGCCGGTAGCCAGTACGGTGGCTTTGGCGCGGATGTAGGTGGTTTCGCCGGTTTCGATGCAGATCGCGATCACACCGACGAATTCGCCTTCCTGGTTTTTCACCAGGTCGACAGCGTAGTACTCGTTCAGGAACGTGGTACCGGCCTTCAGGTTGCCCTGATAAAGGGTATGCAGCAGCGCGTGACCGGTACGGTCGGATGCGGCGCAAGTACGGGCAGCCTGCCCGCCTTTACCGTAATCCTTCGACTGACCGCCGAACGGACGCTGGTAGATACGGCCTTGCTCGGTACGCGAGAACGGCAGACCCATGTGGTCCAGCTCGAAAACGGCAGCCGGGCCTTCCTGACACATGTATTCGATAGCGTCCTGGTCACCGATGTAGTCGGAACCCTTGACGGTATCGTACATGTGCCAGCGCCAGTCATCGTTCGGGTCGGCCGAAGCGATGGCGCAGGTGATGCCGCCCTGTGCGGACACAGTGTGCGAACGGGTCGGGAAAACCTTGGTGATCACGGCAGTCTTGTGACCACCCTGTGCCAGTTGCAGCGCTGCGCGCATGCCGGCACCGCCGCCACCAATAATGATGGCGTCGAAAGAAATCGTTGGAATGTTAGCCATGAATCAGATACCCCAGAGAATCTGCACACCCCAGACGAAGTAAGCGAACATCGCGACGCCGCATACTGCCTGGAAAAGGAAACGTACTGCAGTCGCGGACTTGCCCAGCGCCATTGGCGTCAGGTAGTCGGTCGCGATGGTCCACATGCCGACCCAGGCGTGAGCGCCCAGGGCAACCAGTGCCAGCAGACTGAAGATACGCATTCCGTTGTGGGCGAACAGGCCGTGCCATTGGTCGTAGCCAATGCCCGGGTTCGCGGCGAGGTAGCCGATCAGGAATATGAAATAAGCCGCGAGAACGACCGCAGACACACGCTGTGCCATCCAGTCATAGAGGCCTGAACGCGAAAGGTTTGTAACGCTGGTTACCATATCCAAACTCCTGCCAGAACGATCAGCACCACGGAAACGGCGATGATCAGTTTCGAGCCCAGGCGGCCGCCTTCCAGCGTCTCACCGATGCCCATGTCCATGATCAAGTGGCGCACACCGGCAACCAGGTGATACAGAAGAGCGGACAGGAGGCCCCATGCTACGAACTTGGCCAGCGGGCTGGTCAAGCATGCCTTCACCTCGACATAACCTTCCTCGGAACCCAGGGATTTGCCCAATGCATAAAGCATGATGCCAAGTCCCAGGAAGAGGATGATGCCGGAAACACGGTGAAGAAACGACGTAACGCCGGTGATGGGGAGTTTGATGGTCCTTAGGTCTAGGTTTACAGGTCGTTGGCTTTTCACGGCTTTTTTTTCACACTGAAGAGCCCCTAACAATCAGGGCAAAGTTGTTGGGGAGTGCACTGGTCAGGTAACCACCACCCAGGGATGCGACCCCCAATGAAAGCAAGCCCAAAAGCCCTTGGCGGTCGGTCGCCGAGTATAGACAGTTAGGCTACTAATGACAACGCAATCGCCTACCCCCAATAGCGGATTGCACAAGTCGTATAAAAGGCGTAAATGGCAGGCAATTTCGAGGAAAAAGTACGGTTAAAGCCTTCTGGAGCAAGACTTTAGGCAAATTGACATTCGAATTTATCTCACTATAGTGGTGCGGGCCCTGCGTGGGGGGTCTGTCTGATGATTTCAAGCATAAATAGGAGGCCACATGGCTGACAAAAAAGCGCAGTTGATCATCGAGGGCGCAGCCCCCGTCGAGCTGCCCATTTTAACCGGCACCGTTGGTCCCGATGTTATCGATGTTCGGGGCCTGACGGCCACGGGCCGCTTCACTTTCGACCCCGGTTTCATGTCGACCGCTTCCTGCGAATCGAAGATCACCTATATCGACGGCGACAACGGCATCCTGCTGCACCGCGGCTACCCGATCGAACAGCTGGCTGAAAAGTCGGACTACCTGGAAACCTGCTACCTGCTGCTCAACGGCGAACTGCCGACCGCAGAACAGAAGGCCCAGTTCGTCGGCACCGTGAAGAACCACACCATGGTTCACGAACAGCTGAAAACCTTCTTCAACGGCTTCCGCCGTGACGCCCACCCGATGGCCGTCATGTGTGGTGTAGTCGGCGCCCTCTCGGCCTTCTACCACGACTCCCTCGACATCAATAACCCGCAGCATCGCGAAATCTCCGCGATCCGCCTGGTTGCCAAGATGCCGACCCTGGCCGCGATGGTTTACAAGTACTCCATGGGCCAACCCATGATGTACCCGCGCAACGACCTGTCGTACGCGGAAAACTTCCTGCACATGATGTTCAACACCCCGTGCGAGATCAAACCGATCAGCCCGGTACTCGCCAAGGCCATGGACCGGATCTTCATCCTCCACGCCGACCACGAGCAGAACGCTTCGACCTCCACCGTGCGTCTGGCGGGCTCCTCGGGTGCCAACCCGTTCGCCTGCATCGCCGCCGGGATCGCCGCACTGTGGGGCCCTGCCCACGGCGGTGCGAACGAAGCCGTGCTGACCATGCTCGATGAAATCGGCGATGTCTCGAACATCGACAAGTTCATCGCCAAGGCCAAGGACAAGAACGATCCGTTCAAGCTAATGGGCTTCGGTCACCGGGTCTACAAGAACCGCGACCCACGTGCGACCGTGATGAAGCAGACTTGCGACGAAGTCTTGAAGGAACTGGGCATCCAGAACGATCCGCAACTCGAACTGGCCATGCGCCTGGAAGAGATCGCCCTGACCGACCCATACTTCATCGAACGCTCGCTGTACCCGAACGTCGACTTCTACTCGGGGATCATCCTCAAGGCGATCGGCATTCCGACCAGCATGTTCACTGTGATCTTCGCCCTGGCACGTACTGTCGGCTGGATTTCGCACTGGAAGGAAATGCTCTCCAGCCCGTACAAGATTGGCCGTCCGCGCCAGCTGTACACCGGCTACGAGTCGCGGGATATCACCAAGCTGGAAGACCGCAAATAAGAGCTGTCTTGCGATAGCGTCTTAGCGCTGTACCGGGAACGGCCTCCATGTGAATGGGGGCCGTTTTTGTTTGCTTCATCTCAGCGGCCTTTGGGCCGACTGGTTTTTTTGTTTATTGGGTACATATCCGTTTCTTCGGGTGCTGCCGCTGGCGGTTTCGCTCTTACAGCGACTCACTTTTCCAAACGCCGAAAAGTAAGCAAAAGGCTTTTGCCCCGGCGTACGGCACTTCGCCTAGGCTCAGTGTTCCCTCGCTACGGTGTCCATCAGGGGGCATCGCCTACGGTTTGCTTCGCACCTCCTCTCGATGTATGCGGCTTCGCCGCACGGCGCTGCGCGCCTACCCCCTTATGGACACCTACGCTCGGCCTGCCGAAGGGGCAAAAAACAAAAGCAGATCAAGAGCCAGATCAAGAGCCCCTCACCCTAGCCCTCTCCCGAAGAGAGAGGGGACCGACCGAGTTGATTGGGAGAGTTGTGCCGATGTGCAATACCGCGTCGAACTCAGGCTCTGAAAAGCACAAAAATCGGCTCCCTCTCCTCGGGGAGAGGGCTGGGGGGAGGGGTAAACCCACCACAAAACCAAAGCCAAACACGCCCTGCTCCCCCCACTCAAAACGATGAGCGTTAGCTCGAGTACCGCTTTTGATCGCAGGGCCCGTCGGCAGGCTGAGTGGAGGGATTGATCCGGGGGTGGGAGCGCAGCGACCGTTTGGCGAAGCCAAACACATCGAGAGGAGGTGCAGCGAAGCAAACCGTAGGCGATGCCCCCGGATCAATCCCGGAGCGAAGGAACCCCGAGCCTCAGCGAGGGGCCGTACGTCAGGGTTAGAGACCTTTTGGTTACTTTTGGCTGGGCCGGCATTCCGGGCGTTTGCCAAAAGTGACCCGCCGTAAGGGCGGAACCCCAAGCAGCCGTTACCGCAGCAACGGATATACACACAAATCAAAACCACCCCAAAGAAAGTCCGATAACCGCCCACAAAAAAAATGCCCCAATCTCTCGACCAGGGCATTTCCATCCAACTCAACCTACATATTCAACCTGAAAGCCTCAGTGCGAAACCGCCCCACTAGCCCCCAACCCAGTCTGCGAACGCACAAACTGCGGGAAGAACAGCGCACGCTCATTCTCGGCTTCGGCCGACTTATCGGTGACCGAGAAGAACCAGATGCCGATGAACGCAATGATCATCGAGAACAGCGCCGGATACTCGTAAGGGAAAATCGCCTTCTCATGATGCAGAATCTGCACCCAGATGGTAGGGCCGAGAATCATCAGACCCACCGCACTCACCAGCCCCAGCCAGCCGCCAATCATGGCGCCTCGGGTGGTCAGTTTCTTCCAGTACATCGAAAGCAGCAGCACCGGGAAGTTGCAGCTCGCCGCGATGGAGAACGCCAGGCCGACCATGAACGCGATGTTCTGGCTTTCGAACAGGATGCCCAGGCCGATGGCCAGAACGCCCAGTGCGATGGTGGTGATCTTCGAAACGCGGATCTCATCCTTCTCGTTGGCCTTGCCCTTCTTGATCACGCTGGCATACAGGTCGTGAGACACCGCCGAAGCACCGGCCAGGGTCAGGCCCGCCACGACCGCCAGAATGGTCGCGAACGCCACCGCCGAGATGAAGCCGAGGAATACGCTGCCGCCCACGGCGTTGGCCAGGTGCACCGCCGCCATGTTGTTGCCGCCGAGCAGAGCGCCAGCCGCATCTTTAAAGGCCGGGTTGGTGCTGACCAGCAGGATCGCGCCGAAGCCGATGATGAAGGTCAGGATGTAGAAGTAACCGATGAAACCGGTTGCGTACAGCACGCTCTTGCGGGCTTCTTTCGCGTCGCTGACAGTGAAGAAGCGCATCAGGATGTGCGGCAGGCCGGCGGTACCGAACATCAGCGCCAGGCCCAGGGAGAACGCCGAGATCGGATCTTTTACCAGACCGCCCGGGCTCATGATCGCTTCGCCCTTGGCGTGGACCTTGATGGCTTCGGAGAACAGGGTGTTGAAGTCGAAGTTGACGTGCTTCATCACCATCAGCGCCATGAACGAGGCACCGGACAGCAACAGCACCGCCTTGATGATCTGCACCCAGGTGGTCGCCAGCATGCCGCCGAACAGCACGTACAGGCACATCAGGATACCGACCAGAATCACCGCAACGTGGTAGTCGAGACCGAACAATAGCTGGATCAGCTTGCCGGCACCGACCATTTGCGCGATCAGGTAGAACGCCACCACCACCAGCGAACCGCAGGCCGACAGGGTGCGGATCTGGGTTTGCCCAAGACGATAGGACGCCACGTCGGCAAAGGTGTATTTACCCAGGTTGCGCAGACGCTCGGCGATCAGGAACAGAATGATCGGCCAGCCCACCAGGAAGCCGATCGAGTAGATCAGGCCGTCGTAGCCGGAGGTGAACACCAGCGCGGAAATCCCCAGGAAGGACGCCGCCGACATATAGTCGCCCGCAATCGCCAGACCGTTCTGGAAACCGGTGATCTTGCCGCCCGCCGCATAGTAGTCGGCCGCCGAGTTGTTGCGTTTGGACGCCCAGTAAGTGATGCACAGGGTCGCGCCAACGAACGCCACGAACATGACGATCGCGGAAACGTTGAGCGGTTGTTTGTGGACTTCGCCGGTCAGGGCGTCAGCGGCCCAGACGGCTGGAGCAAACGCTGCGATGCTCAAAAGAGCCAGTAGACGCCGGATCATTGCTGAGCCTCCTTGAGAATCGCGTTGTTCAGGTCGTCGAACTCGCCATTGGCGCGGCGTACATAAATGCCGGTCAGGATGAAGGCCGAGACAATCAGTCCGACACCGATCGGGATGCCCCAGGTGATGGATGATTCGGGGTTGATTTTCGTCCCGAGCACTTGCGGCCCGTACGCGATCAGAAGGATGAAGCCGGAGTAGAGCCCGAGCATGATCGCCGAGAGTATCCAGGCGAACCTTTCTCTTTTCTTGACCAGCTCCTTGAAGCGCGGGCTGTTCTGAATCGAGAGGTAAATGCTGTCGTTCATTGTTTTTATCCTCGCAGCACAGATTTTTATTTTTGGAACGTATCCACTGTATGCGGCTGCGAGCCGGGTTCCAGACGACCTTAGTAGTAGAACGCCATGACGTTTTTGCCAATTTCCAGACCAGCCGAAAACCGCCATCCCTGCCTATTAATAGAGGACAAACAAAAAAGGCCGCCCGACTGTCATGTCGGGCGGCCCTGGGAAGCGCAGATTAGACGCTTCGGCTTAAATCACTTGGTCCAGTCGGCAACCCGATCCGGGTGCTTGGCAACCCAATCCTTGGCCGCTGCGTCAGGTTTTGCACCGTCCTGAATCGCCAGCATGACTTCGCCGATTTCGTCTTTCGAAGCCCACTGGAAGTTCTTCAGGAACTTGGCCACTTCAGGCGCCTTGGTCGCCAGTTCCTTGCTGCCGATGCTGTTCACGGTTTCAGCCGCGCCGTACACGCCTTTCGGGTCGTCGAGGAAGCGCAGTTTCCACTTGGCGAACATCCAGTGCGGCACCCAGCCGGTGACAGCGATGGATTCGTTTTTCTTCTCGGCGCGGGTCAGCTCGGCAATCATGCCGGCGCCGGAACTGGCCTTGAGGGTGTATTTGTCGAGGCCGTAATCCTTGATCGCCTGATCGGTCTTGAGCATCACGCCTGACCCGGCATCGATGCCGACGATGCGATTCTTGAAAGTGTCATCGGTTTTCAGGTCTTCGATCGACTTGGCTTTCACATACTCCGGCACGATCAGACCGATTTTCGCGTCCTTGAAGTTCGGGCCGTAATCGACGACCTGATCCTTGTTCTTGGTCCAGTATTCGCCGTGGGTCACCGGCAGCCAGGCCGAAAGCATGGCGTCGAGTTTACCGGTGGCAACGCCCTGCCACATGATGCCGGTGGCGACGGCTTGCAGTTTCACGTCGTAGCCGAGTTTCTGCTTGATCACTTCGGCCGCCACGTGGGTGGTCGCGACGCTGTCGGACCAGCCGTCAACGTAGCCGATGTTCAGGGTCTTGGTTTCAGCACTGGCGAGTGTGGAGCCCATCGCAAGTACCAGAGCGGCACCTGCGCCTAAAAGTCGTCGCATCTTCATCGTTACTTCCCCGAAATGCTGCGCCCGACGGATGCCGGGCATCGTCAACGTGTTGTTATGGTGCTCGGCGCCCCCATCACGCCCGTTCGCAAACTCGTTCGAACATCAGCGGAGTACTGATGAGTCCGATCATCAACCTGACGCACGCAGCGACCTGCTCTGTCAGCGACCTCAAGGCAACGAGAAACGACATCAGAAAGCCATTAACTGCGTCCGGATATTTGGCGCCAGACAATCCGCCCGAACTTTGCATGTCAAAATCGTGCGAGCCACCAACCTCCTTATAAATGCAGGTAACATGCGTCGCTTTGCAGCCACTCGGCCTGACCATGTCCGCGACCTCCCGCTTCCCCTTTCTTCCTTATCTGTTCGCCTGCCTGCTCGGGCTGTTTGCCCTGTGCGGTTTCTGGTACGGCCTCGGTAAACCAGTGATCCTGCCGGACGTCGCCACCCCCACCCACAAGCTGCAATGCGCCTCCTACACGCCATTCGATAAGGACCAGTCGCCGTTCGACGTGCCGTTCAAACTGCGCCCGGAGCGCATGGACGCCGACCTCGCCCTGCTCGCCACCCGCTTCGAATGCATTCGCACCTACTCGATGACCGGCCTCGAAGCGCTGCCGGATCTGGCGCGCAAGCATGGTTTGAAGTTGATGATCGGCGCGTGGGTCAACAGCAATCCGGTGGACACCGAGAAAGAAGTCGATCTGCTGATCGCTTCGGCCAACGCCAACCCGGACGTGGTCAGCGCCGTGATCGTCGGCAACGAAGCCTTGCTGCGCAAGGAGGTCACCGCCACCCAACTGGTGAAGTTGATCAACAGGGTCAAGAGCCACATCAAGCAGCCAGTCACCTATGCGGATGTCTGGGAGTTCTGGCTAAAGCACCCGGAAATCGCGCCGGCGGTGGATTTCCTGACCATTCATTTGCTGCCGTATTGGGAAGACGATCCGTCGAACATCGACGCCGCGCTGCAACATGTGGCGCAAGTGCGCCAGGTTTTCGGCAACAAATTCGCGCCCAAGGACGTGATGATCGGCGAAACCGGCTGGCCGAGCGAAGGTCGCCAGCGTGAGACCGCGTTGCCGAGCCGGGTCAACGAAGCCAAGTTCATTCGCGGCTTTGTCACCCTCGCCGAACAAGAGGGTTGGCGTTACAACCTGATCGAAGCGTTTGATCAGCCGTGGAAGCGCGGCAGCGAAGGTGCGGTCGGCGGTTACTGGGGGCTGTTCGATGCGGATCGCCAGGACAAAGGCGTGTTGGCCGGGCCGGTGTCGAATGTGCCGTACTGGTCGCAGTGGCTGGCGGTCGGCGGGCTGATCTTCCTCGGAACATTACTGCTGGGCGGCCGGGTTCGCACGACGCGCTCGGCGCTGATCCTGCCGCTGCTCGGCGCCCTCGCCGCCTGCTCGATCGGCGCCTGGGGCGATCTGGCGCGGGTGACCACGCGGTTTGCCAGCGAATGGCTGTGGGTCGGATTGCTGACCGCTCTGAATCTGTTGGTGCTGACCCATGCCGCGCTGACCTTGAGCGCCCGCAATGGCTGGCGTGAGCGGGCGTTCAACGCTTTCGAGCGACGGGCCGGCTGGCTGGTGGCGGCAGCCGGTTTCGCCGCCGCCGTGATGATGCTCGAGCTGGTGTTCGATCCGCGCTATCGCAGCTTTCCAAGCGTGGCGTTCATTCTGCCGGCGCTGGTTTACCTGTGCCGTCCGGTCAATGTCGCCCGTCGGGAGATCGCCTTGCTGACCTTCATCATCGGCGCGGGCATTGCGCCGCAGCTGTTCCGTGAAGGATTGCAGAATCAGCAGGCCTGGGGCTGGGCGCTGGTCAGCGTGTTGATGGTGGCTGCGTTGTGGCGCTGCCTGCGGGTTCGCAACCGCTGACCTTCAGAGGCTGAACCGGCCTCTTCGCTGGCAAACCCGCTCCCACAGGATTGCTGTCTGCCACAGGTTCTGCGTCCAAATAGATCAAATGTGGGAGCTGGCTTGCCAGCGATGGCTGACTATCTAACCAGCCGCAACCCGGCAATCACCAGCGCAAACACCGCCAGCGTCGTGTTGTACAGCGCCAGCGCCGGCAACCCGAACACCAGCGCCAGCACCGCCAGCCACCACCCTGCCCGGCCCGGCACGACAAAACCGAGCACGGCTGCAGCGATCGCCGCCCAACCCAGCAGCTGGAAATGAATCATCAGGCCCAGGTTCGAGCGCACCGAGCACTCCCAGCGGCTCGCCTCATCCACGCAGATGCCCACCCACTGCGCATCTTCCATGAAGCCATAACGCGCGCCATAACTGGCAGCCAGCCACAACGGCAACAGAAGGAGCAGCAGAATCACGGGCAAGCGGCGGGACATGGAACACTCCAATCGATGAAATCGGCGGCCAGCTTAATCTGCCGCTGCGCATACGCAAGGGCTAACAACTCTTAACTGGTCATTCCTTCCTTGCAAAGTGTATCGTCCGGCTACTATTACTCCGAATTCTGTCAGTTTGGTGCCGTGGCATGGCACTTTGACGCAAACCCGGTGGTCATAGCCTGCGAACTTCATTCGGCACCTTCCTCTAAGGGATCCAGTCATGCTCCGTTCCTTGCGCTTCGCCGCCTTGTTTGGCGGCCTTATTCTGAGTGCGTCCGCGCTGGCGGTGGATATCGACGCCGCCAGCTATGGCTATCCCCTGACCAACCCGTTCGAGGCGACCATCGCCACCACGCCACCGGACTTGCGCCCGGAACTGCCACTGGACGACGACATCGATCAGGCTGATCGCAGCGTCACCCTGCGTCCCGAGCGCGAATTCATCCTGCCGGACAATTTCTGGCCGGTAAAAAAACTGACTTACCGCATCGCCACCCAGGACAAGGCCGCACCGCTGATCTTCCTGATCGCCGGCACCGGCGCGCGCTACGACAGCACGCTCAACGAATACCTGAAGAAGCTTTATTACAAGGCCGGCTACCACGTGGTGCAGCTGTCATCGCCGACCAGCTTCGACTTCATGAGCGCTGCCTCGCGTTTCGCCACCCCCGGCGTGACCAAGGAAGACGCCGAAGACATGTACCGGGTGATGCAGGCCGTGCGGGCGCAGAACCCGAAGCTGCCGGTCACCGACTATTACCTCAGCGGCTACAGCCTCGGCGCCCTGGACGCGGCGTTCGTTGCCCATCTGGACGAAACCCGGCGCAGCTTCAACTTCAAGAAAGTCCTGCTGCTCAATCCGCCGGTCAACCTCTACACCTCGATCACCAACCTCGACAAGCTGGTGCAGACCGAGGTCAAGGGCATCAACAACAGCACCACGTTCTATGAACTGGTGCTGAGCAAACTGACCCGCTACTTCCAGCAAAAGGGCTACATCGACCTCAACGATGCACTGCTCTATGACTTCCAGCAGTCCAAGCAGCACCTGAGCAACGAGCAGATGGCGATGCTGATCGGCACTTCGTTCCGCTTCTCGGCGGCGGATATCGCGTTCACTTCGGACCTGATCAACCGTCGCGGCCTGATCACTCCGCCGAAATTCCCGATCACCGAAGGCACCAGCCTCACGCCGTTCCTCAAGCGTGCGCTGCAATGCGACTTCGACTGCTACCTCACCGAACAGGTGATTCCGATGTGGCGCGCACGCACCGACGGCGGCAGCCTGCTGCAACTGATCGATCAGGTGAGCTTGTATGCGTTGAAGGATTACCTGCACGACAGCCCGAAAATCGCCGTCATGCACAACGCTGACGACGTGATCCTCGGCCCGGGCGACCTCGGTTTCCTGCGCCGGACCTTCGGCGATCGCCTGACCGTTTACCCGCTGGGCGGCCATTGCGGCAACCTTAACTACCGCGTCAACAGCGACGCCATGCTGGAGTTCTTCCGTGGCTAAATATCTCCTGCTGATTGCAGCGCTCCTCAGTGCAGGTATGGCCCAGGCCGACAACAGCAAGGCCAATGCACCGGTGGTCATCGACAGCGACGGTTTCAAGGAGCCGCTGTCCAAACTCAAGTTCAACCCGGGGCTGGATCAGCGCGAGTTCGAGCGCTCGACCCTCAGCGCGCTGAACGTCTACGACCCGCTGGAAGAGTGGAACCGCCGCGTCTACCACTTCAACTACCGCTTCGACCAATGGGTGTTCCTGCCGGTGGTCGATGGCTATCGCTACATCACCCCGAGCTTCGTGCGCACCGGCGTGAGCAACTTCTTCAACAACATTGGCGACGTACCGAACCTGGTCAACAGCCTGTTGCAGTTCAAGGGCAAGCGCTCGATGGAAACCACCGCGCGCCTGCTGCTCAACACCACCATCGGCATCGCCGGGCTCTGGGATCCGGCCACCGCCATGGGCCTGCCGCGTCAGAACGAAGACTTCGGCCAGACCCTGGGCTTCTACGGCGTACCGGGCGGCGCTTACTTCGTGCTGCCGATCCTCGGTCCGTCGAACCTGCGCGATACCGCGGGCCTGGCCGTGGACTACACCACCGAGTCCGCGATCAACTTCCTCAATGTCTCGGAAGTCAGCTCCAACCACCCGGAAGTGTGGGCCTTGCGTGCCGTCGACAAGCGCTATCAGACCAGCTTCCGTTATGGTCAGCTGAACTCACCGTTCGAGTACGAGAAGGTGCGCTACGTCTACACCGAGTCGCGCAAGTTGCAGATCGCCGAGTAAAAACGCCAACCACAAAAAAGGCCATTCGATACGAGTCGAATGGCCTTTTTGTTTGCCTCAGGATTTACCCCTTCAGCGCTTTCCAGACTTTGCCGATTACGGTCACACCCGCCAGCACCACTGCACCCGCGATGATTCCCGCCACGCCGTTCAACAGCATCGGCACCACGAACCCGGCGCCTCCGGCCGCAGCGCCGACGCTTTCGATCCAGTGATGCACCACCGGTACGCCATGGGTCAGGATGCCACCACCGACCAGGAACATCGCCGCCGTGCCGATCACCGACAGGCTTTTCATCATGTACGGCGCGGCGCGCAGGATGCCGTTGCCGATACTTTTGGCCATCTGCCCGGGCTTCTGAGTCAGCCACAGACCGAGGTCGTCGAGTTTGACGATACCGGCCACCAGACCATAAACGCCCACGGTCATGACGATGGCGATGCCCGACATCACGATCACTTGCTGGGTCAGCGAAGCATCGGCCACGGTGCCGAGGGTAATGGCAATGATTTCCGCCGACAGGATGAAGTCGGTGCGGATGGCGCCCTTGATCTTGTCCTTCTCGTACGCCACCAGATCGGTGGCCGGATCTGCCACGGCTTCAACCAACTGGGCGTGCTCAGCCTCGTCTTCGGCCTTGCTGTGCAGGAACTTGTGCGCGAGCTTTTCGAAACCTTCGAAACACAGGTAGGCACCACCGACCATCAACAGCGGCGTCACCAGCCATGGCACGAACGCACTGATCGCCAGCGCCGACGGCACCAGGATCAGTTTGTTGACGAAAGAACCCTTGGCCACTGCCCACACGACGGGGATTTCCCGCTCCGCGCGCACACCGGAGACCTGCTGGGCGTTGAGCGCCAAGTCGTCGCCGAGCACGCCGGCGGTCTTCTTGGCAGCCATTTTGGTCATCAACGCAACGTCGTCCAGAACGGTGGCGATGTCGTCGATCAGCACCAGCAAACTGCTTCCTGCCATGAATCATGTTTCCTTATGTGAATAATGCCGCGCAGCATACCGCGACTGCGGGCCACACGGGGCATTGTTGAGCGCCGCGCGAGGCCGGTGCTACCATGCGCAACCGCCAGAACAGGCAAGGAACCACCGGGTTTATGAGCACAATCCGCGAGCGCAACAAAGAACTGATCCTGCGTGCAGCCAGTGAAGAGTTTGCCGACAAGGGCTTCGCTGCGACCAAAACCAGCGACATCGCCGCCAAGGCAGGACTGCCCAAGCCCAACGTCTATTACTACTTCAAGTCCAAGGAAAACCTCTACCGCGAGGTGCTGGAAAGTATCATCGTGCCGATCCTGCAGGCCTCGACCCCGTTCAACCCGGACGGCGTACCGAGCGAAGTGCTGAGCGGCTACATCCGCTCGAAGATCCGCATCTCCCGCGACCTGCCCTTCGCCTCCAAGGTGTTCGCCAGCGAAATCATGCACGGGGCCCCGCACCTGAGCGCCGACCTGGTCGAGCAGCTCAATGGCCAGGCCAAGCACAACATCGACTGCATCCAGACCTGGATCGACCGCGGCCAGATCGCCCCGATCGACCCCAACCACCTGATGTTCAGCATCTGGGCCGCGACCCAGACCTACGCCGACTTCGACTGGCAGATCTCCGCCGTCACCGGCAAGGCCAAGCTCGACGAAGCCGACTATGAAGCGGCAGCACAAACCATCATCCGGTTGGTGCTCAAGGGCTGCGAGCCGGACTGAACTCCGCCCCTCCAGACATAAACAAGCCCGCCCTGACATCATCCTGTGAGGGCGGGCTTGTGCGTTTCATCGACTATCCGGTTTTAGCCACTCAGGCCGCCACCCCCGCATCCGCTCGCAGGTCCAGGGCCTCCACGGCCTTGATTGCCACCTGCTCATCGATGTCCGACAGATCGCCGCTGATGCCGATCGCACCCAGCACGTACCCCGCCTGATCCCGAATCAACACACCACCCGGTGCCGGCACGACGCTGCCCTGCCCCATGCTGTTGAGTGCGGCGATGAACGCCGGGCGTTGTTGCGCGTCCAGCGCCAGCAGGCGTGAGCCCTTGCCAAGGGCGATGGCGCCCCAGGCTTTGCCGATGGCGATGTTCGGGCGCAGCAGGCTGGCGCCGTCTTCGCGTTGCAAGGTGACCAGATGCCCGCCGGTATCCAGTACCGCGATGGTCAGCGGCGCGGCGCAGATGGCCCGCCCTGCACTGATGGCTTCGTTGACCAGCTTGACTGCGACTTCCAAGGTTAAAGCGCTCATGGTGCCGTCCTCATTTTGTTATTGGGAAAGTCGTTGGGCTGCGCTTTTCTGCCGCAGCTCGATGCAACAAATAGAACACAATGAATTATTTTTTTGTATACAATAATTCTCGAAAAGCGCCTCGTGCGACGAAAAGCCACAGCAGAACCGGCCTCCGACGAATGAAACAGGCGCTTGAGAAAATGGATTGACCTGCGCCGTCCGCCGTGAATACACTCTGCGCAAAGCCACTTGTATACAATTACAAAACGTAAAGAGGCACAAAACCATGAGCAAAATGAGAGCAATCGAAGCCGCCGTTCTGGTGATGCGCCGTGAAGGGGTTGATACCGCTTTTGGCATTCCAGGCGCTGCAATCAACCCGCTGTACTCCGCCCTGCAGAAAGTCGGTGGCATCGATCACGTCCTCGCTCGCCACGTTGAAGGCGCCTCGCACATGGCCGAGGGCTACACCCGCACCAAGGCCGGCAACATCGGCGTGTGCATCGGTACTTCCGGCCCGGCCGGTACCGACATGGTCACCGGCCTGTACAGCGCCTCCGCGGACTCGATTCCAATCCTCTGCATCACCGGGCAAGCACCCCGCGCCCGCATGCACAAGGAAGACTTCCAGGCCGTCGACATCACCAGCATCGTCAAGCCGGTGACCAAGTGGGCGACCACCGTTCTGGAGCCGGGCCAAGTGCCTTACGCCTTCCAGAAAGCCTTCTACGAAATGCGCTCCGGCCGTCCAGGCCCGGTGCTGATCGACCTGCCGTTCGACGTGCAGATGGCTGAAATCGAATTCGACATCGACGCCTACCAGCCACTGCCGCTGGCCAAGCCGAGCGCGACCCGCGTGCAAGTCGAAAAAGCCCTGGCGATGCTCGATCAGGCCGAGCGTCCATTGCTGGTTGCCGGCGGCGGCATCATCAACGCCGACGCCAGCGAGTTGCTGGTGGAGTTCGCCGAACTGACCGGCATTCCAGTGATTCCGACCCTGATGGGCTGGGGCACCATTCCGGACGATCACCCGCTGATGGTCGGCATGGTCGGTCTGCAGACTTCGCACCGTTACGGCAACGCCACCCTGCTCAAGTCCGACGTGGTGCTGGGCGTCGGCAACCGCTGGGCCAACCGTCACACCGGCTCGGTCGACGTCTACACCGAAGGCCGCAAGTTCATTCACGTCGACATCGAACCGACTCAGATCGGCCGCGTGTTCACCCCGGACCTGGGCATCGTGTCCGACGCCGCTGCCGCGCTGACCGTGTTCATCGAAGTCGCCCGTGAATGGCAAGCCGCCGGCAAACTGAAAAACCGCAGCGCCTGGTTGCAGGACTGCCAGCAGCGCAAGGCCAGCCTGCAACGCAAGACCCATTTCGACAACGTGCCGGTCAAGCCGCAGCGCGTTTACGAAGAAATGAACCAGGTGTTCGGCAAGGACACCTGCTACGTCAGCACCATTGGTCTGTCGCAAATTGCCGGCGCGCAGTTCCTGCACGTCTACAAGCCGCGTCACTGGATCAACTGCGGCCAGGCCGGCCCGTTGGGCTGGACCATTCCGGCAGCGCTGGGCGTGGTGAAGGCCGATCCGAACCGTAAAGTCGTGGCCCTGTCGGGGGACTATGACTTCCAGTTCATGATCGAAGAACTGGCGGTCGGCGCTCAGTTCAAACTGCCGTACATCCACGTCGTGGTGAACAACTCGTACCTGGGGCTGATCCGTCAGGCCCAGCGCGGGTTCGATATGGACTACTGCGTGCAGTTGTCCTTCGATAACCTGAACGCGCCGGAACTCAACGGTTATGGTGTCGACCACGTCGCAGTCGCCGAAGGCCTGGGCTGCAAGGCACTGCGCGTGTTCGAACCGGCTGACATCGCCCCTGCCCTGCGCACGGCCGAAGAGCTGATCGAAGAGTTCAAGGTGCCGGTGATCGTCGAGATCATTCTGGAGCGTGTGACCAACATCTCCATGGGAACCGAGATCAACGCCGTCAACGAATTCGAAGACCTGGCGCTGGTCGGCAACGATGCGCCTACCGCGATTTCGCTGCTCGATTAAAACTGCTTGCCGTTCGTTCCCGCGCCGGGCGCGGGAGCGATCAATCTAACGGGAGACCACCATGCCGCGTTTCGCAGCCAACCTGTCCATGCTGTTCACCGAGCAGGATTTCCTTGCCCGTTTCGACGCCGCCGCCAAGGCTGGCTTCAGCGGTGTCGAGTACCTGTTCCCGTACGATTTCAGCTCTGCCGAAATCAAGGCCAGGCTCGACGCCAACGGTCTGACCCAAGTGCTGTTCAACCTGCCGGCCGGTGACTGGGCCAAGGGCGAGCGCGGTATCGCGTGCCTGCCGGACCGGGTCGAAGAGTTCCGCGCCGGGGTCGATCTGGCCATCGCTTACGCCCAGGTGCTGGGCAACACCCAGGTCAACTGCCTGGCCGGTATCCGTCCGCAGGGCGTGGACGATGCCACCGTTGAAAAGACCTTCGTCGCCAACCTCAAGTACGCCGCCGACAAGCTGCAAGCCGTCGGCATCAAACTGGTGATGGAAGCGATCAACACCCGCGACATCCCGGGTTTCTACCTGAACAACACGGCGCAAGCCCTGTCGATTCGCGAGCAGGTCGGCAGCGCCAACCTGTTCCTGCAATACGACATCTACCACATGCAAATCATGGAAGGCGATCTGGCCCGCACCCTGCAATCGCACCTGGCCGAGATCAACCATGTGCAGCTCGCCGACAACCCGGGCCGCAACGAGCCGGGCACTGGCGAAATCAACTACCGCTTCCTGTTCGAACACCTCGATCGCATCGGTTATCAGGGCTGGGTCGGCTGCGAATACAAACCGCTGACCACCACGGAAGCGGGCCTAGGCTGGCTGAAGACCCACAACGCGATCTGACCCCTATTTGCTTGAGCAAGACAAAAACAAGAGGATTTTCTCATGGCTAAAATCGGATTCATCGGCACCGGCATCATGGGCCACCCAATGGCGGCGAACCTGCAGAAAGCCGGTCACAGCCTGTTCCTGTCGGCGCACCACGACGCCGCCCCTGCCGACCTGGTCGCCGCTGGCGCCGTCGCCCTGGCCAACCCGAAAGAAGTGGCCCAGGAAGCTGAATTCATCATCGTCATGGTCCCGGATACCCCGCAGGTCGAAGACGTGCTGTTCCGCGCCGACGGCGTCGCGGCCGGTATCGGCAAAGGCAAAGTCGTGATCGACATGAGTTCGATCTCGCCGACCGCCACCAAGGCTTTCGCCGCGAAGATCAACGAGAAAGGCGCGCAATACCTCGACGCCCCGGTATCCGGCGGTGAAGTCGGCGCCAAGGCCGCGACCCTGAGCATCATGGTCGGTGGCGACGCCGATGCCTTCGAACGCGCACTGCCGCTGTTCCAGGCCATGGGCAAGAACATCACCCTGGTCGGCGGCAATGGCGACGGTCAGACCGCCAAAGTGGCGAACCAGATCATCGTTGCGTTGAACATTCAGGCTGTCGCTGAAGCCCTGCTGTTCGCGTCGAAAAACGGTGCCGATCCAGCCAAGGTGCGTGAAGCGCTGATGGGCGGTTTCGCCTCCTCGAAGATTCTTGAAGTGCACGGCGAGCGCATGATCAAGGGCACCTTCGATCCGGGCTTCCGCATCAGCCTGCACCAGAAAGACCTGAACCTGGCCCTGCAAGGCGCCAAGGAGCTGAACATCAACCTGCCGAACACCGCCAACGCCCAGCAAGTGTTCAGCACCTGCGCGGCCATCGGTGGCAGCAACTGGGACCACTCGGCGCTGATCAAGGGCCTGGAACACATGGCCAACTTCTCGATTCGCGACAAGAAGTAAGCCCTGCCCCGTCGCTCATTCCCACGTCGAGGCGTCGAACCGTTTGCGTGGGAATGCAGCCCGGGACGCTCCGCATCCCTGCCGAAGCGGACGCAAAGCGTCCATTGAGGCATTCCCACGCAGAGCGTGGGAACGATCACCTGCACTAACCAAGAACAATAAGAATGGGAGCCCGCCATGTCGGTCGATCCGCAACAACTGCTGCGCGAGCTGTTTGCCACAGCCATCGACGCGGCCCATCCGAACCAGGTCCTCGAAGCGCATCTGCCGGCCGATCGCACAGGTCGCGTGATCGTCATCGGCGCCGGCAAGGCTGCCGCTGCCATGGCGCAAGTGGTCGAGCGCTGCTGGGAAGGTGAAGTCTCGGGCCTTGTGGTGACCCGCTACGGTCACGGCGCCCCGTGTGAAAAGATCGAAGTGGTCGAAGCCGCGCACCCGGTGCCGGACGCTGCCGGGCTGGCCGTGGCCAAACGGGTGCTGGAACTGGTCAGCAACCTGACCGAAGACGACCGCGTGATTTTCCTGCTGTCCGGTGGCGGCTCTGCCCTGCTGGCGCTGCCGGCCGAAGGCATCACCCTGGCCGACAAACAATCGATCAACAAAGCCCTGCTCAAATCCGGCGCGACCATCGGCGAGATGAACTGCGTGCGCAAACACCTCTCGGCGATCAAGGGCGGACGCCTGGGCAAGGCCTGCTGGCCAGCAACTGTTTATACCTACGCGATTTCCGATGTACCGGGCGACCTCGCCACGGTCATCGCCTCCGGCCCGACCGTGGCCGACCCGAGCACCAGCGCCGAAGCACTGGCGATCATCAAGCGCTACGGCATCGAGATTCCGGCGTCCGTGCGCAGCTGGCTGCAAAGCCCGGAATCGGAAACCGTCAAACCCGGTGATCCGAGCCTGGCCCGCAGTCACTTCCAGCTGATCGCCCGCCCTCAGCAATCGCTGGACGCGGCGGCGGTGAAATGCCGTCAGGCCGGTTTCAGCACGCTGATCCTCGGCGACCTGGAAGGCGAATCCCGCGAAGTGGCGAAAGTCCACGCCGGCATCGCGCGCCAGATCATTCATCACGGCCAGCCGCTGGCGGCGCCGTGCGTGATTCTCTCCGGCGGCGAAACCACAGTGACCGTGCGCGGCAATGGCCGTGGCGGACGCAACGCCGAATTCCTCCTCAGCCTCACCGACAGCCTCAAGGGCCAGCCCGGCGTCTATGCGCTGGCCGGTGACACCGATGGCATCGACGGCTCGGAAGACAACGCCGGCGCGATCATGACCCCGGACAGCTACGCCCGCGCCGCCGCCATGGGCCTGAGCGCCAGCGATGAGCTGGATAACAACAACGGTTACGGCTACTTCGCGGCGCTCGATGCGCTGATCGTCACCGAACCGACCCGCACCAACGTCAACGACTTCCGCGCCATCCTGATCCTCGAGAGCTCTAAATCATGACGCCTGATAAAAAGGTCAAAATCCTCGCCACCCTCGGGCCTGCCGTCGACGGCATCGAAGACATCCGCGAGCTGGTCGAGGCCGGGGTCAATATCTTCCGCCTCAACTTCAGCCACGGCGATCACGCCGACCACGCCAAGCGCTATCAGTGGATCCGCGAAGTCGAGCGCCAGCTCAACTATCCGCTCGGGATCCTGATGGACCTGCAAGGACCGAAGCTGCGGGTCGGCAAGTTCGCTGACGGCAAGGTTCAGTTGCATCGCGGTCAGGCCTTCCGCCTCGATCTGGACGCAACACCGGGCGACGAACGCCGGGTGAACCTGCCGCATCCGGAGATCATCGCGGCGCTGGAAGCCGGGATGGATCTGCTGCTCGATGACGGCAAACTGCGCCTGCGGGTCGTCACCAAATACTCCGACGCGATCGACACCACCGTGCTCAATGGCGGCGAGTTGTCGGACCGCAAAGGCGTGAACGTGCCGCAAGCGGTGCTCGACCTGAGCCCGCTGACCCCCAAGGATCGCCGCGACCTGAGCTTCGGTCTGGAGCTGGGGGTGGACTGGGTGGCGCTGTCGTTCGTGCAACGTCCGCAAGACATCCGCGAGGCCCGCGAACTGATCGGCGACAAAGCGTTCCTGATGGCGAAAATCGAGAAGCCGTCGGCCGTCGAGCAACTGCGCGAGATCGCCGAACTGAGCGACGCGATCATGGTGGCTCGTGGCGACCTGGGCGTGGAAGTGCCGGCCGAGAGCGTGCCGCAGATCCAGAAAAACATCATCACCACCTGCCGTCATCTCGGCAAACCGGTGGTGGTGGCGACGCAGATGCTCGAGTCGATGCGCTTCTCGCCGGCCCCGACCCGCGCCGAAGTCACCGACGTCGCCAACGCCGTGGCCGAAGGCGCCGATGCGGTGATGCTGTCGGCTGAAACGGCGTCCGGCGAGTACCCACTGGAAGCCGTGCAGATGATGAGCAAGATCATCCGCCAGGTGGAGAACGGTCCGGACTACCAGACCCAACTCGACGTCAGCCGGCCGAAAGCCGAAGCGACCGTGTCCGATGCCATCAGCTGCGCGATTCGCCGGATCAGCAACGTGCTGCCGGTGGCGGTGCTGGTCAACTACAGCGAGTCCGGTGCTTCGAGTTTGCGTGCAGCGCGGGAACGGCCGAAAGCGCCGATCCTCAACCTGACGCCGAACCTGCAGACCGCCCGCCGGTTGAGCGTGGCGTGGGGCATTCACTCGGTGGTCAATGATCGCCTGCGCCAGGTGGATGAGGTGTGCTCGACCGCGCTGGAAATCGCTCAGGCACAAGGAATGGCCGAGCGTGGCGACACATTGCTGATCACCGCGGGTGTGCCGTTCGGACAGCCCGGATCGACTAATTCGCTGCGGATCGAAACATTGATTTAAGTCACACCTGTGTGGCGAGGGAGCGTGCTCCCGACGCTCGGCATGACGGTTTCCACAAGAGACACCGCATTCACCGGGCACGAGCTCCGTCGCCACAGCTTCACGCAAGACCCTTTGATTTTCCCACTGCCCAGATTCTCCAGACATGCCTGCCAACCATTTCAACACCCACTGCCCTGACTGGGCCGAAGCGTTGCTCAACGGTTTCAGTCAAATCTTCCTCCAGCGCCATCCGCTGTGTGGACTCCTGTGCCTTCTGGCCATTTTATTCACCGCGCCGGTGCTGTTCGCCGGTGCGCTGCTGGGCGCGGTCGCCGGTCTGCTCACCGCGCAACGGCGCAACTACGCCAAGGCGGATCGCCAGGCCGGACTGTTCAGCTACAACGGCGTGCTGGTCGGCCTGTTGCTGAGCCTGTATTTCCCTTGGTCGCCGATGCTGCCGCCGCTGATTCTGGCGGCCGGTGGTCTGAGCGCGATGATCACGCAGCAGTGGCTCAAACGCGCACGCCTCACCGAGCTCCTGCCCGCCTACACCGCGCCGTTCGTGTTGCTGAGCTGGGGGTTCCTGTGTTTCGCCGAGCCTTTGTCCAGCGCACCGGCATTAGAACTGAACACGCTGAACCTGCTCGGCGCCGCCCTCAAAGGCTTCGGTCAGGTGATGTTCCTCGACCATCCGTTGGCCGGTGGATTGATCGCTGCCGGTTTGCTGATCGCCAATCGCCGGGCTTTCGCCTGGGCGCTGCTGGCTTCGGCGATCGGTCTGGGCTCCAGCCTGTTGCACCACGACAGCCAGGTCGCGCTGCTGGGTATGGGCGGCTACAACGCGGTGCTCGCCGCCCTCGCCTTCAGCGCGCAACGCCAGCAACCGTGGCTGCCGCTGTTCGGCATCGGCCTGGCGCTGCTGTTGACGCCGCTGTTCAGTGCCCTGGGGCTGGCGACGCTCACGGCACCGTTCATTCTCGCCTGCTGGCTGCTGCGCACCGGCGTTCGCCTGATGCAGCAACCGCAGATCAACGTCGCGCCTTGCGCTCACGGGGAGAATCAACCTAGGCTGCGCTGATTGATGGCCAAGGCGATGTGCATGAACGGTAACAACACGTGGCGTGATCGCCTGTACGTGATCATTTTCCAGACCGACACGGTGGCCGGCCGCCGTTTCGACAAGACCCTGCTGCTGATCATCCTCGCCAGTCTGGTGATCGTGATCCTCGACAGCATCGATGAAGTCCACCGGAACTACGCCAATGTGCTGGCGTACATCGAATGGGGCTTCACAATCATCTTCCTCGGCGAGTACCTGCTGCGCCTGTACTGCTCGCCCAGGCCGTTGCGCTACGCCTTCAGTTTCTACGGGTTGGTGGACTTGCTGGCGATCGTGCCCGGCATCCTCGCGCTGTATTACAGCGATGCCCAGTACCTGCTGATCATCCGAGTGATCCGGATGCTGCGGATCTTCCGCGTACTCAAGCTCGGGCCCTACCTGAAACAGGCGCATTACCTGCTCGACGCCCTGCGCGGCAGCAAGCAGAAAATTCTCGTGTTCCTGCTCAGCGTCTGCACCCTGGTCACGGTGTTCGGCACCTTGATGTACGTGGTCGAAGGCCCGCAACACGGCTTCACCAGCATTCCCAAAGGCATCTATTGGGCTATCGTGACCCTGACCACCGTGGGTTACGGCGACATCGTGCCCCGTACCGTGCTGGGCCAGGTGATTTCGTCGCTGGTGATGATCACCGGTTATTCGATCATTGCCGTGCCCACCGGAATTTTCACCGCTGAGCTGGCCACCGCCATGCGCGGCGGACAACAGCAGCACGACTGCCCCGTGTGCAAGAAAAGCAGCCATGAACAGGAGGCTTCGTTCTGCTCCCGTTGCGGTAATGCGTTGTTCAAGAAAATGGAATAAGCAAAGTCCTTTTTAATCTTTAAACGACTATGGATGCCCCGCTATAGTCGCTGGCAAATGGCCTCACCTTTGTCAAATACACCCCTACAGAACAAGGAATGCGCAGTGAAAAAACTCTTTGGCGCCTCACTTCTCGCCGCAGGTCTTGCCTTCGGCAGCGTGGCTCAGGCCGCACCGACCCTGCTCAACGTTTCCTACGACGTGATGCGCGATTTCTACAAGGACTACAACGCTGCGTTCCAGAAACACTGGCAAGCCGAGCACAAAGAAGACATCACTGTGCAGATGTCTTTCGGCGGTTCGAGCAAGCAGGCCCGTTCAGTGATCGATGGCCTGCCGGCTGACGTCATCACCATGAACATGGCCACCGACATCAACGCCCTGGCCGATAACGGCCAACTGGTGCCGAAGGACTGGGTCACCCGTCTGCCGAACAACAGCGCGCCGTTCACCTCGGCCACCGTGTTCATCGTGCGCAAGGGCAACCCGAAAGCCCTGAAAGATTGGCCGGACCTGCTCAAGGACGGCGTGCAAGTGATCGTGCCGAACCCGAAAACCTCGGGCAACGGTCGCTACACCTACCTGTCGGCGTGGGGCTACGTGCTGAAAAACGGCGGTGACGAAAACAAGGCCAAGGACTTCGTCGGCAAGCTGTTCAAACAGGCGCCGGTGCTGGATACCGGTGGCCGCGCCGCCACCACCACGTTCATGACCAACCAGATCGGCGATGTGCTGGTGACCTTCGAGAATGAAGCCGAAATGATCGCCCGCGAATTTGGCCGCGACCAGTTCGAAGTCATCTACCCAAGCGTTTCCGCCGAAGCCGAGCCGCCGGTGTCGGTGGTCGACAAAGTGGTCGAGAAGAAAGGCTCCCGCGCCGCTGCCGAGGAATACCTGAAGTTCCTGTGGTCGCCGCAAGGTCAGGAAATCGCCGCCGCCAACTACCTGCGTCCACGTGACCCGGCGGTGCTGGCCAAGTACACCGATCGCTTCCCGAAAGTCGACTTCCTGTCGGTCGAGAAGACCTTCGGCGACTGGCGCACCGTGCAGAAGACCCACTTCAACGATGGCGGAGTCTTCGACCAGATCTACAACGGCCAGTAAGGCGTGAGCTGACATGAAAAAGGCGACCTGAAGAGGTCGCCTTTTTTGTTGCCGGCTACATGGGCGGCTTCACGCCATCCTTGCCCGCCGAAATCGATTGCGCAGTCAGCGTGCCGTCCGCGCTCTGGGTCACGAAGGTGACGATCTTCACCCCGACCTTGAGCAGGCTGCGGTCGCCCGGCGTCAGATTGACGATCGGCACGTCCTCCGGCACCAGAATCCTCTGCTGGCCGCCCTTGTAGTTGACGGTCAGCACCCGGCCGTTGCTCACCACCAGATCGCCGACGCTGCCATTGGTCATGCTGCTGCCCTTGGCCAGGTCGAACGGCCGATGGCCATCGCCGCTGCCGGCCAGCTCCGGCGGGAACACGTGAACCTCCAACGCCTTGAGCGTGCCATCCTCCTGGGGAATGGCCGCCGACCCGATGTAGCTGCCGGGCTTGATGTCTTCGATATTGGCCAGGGTGACCGCGCGGACCTTGGTGTCCGGGGTCAACTGAACCACCACGTTTTCACCGGTGTTGACGTGAACCTTGAGCGAGTCGGCACTCACCCCGGTGATCTCGCCGCGCACGCCCATGCGCATGCCGGGCGCTTCGGCGGCCTGCGTGGCAGTGGCGCCGAGCAGACTGATCAGGGCAATCGTTGTGGTGTGGCGAAGCAACTGACGAAACATCGCAATCCTCCGGTGATGAACGCTGAAACCCGCTCACAACATAAGCACGCTATCGAACAAGATGTAAGTGAATGTATCATCGACGCTCAACGGTCGGACGCAAGGTTCGCCGATGAACAATGGATTGTTCGGCGCCACCTGTTCCGCAACGGAATAACTGATATCGATCAGAAGCCTCTACTGCCGGCTCGGCCCGTCCCTTAGCCTCACCGCATTCCTTTTCGCTGGATCGAGAAACCCATGACCGCCACAACTCACGCAATGACCCGAGGCATGGTGCTGCTGTTCGCTTTCTGCTGCGGCGCCATCGTTGCCAACATCTACTACGCCCAACCGATCATCGGCCTGATCGCGCCGGACATCGGCCTGAGCGACACCATGGCCAGTTTCATCGTGTCGCTGACCCAGATCGGCTATGCGCTGGGCCTGTTCTTCCTGGTGCCGCTGGCGGATCTGCTGGAAAACCGCCGGTTGATGATCATCACCACCGTGGTGGCGATTGCCAGCCTGCTCGGGGCGGCGTTTACCGATCAGCCGAATGTGTTCCTGCTGATTTCGTTGCTGGTGGGTTTCAGCTCGGTGTCGGTGCAGGTGCTGATTCCATTGGCGGCGCACCTGGCGCCAGAGGAATCCCGCGGCCGAGTGGTCGGCGGGATCATGGGCGGATTGCTGCTGGGGATTCTGCTGGCGCGTCCGGTGTCGAGCGTAGTCGCCGACCACCTCGGCTGGCGGGCGATGTTCATGATCGCAGCCGTCTTGATGGCAGCGATCAGCGTGGTGCTGGCGTTGACCGTACCCAAGCGCCAACCGGATCACAGCGCCTCCTACGGCCAGTTGCTGGGTTCGTTGTGGACGCTGCTGCGCCAACAACCGGTGCTGCGTCAGCGGGCGTTTTACCAGGCCTGCATGTTCGCCACGTTCAGCCTGTTCTGGACCGCCGTGCCGCTGGAACTGGCGCGCAACCATGGCCTGTCCCAGAGTGAAATCGCGATCTTCGCCCTGGTCGGCGCCATCGGTGCCATCGCCGCGCCGATCAGCGGACGCCTGGCCGACGCCGGCCACACCCGCATCGCCTCGCTGCTGGCCATGCTGTTCGCCAGCCTGAGCTTCCTGCCGGCCTTCATCCACCCGGCCTACAGCGTGATCGGCCTGGCCGTGACCGGCGTGGTGCTCGACTTCTGCGTGCAGATGAACATGGTCCTCGGCCAGCGAGCGGTCTACTCCCTCGACGCCAAAAGCCGCGGCCGCCTCAATGCGCTGTACATGACCAGCATCTTCGTCGGCGGCGCCTTCGGCTCATCGGTGGCCAGTGCGGTGTACGAGCATGGCGGCTGGTTGTGGATTGTGATTGTCGGCAGTGCTTTTCCGCTGCTGGCGCTGGTGCGGTTTTTGAGTGCTTCGCAGAAGACGGTTCTGGCAACGGCCTAGCCTCTGAAAAACACTGCCGAATCGCTGATCCGACAGTGCTCGAAGCTCATTGCCGAACCAGTTTTTCCAGGGCGGCATCCGCCAGGAAAGAGGAACGGCTTTTGACATTGTGCTCACGCACGTAGCGGTCGATCCGCTGGATGACATAGCCCGGCAACGTCACATTGACCTTTTCGGTCTTGCCCATGTACGGCGAGATGTCCAGCTCGAGCATGCCCCAGCCCATGTCGGCAAACTCCGGGTTGTTGCGATGGGTGGCCGCCGAGGTCGGCATCGGAATCGAATCACCATCCGACGCGATCTCCTACAGCATGATGTGGGCAATCTCGACGGCTGCGTTGTAGGCATCCTCAAACGTATCCCCGGCCGTCACCGCGCCGGGAATATCGGGGATCTGAATCCCGATGGCGGTGTTCTCGTCACCCCACTCGATGCAGATTGGGTATTGCATTGTGAAATTGCCTCGCCCATTAAAGTAACTCTAGAGATACCTTTAGTAGCCTGCGGAAGGTTGTGACACAACGTTGGTTGTTTTGCAGGATGTTTTGACTACCTGTCGGCGGTGTTTCCCACGGGCAGGCTGGCCAGTGTCAAGGCGCGGGCGTTCGTTGAATATGTGCAGGGTTGTTGGCGGAAAAACCATAAAACCCACACCTGTTTCGTTTATTGCGATTTTCGCTTATTTCGAATAACGTTCCGGCATTCCTCATTTCCAAAGCCGGACTCGCCATGTCGACCGTTATTCATCCCTCCATCAGCCTCCCCGTAGAACGCGAAGTCAAAGCCGCCATCGAAGGACAACGCGCCCTGGCCGCTTACCTTGCGACCCATTTCGAGACTCAGCACATCCAGATTTTCGACGAGAAGAACGAAGCTCATCGCGTCGAACTGCCCACCTCGGCCCTGCGCCTGTTGATCGACATTCTGGCGGAGCTGGCAGCCGGCAACGCGGTGCAGGTCGTACCGGTGCATGCCGAATTGACCACCCAGGAAGCCGCGGACCTGCTCAACGTCTCACGTCCACACCTCATAAAACTGCTGGAAAGCGGCGAGTTGTCCTACCACAAAACAGGCAAGCACCGACGTGTGCGCTTTGCCGATCTGATGGACTATAAGAACCGGCGCACCAGCGCCAGCGAGCAGGCAATGGCGCTTCTCGCAGAGCAAGCTCAGGCGTTAAGGACAGGATACGAGTGAGGCATTCCTCTTTCACCGCTTTATATGATGCATGCGTCTTGTACCCCGCCCCCTTAAGAGATTTCCTCATGTGGCTTGCCCTCTCGGGGCGATTTCGGGCGCGATGGACCCTGGAGATTCACCGCGAATGGAAACGCAATCTGCTGAAGAACCGCCCTGACCTGACGATGGAACAGCTGGATCGTACGTCCGGCCTGATGGATCAAGCGATACCCGACGCCTGTGTCCATGACTATGAAGACCTGATTGCCGGACTCAGCTTGCCCGACTGCGATGATCGTCATGTTCTGGCAGCGGCCATCCGTTGCGGCGCAAGCGTGATAGTGACGTTCAACCAGAAAGACTTTCCCTGCAAATCGCTGGAGCCTTTCGGCATCGAAGCGCAGCATCCGGACGAGTTCGTCGACAACCTCTTGGGGCTTGATCCGGCAGCAGTGGTTGCAGCGGCCCAAAAACAGCGTCGGCAGCTGAAAATGCCTGCCATGGACGTCGAACCCTTTCTTGATCTACTGCAACGACAAGGCCTGATTAAATCGGTCCAGGCACTCAGCAGTTATCACGCGATCCTTTAAAACTCATCACCCCAGACAGCAAAACGGCGATCCTGAGATCGCCGTTTTTCATTACTCCCCGAACTGCTTGCCCAGTCCCGCCGGTACGCCGTGGATGTTGGTTTCTTCCCACGGGCCGTTGGGGCTGATCGAGCGGCTCCAGCCGTTGTTCCAGCGGTAGTAGGTGCGCTGGCGGTAGAACGTGTTGGTCTGGTCATCCAGTACATACACGCCGAGTTTCTGGTCCCAGTGGCTGTTGCCGCCCGGTGGCGGAGCGAAACTGGCGGAGGTGCGCGGGACCGGTTTGGCGGGTTTGGCCGGGATGCCCGGTTTGCTCGGCGTCGGAGTGGTCGACGGGGTCGGGCTGGGTTGTGACGGCGGGATCGGCGGCAGCCTGGTGGTCGGCTCCGGTCGTTGCACCGCACATGCGCTCAAGCCCAGGGCCAGTGTGAGGACTGTGATTCGGGCGATGGCGTTCATGGCGGTGCTTTCCTGTTGGTTCCGGCTATTTGTCCGGGCTGTCGATGGTCAGTGTCTGCGGCGCGGTGGTGCTGCTGGCCAGAGGCCCGCTGCGACCGACCCACTCACCGGCGGTCGGCTGACCGGCACGGGAGATGCGCGCAACCAGTTGGACTTCGGGAAAGTTCGACAGTTTCAATTGCGGCATCATCGCGTCGGCATCGCCCAGTTCAACGGTCACCGGCAGATCGGCGACGGTCAGGCGCTTGGCCGCCAGCGGAGCCGGTGGGCCCGAAGTGGCGCGGGCAAAAATGAACACGCTGTCGCCCGGCTGCACCTTGGCTTTGAGCTCGCTGGCCAGATCCACACGCACTTTCAACAGGGCCGCCGCCTTCGTCGCCGGTGCCTGGGCGACCTTGCCGCCGCTGGCTTGCAGTTTTTCAGTGGCGCGGGTGATGCCGCCCTGCAGGGCCTCGCGGGATTTGTCCTGCGGCGGCAGTTGCGCGAGCAGACGGTTCCAGTAGTCGATGGCGTCCTGGTAACGCTCACCTTCGAACGCGGCAATGCCCAACAGGCCGAGGCTGGTGACTTCCTTCGGATCGGCTTTCAGTGCTTCATCGGTCAGGGCCTGAACCTTGTCCGACCATTTTTTGTTGTCGGCGAAGTACTGGGCCTGCGCCCACTGGCCGAGCAGTTCCGGCTGACGACCGGCGAGATTGACCGCGCGCTCGAACATTTTCGCCGCGTCCGCCGGACGATCCTGGGCCATGTAGGTACGACCGAGGAAATACACGCCTTCAGCCGAATCCGGTTGGGCGGCGACGGCGCGCTCCAGACGCTGGGTCATCTCTTGCATCGACTGCGGCGCCTGGGCGAACTCGCGGGTCAGTTCGACCTTGTCGCTCGCGCCAAAGTGCAGATACAGACCGAGGCCCAACACCGGCACCAGTACGGCCGCCAGCAAAGGCAGCGGCTTGCCCAAATGCGAAACCCGCGCCGGCGCCACGCCTTCGGTGTCGGCCAGCAGTTCCCGCGCCGCCTCGGCACGGCCGCTGTCCATTTGCGCAGCATCGAGCACGCCTTCGGCCTGCTGCGATTGCAGTTCGGCGACGCGTTCCTGATACAGCGCGACGTTGAGAGCGGTTCGATCCTCTTCACGCTGGGCGCGACGTTCGCGCAGGACGGGGATCAGCAGAAAACTCAGGGCGACCAGAAGCAACAGCCCTGCGGCAAGCCAGAAATCAATCATTCTTGGTTTTTATCCAACAGTTGGTCGAGGCGCTGACGCTCTTCAGGGGACAGCGATTGCGGCGTCTCGGCGCGTTGCCCGCGACGACGGCGGACGATCACGGCAATCACCACGAAACCGCCCAGCAGCAAGCCGGCCGGGCCGAACCAGAGCAACGCGGTCTTGGCATTGAGCGCCGGTTTATAGCGGACGAAATCACCGTAGCGGTCGACCATGAAGTCGATGATCTGCTGATTGTCCTTGCCCTCGCCGAGCATGCGGAAAATCTCTTTGCGCAGGTCGGCGGCAATCGGCGCGTTGGAGTCGGCGATGTCCTGGTTCTGGCACTTGGGGCAGCGCAGCTCCTTGGTCAGCTCGCGGAAACGCTCGCGATCGCCTTCTTTGGCGAATTCGTAGGTGTCGATGGCCGCGTGGGCCACACCGGCCAGGCTCAAACCCAGCACCATGGCCGCTAAAAAGCGCTTCATGGCTTGGCCTCGTCGACCAGCGCCTGATACTTGGCCGCCAGTTTTTCCCGCCAGACCTGCTCGTCGATCACCCCGACGAACTTGTCGCGGATGATGCCCTTGGCGTCGATGAAGAAGGTTTCCGGCGCGCCGTAGACCCCGAGGTTCAGGCCCAGAGAGCCTTCGTCGTCGCGGATGTCCAGTTGATACGGGTTGTGGAACTCGGCCAGCCACTTCAACGCATCGGCGTTGGTGTCCTTGTAGTTGATGCCGTAGATCACCACGCCGCGTTCGGCGAGTTTGTTCAGCACCGGGTGCTCGACCCGGCAGGAAATGCACCAGGTGCCCCAGACGTTGACCAGTGCCGGTTTGCCGAGGATGTCAGCGCGGGTCAGGGTCTTGTCGCCCTGCACCGCCGGCAGGGAAAACTCCGGAAACGGTTTGCCGATCATCGCCGACGGCAGTTCCGCCGGATCCAGGTACAGACCGCGATAAAGGAAAACGGCCACCAGCAGGAAAATCGCCAATGGCACCAGCATCAACCAACGTCTCATGCAGCGGCTCCTTCCATGCCCAGCGCTTCACGCACGCGGGCTTTGACCTTGACTCGATAACGCCGATCCAGCGCCGCCAGCAGACCACCGAAACCGGTCAGCAGACCGCCGAACCAGATCCAGCGCACGAACGGTTTCACATGCACCCGCACCGCCCAGGCGCCATCACCCAGCGGTTCACCCAGGGCGACGTAGAGGTCGCGGGTGAAACCGGCGTCGATCCCGGCCTCGGTCATCACTGAGTTTTGCACGGTGTACAGACGTTTTTCCGGGTGCAGCACGCTGACTTCCTGACCGTTGCGGATCACCCGCACGGTGCCCTTGTCGGAGGTGAAGTTCGGGCCTTCGAAATGTTTGGCGCCTTCGAACACGAACTGATAACCGGCCAGGTCCATCGACTCGCCCGGTGCCAGACGCAGGTCGCGCTCGGCACTGTTCTGGCTCGACAACACCACGCCCAGCGCACAGACGGCGATGCCCAGGTGCGCGATCTGCATGCCCCAGTAACTGCGGGTCAGGGTCGGCAGGCCTTTGATCAAACCTTTGTGGCGAGTCTTGTCGAAAATGTCGCGCACACCGGCCAGTAACACCCAGGCCGCGAGCAGGAAAGTCGCGATCACGGCCCAGTTGAAATCGCCGTAAGCGACACCGGCCACCACCGCCAGCGCAACGCTGCCCAGCAACACCGGAGTGAGCATGCTCACCAGCCATTTCATCGGCGTGTCTTTCCAGCGCACGATCACGCCGACCGCCATCACCAGCATCAGCAGCGCCATCAACGGAATGAACAGCGCGTTGAAGTACGGCGGGCCGACCGACAGTTTGGCGCCGCTGATCGCATCGAGAATCAGCGGATACAGCGTGCCAAGCAGGATCATCGACGCCGCCACCACCAGCACCAGGTTGTTGCCCAGCAGCAGGGTTTCCCGCGACCACAGGTTGAAACCGACCTGGCTCTTGACCACCGGGGCGCGCAGGGCAAACAGGGTCAGCGAACCACCGACCACAAACAGCAGGAAGATCAGGATGAACACGCCGCGCTCAGGATCCGAGGCAAACGCATGCACCGAGGTCAGCACACCGGAGCGCACAAGGAAGGTGCCGAGCAGGCTCAGGGAGAACGCGGCAATCGCCAGCAACACCGTCCAGCTCTTGAACACGCCACGTTTCTCGGTGACCGCCAGCGAGTGAATCAGCGCCGTGCCCACCAGCCATGGCATGAAGGAAGCGTTTTCCACCGGGTCCCAGAACCACCAGCCGCCCCAGCCGAGTTCGTAGTAGGCCCACCACGAACCGAGGGTGATGCCGATACCGAGGAAGGCCCAGGCAACGATGGTCCACGGACGTGACCAGCGTGCCCACGCCGCATCGAGGCGACCGCCAAGCAGTGCGGCGATAGCGAAGGCAAACGCCACCGAGAAACCGACGTAGCCCATGTACAGCATCGGCGGGTGGACGATCAGGCCGATGTCCTGCAGCAACGGATTGAGGTCACGGCCGTCGGCCGGAATTTGCGGCAGAATCCGCGAAAACGGGTTCGAGGTGAGGATCAGGAACAGCAGGAACCCGGTGCTGATCATGCCCATCACCGCCAGCACGCGAGCGAGCATGACTTGCGGCAACTGCCGGGAGAACACCGACACCGCGAAGGTCCAGCCGCCGAGGATCAACGCCCACAGCAGCAGCGACCCTTCGTGGGCGCCCCACACCGCGCTGAACTTGTAATACCACGGCAGCGCACTGTTGGAGTTCATCGCGACGTAAGCCACGGAGAAATCGTCGGTCATGAACGCATAGGTCAGGCAACCGAAGGCGAACAGCAGAAACGCAAACTGCCCCCACGCCGCCGGTTGGGCGAGGCCCATCCACAGACGATCGCCGCGCCAGGCACCGAGCAACGGCACCACGGCCTGCACCAGCGCGAAACACAGCGCGAGGATCATGGCCAGATGGCCGAGCTCGGGAATGAAAATGCTGGATGTCATCGATCAACCCTCCTTCGCAGGGGTTGGCGCGGATTGACCGCTGTCCTTCAGGGCCTTGGTCACTTCAGGCGGCATGTATTTCTCGTCGTGCTTGGCCAGCACTTCATCGGCGACCACCACGCCGTCGGCGTTGAGCTTGCCCAGTGCGACGATGCCCTGCCCTTCGCGGAACAGGTCCGGCAGGATCCCGCGATAGGTGATGGTCACGGACTTGTTGAAGTCGGTGACCACAAATTTGACGTCCAGTGAATCCGGGGAGCGTTGCAGCGAACCCTTCTCGACCATGCCGCCGGCGCGGATACGGGTGTCCTGCGGCGCTTCGCCGTTGGCGATCTGGGTCGGGGTGTAAAACAGGTTGATGTTCTGCTGCAGGGCGCTCAGGGCCAGGCCGACGGCAGCGCCGACCCCGACCAGAATTGCCAGGATGATGATCAGACGCTTTTTACGCAGCGGATTCACTTGCCGTTCTCCCGGCGCAGACGACGCGCCTCTTGTTGCAGATAGCGCTTGCGGGCCGCGATCGGCGCCGCCACGTTGAGGATCAGTACCGCCAGGCAGATGCCGTAGGCCGACCAGACATACAGGCCGTGATGGCCCATGGCGAGAAAGTCGCCGAATGACGCGAAACTCATCGAGCGGCCTCCAGGCTGTTCTGCACTTCTTCTTTCACCCAACTGGCGCGGGCTTCGCGCTTGAGCACTTCAAGGCGCATGCGCAGCAACAGCACGGCGCCGAAGAAACAGTAGAAACCCAGCACCGTCAGCAGCAACGGCAGCCACATCTCGGCGGGCATTGCCGGTTTTTCGGTGAGGGTGAAGGTCGCGCCCTGGTGCAGGGTGTTCCACCACTCCACCGAGTATTTGATGATCGGAATGTTGATCACGCCGACGATGGCCAGCACCGCGCAGGCCTTGGCGGCGCTGTCGCGATTGCTGATGGCGTTGCCCAGGGCGATCACGCCGAAGTACAGGAAAAGCAGAATCAGCATTGAGGTCAGCCGCGCATCCCAGACCCACCACGAACCCCAGGTCGGCTTGCCCCAGATGGCCCCGGTGACCAGCGCCACGGCGGTCATCCACGCGCCGATCGGCGCGGCGCATTGCAGGGCGACGTCGGCCAGTTTCATCTTCCACACCAGCCCGACCACCCCACACACCGCCAGCATCACGTAGATCGATTGAGCGAGCATCGCGGCGGGAACGTGGATGTAGATGATGCGAAAGCTGTTGCCTTGCTGATAGTCCGGCGGCGCGAAGGCCAGGCCCCAGACAACGCCAACGCAGATCAGCAACAACGCTGCGAGGCTCAACCACGGCAAAAACTTGCTGCTGATGCCGTAGAACCACTTGGGCGAGCCGAGCTTGTGAAACCAGGTCCAGTTCATACTGTTTCCATCACGGGTGCCGCTCATCGGTGTGAGCAGTCTCAGGGTCTTTGCTGGTTAAATTTTAACCAGACCTCATTATTCGCCGACGCTGATCTTCAGGCCAGCCGCTATTGCAAAAGGTGTCAGGGTTATCGCCAGGGCGGTCAGGCTGCCAAGCCACAACAGATAACCAATCGCCGGCATCCCCTGCAACGCCGCCTGCAAGGCGCCACTGCCCAGGATCAACACCGGGATGTACAACGGCAGAATCAGCAGCGCCAGCAACAGGCCCCCGCGTTTCAGACCAACCGTCAGCGCCGCGCCCACCGCGCCGAGCAAGCTCAGCACCGGCGTTCCCAGCAGCAACGAAAGCAGCAATACCGGCAGACACGCAGCCGGCAACCCGAGCATCAACGCCAGTAACGGCGAGAGCAAAACCAGTGCCAGCCCGGAAAAAAGCCAGTGTGCCAGCACCTTGGCCAATACCAGAAGTGGCAGGGGGTGCGGCGAAAGGACCCACTGTTCAAGGGAGCCATCTTCGAAATCACTGCGGAACAGCCCGTCCAGCGAGAGCAGGACCGACAACAGCGCCGCCACCCAGACTAACCCCGGGGACAAGTTTTGCAATACTTGAGTTTCCGGGCCGACGGCCAGCGGGAATAAAGCGATGACGATGGCGAAGAAAATCAGCGGATTGGCCAGCTCCGCCGGGCGGCGGAACAGCAGTCGGGATTCACGGGCAACCAGCAGGCCGAACACACTCATACCGCCCAATTCCCCAGATCGATGTCGCGATAACCGGCCGGCATCCGGCTGAGCGTGTGGTGCGTGGTGAGCACCACCAGCCCTCCCCGTTCGCAGTGCCCGGCCAGGTGTTCTTCAAGCTGTGCCACGCCCTGCTTGTCGAGGGCGGTGAACGGTTCGTCGAGAATCCACAACGGCGGGCTGTCCAGATACAACCGCGCCAGTGCCACGCGGCGCTGCTGGCCGGCAGACAGACTGTGGCAGGGAACATCCTCGAAACCGCGCAATCCGACCGCCGCCAGAGCCTGCCAGATCGCGTCGCGTTCGGCGGGTTGATGCAGGGCGCAGAGCCAGGCGAGGTTTTCTTCCGGCGTGAGCAAGTCCTTGATTCCGGCGGCATGGCCGATCCACAACAGGTTGCGCGCCAGCTCGCTGCGTTGCTCGCCCAGTGGCTTGCCGTTGAGCAGCACCTGACCGTCGGTCGGCTGCATCAGACCGGCCAGCAAACGCAACAGGCTGGTCTTGCCGCTGCCGTTGGGGCCACTGATCTGCACCATATCGCCACTGGCCAGTCTCAATTCGAGATTGTCGAAGAGCAGTCTGAGATCACGCTCACACGCGAGGGCAACGGTTTGCAGGACAGGACTGGTCAAGGGTTCACGGGCCTTATACGGTTCAAGTCGGCTCTGGCGCGGCCGTTAAAGAGTTGCAGCATAAATGCAATGACGGCTCAATCCAGAGAGCTGCGTCAAACAATTGCTATGTTTTTTGAACGAATGGAAGGACGGGCGGCATTATACATGGCGTCCCCCGCTCTCCCGAGTGCATTTTCCTCAGGTTGTGTCCGCGTATGACAGGCGAAATGAACATCCTCCCGCTCCCGCCCACCCCCCCGGCGACCGTTCGCCCGCAGGTGGGTGAGCTGCTGAAGTTGCTGACGCCGGTCGACGGGCTGATTGCCGCCGGCCAGAGCGCCAAGGCCGAGGTGTTGTCGCTCAAACAGGCGGATCAGACCTTTCAGTTGCTGCTCAAGGTCACGCTGGACAGCGGCCGCCAAACCACCGTGCAGGCAACCAGCAATCTGCCGCTGCCCCAGGGCACCAGCCTGGCGATCACCCAGCCGTCGGCGGGCAATCTGGCGATCACCGTGCAACAGGCCATCGCCAGCAGCGTCGCCACCCTCACCCGTATCGACACCGCGCAACTGCCGGTCGGCACGCTGCTGCAAGGCAAGGTGCTGACGGCTCAGGCCTTGCCACAGGTGCCGGAGCAACCGACGGTGTACCGCTCGATGGTCAGCCTGCTCAACACCGCGTTGAGCGGCAGCACCCTGAGCATCGACAGTCCGCAACCGTTGCGTATCGGCACCCTGCTGTCGGCGCTGGTGCAGGACTCGCAGACCTTGAAGTTCCTGCCGCTGAGCAATCGCCAGGAACAACTGGCGGTCAGCCAGCAACTGGTCAGTCAGCAAAGCCGCCAGGGCTCGCTCGACGGCTTGCTGAAAATGCTCCAGAGCCTGCCCCCCGCCACCGACCAGACCTCCCAGGATTTGCGCGCCGCCGTGGACAAACTGCTCGCCAACCTGCCGGACGCGCAGCAACTGAGCACTCCAAAGGGTCTGGCTCAGGCGCTGGCCAACAGCGGCGTGTTCCTGGAGACCAAACTGCTGACCGGGCAGAACCCGACGCTGGTCCCGGACATGAAAGCCGACCTGCTCAAACTGATCGCCCAGCTCACCCCCGGCCTGCCCGGCAACACCAACCTGAATGCAATCATCGCCGCCAACACACTGGCTCAGGCATTGCCAAGCTTCGTGCGCAACGCCCTCGGCATGCTCGGTCAGGTCAGCGCGAAACCGGTGCCGAGCAGTTTCCCGCTGCCCGACCGACTGCTGCAAAGCCTGGAAGGTGAAGGCGATCTGGAACATCTACTGCGCCTCGCTGCGGCTGCCGTGTCGCGCCTGCAAAGCCATCAGCTGTCGAGCCTGGAACAGACTGGCGTCACCGACGACGGCCGTCTGCTCAGCACCTGGCAACTGGAAATCCCGATGCGCAACCTGCAGGACATCGTGCCGTTGCAGGTCAAATTCCAGCGCGAAGAAGCCCCGGAGAAACAGGAAGCGAACGAACAGCGTCGCGATGAGCGGGAACCGAAACAACAACTGTGGCGCGTCGAGCTGGCGTTCGACATGGAACCGCTTGGGCCGATGCAGATTCAGGCACAGTTGATCAGCGGCAGCCTGTCCAGCCAGTTGTGGGCCGAGCGGCCGTACACTGCGAGCCTGATCGAAAGCAACCTGACCGCACTGCGCCAGCGCCTGCTGGATTCCGGGCTGAACGTCGGCGACCTCGACTGCCACCTCGGCACTCCGCCACAAGGCATCCAAACCCGCCTCGAACACCGCTGGGTCGACGAAACCGCATGAATGACACCACCGCTCCACGCCAGGCCATCGCCCTCAAATACGACGGCAGCCACGCCCCGACCCTCACCGCCAAGGGCGACGAAGAACTGGCCGAAGAAATCCTGCGGATCGCCCGCGACTATGAAGTGCCGATCTACGAAAACGCCGAACTGGTGAAGTTGCTGGCACGGATGGAACTGGGTGACAGCATCCCGGAGGAGCTGTACCGCACGATCGCCGAGATCATCGCGTTTGCCTGGAACCTCAAGGGCAAGTTCCCGGCAGGACACGTCCCGGATGCACCGATGGTCGAGAAAGACATCACCGAGCGCGGCGACGATTACTGAAGGCAAAAAAAACGCAGTCATCGATGACTGCGTTCTTTCGCTGATTGTTCCCACGCTCTGCATGGGAACACCCGCCCGTGACGCTCTGCGTCACCGTACACACGCGGAACGCGGAGCGTCCCAAGAGGCATTCCCACGCAGAGCGCGGGAATGATCACGGTGTGACAACTAGTTCTTGTGCAGCTTGCGCATCAACTCCGCCTCAGCCTGGGTCAACCCGCAGGACTGGGTCAGCTCATCGACACTCGCGCCCATCCCCACCAGTTTCGCCGCCTGGGCGAAAGACAGGCTCGAGGGGTCACGCTGTTCGAGCTGGGAAAGCTTGTCCGGAATCGGACTGACCACCGCGCGCAGCTCGTGCAGGGCTTCGCCCATGCGCACATTGCCGTTCTGGTAATCGTCGACACGCTTGGCCAGGTCCTTGATGCGCTGATCACGCAGCGCATCGCCCTGGGCCTGTTGCGCAGCGATTACCCGCTGCGCCTTGATGTACGCCAGAAACATTGCCAGCGTGCCTGCCCAGAACAGGAACAGGACAATGACCGCTACCTCGAGAATCAATCAGATGTTCTCCAGTTCCGACCATTCTTCTTCGCTCATCATCTTGTCCAGCTCGACCAGGATCAGCAACTCGTTGTTCTTGTTGCACACGCCCTGGATGAACTTGGCCGACTCTTCGTTACCGACGTTCGGTGCGGTCTCGATTTCCGACTGACGCAGATAAACCACTTCAGCCACGCTGTCGACCATGATACCGACCACCTGCTTGTCGGCTTCGATGATGACGATACGGGTGTTGTCGCTGATCTCACCGCTCATCAGGCCGAAGCGCTGACGGGTGTCGATCACGGTCACCACGTTGCCGCGCAGGTTGATGATGCCCAGCACGTAGCTTGGCGCACCCGGAACCGGAGCGATCTCGGTGTAGCGCAGGACTTCCTGAACGCGCATCACGTTGATGCCGTAGGTTTCGTTGTCCAGCTTGAAGGTCACCCATTGCAGGATCGGATCTTCGGAACCCTTTGCCGCCGTAGCCTTGTCGTTCATACCCTAGCCCCTCGAAAAACCGCGCCTGGCGGTGTGTGTTCTGTGCGCCGGCTTCAAGGGCCAGCGCCTGTCTGTTATGTAAGCGTTATGTCGGTTTGTGGTTCGGCTTACTGCCGGGCATGTGCTTTGCCCCACCGCTGGCGATCAACTCGGCCAGTGCGGAGACATCGAGCAAGGCGCACATGTGTTCAATCACCGTGCCGGCGAGCCATGGCCGCTGACCCCGGTGACTTCTCCATTTGATTTCATTCGGATCCAGGCGCAACGAGCGACTGACCTGATGCACCGCCAGGCCCCACTCGTAACCCTGCACCGAAATCACGTATTGCAGGCCCTGACGGAAATCATCGCGGTAACGGTCTGGCATGACCCAGCGTGCGGTGTCCAGCACCTTCAGGTTGCCAGCCTGGCTCGGCAAGATGCCGAGGAACCATTCAGGCTGACCGAACAGCGGCGTCAGTTCATGGCCGGCCAGCGAATAGATCGAACCCAGGCACACCAGCGGCACCGCCAGCGTCAGGCCGGCCACGTCGAACAACAGGCATTCGAACGCTTCCGAAGCCCAGGCCGGACGGCCGTCGGTCTCCACCGGTGGCGGCGTGTTGCTGGGCGGCAAGTGCACTTCGACCAGCGGCGCCACCAGGGTCGGTTCGGCCGGGGCTGGCGCAGGCGCTTCAGGCTCGGGCTCTGCCGGAACCGGAGGCGCTTGCAGAAGTCGGGTTTGCAGCAGCGGCGCCAGCGTCGATACCACGCGCACCGGCTCAGGCTCTTTGATCAACGTCGCAGGTGCCTTGGCTACCACAGCGGCAGGCGCTGCAACCGGGGCCACCGGCCGGGCGGCTTTTTGCGCATCCCGGGCCTGCTCTTCAAGCACCGCGGCCTGGAATTCATCGAGTGCCGCGGCGGTCTCGACCACCTCGACCGGCGCAACGACTGGTTGCTCGACCTCGTCCGTCACTTCCTGCAGCAAGCCGTCCAGATAGGACTGCAGCGCCAGTTGCGGCTTCGACGTCAGCTTGATCGGCCGATTCATGCTCAAGCCACCTGCGGAACGAGTTGCTGCGCCAGCAGATGCTTGAGCAGCGCGCGATAAGCCAGCACGCCCCGGCTCTTGCCGTCGAACTGCGAAGGGGTGACACCGGCGCGACTGGCGTCGCGCAGACGGGTATCGACCGGGATGTAACCCTGCCAGATCTCGTCAGGGAATTTGTCACGCAGCACGCGCAGGGTGCCCATCGACGCCTGGGTGCGGCGGTCGAACAGGGTCGGCACGATGCTGAACGGCAGCGCCTGTTTGCGCGAGCGGTTGATCATCGCCAGGGTGTTGACCATGCGCTCCAGACCTTTGACGGCCAGGTGCTCGGTCTGCACCGGGATCACCAGTTGCTGACTCGCGGCCAGGGCGTTGACCATCAGCACGCCGAGCAACGGCGGGCTGTCGATGATCGCGTAATCGAAGTCCTGCCACAGCTGCGCCAGACTCTTGGCGATCACCAGGCCCAGGCCGCTCTGCCCCGGCGACTGGCGCTCGAGGGTGGCCAGTGCGGTGCTCGATGGCAACAGAGAAATGCGCTCGTCGCTGGTCGACAGCAGCAACTGGCCCGGCAAACCTTGCGGCACGCCGCCCTTGTGCAGAAACAGATCGTAGTTGCTGTGCTCCAGGCTGTCGGGGTCGTAACCGAAATAGCTGGTCATCGAGCCGTGCGGGTCGAGATCGACCACGACCACGCGCTTGCCCGCCTCCGCCAGCAACCCGGCTAAAGCGATGGAAGAAGTGGTTTTACCAACACCACCCTTTTGATTGGCGACTGCCCAGACTCTCATTCGGATCGTTCCTCCCGGCCGGGATACTCGGCCGAGACATGGTTCAGCGTATTAATGCGGGCGACGGAGAATTGACGGCACTCTCGCGTCCCGGCGTCTTGACCGGGGTCGGTGCAGTTTGTGTGCCAGCACGCTTCAACGCGGCATCCGGTTGCGCGTGGGCGGTTCCGGTGCCCGTCAGGCTGCGGCGCACATCGAGATTGCGCGACACCACCAGCACCACACGACGGTTCTTCGCCCGGCCTTCGGCAGTGGCATTGTTGGCCACCGGCTGGAATTCGCCGTAGCCCACCGACGCCAGGCGCCCGGGGTTCACCCCCTGCATCGCCAGCATGCGCACGATGCTCGCCGAACGCGCCGAGGACAGTTCCCAGTTGGTCGGGTACTGCGCGGTGCGGATCGGCTGATCGTCGGTGAAGCCTTCGACATGGATCGGGTTGTCGAACGGTTTGAGGATCGCCGCGACCTTGTCGATGATGTTGAACGCGATGTCGCTCGGCATCGCATCACCGCTGCCGAACAACAGGCTGGAGTTGAGTTCGATCTCGACCCACAGCTCGTTGCCGCGCACGGTCATCTGGTTCGAGGAGATCAGGTCGCCGAACGCGGCACTGATGTCATCGGCGATGCTTTTCAGCGGATCACTGGCCCCGGCGATACCGGCGTCGACCTGTTCGGCGTCCTTGACCAGCGGCTTGGCCGGGGTCACGGTCTTCGGTCGTTCTTCACCGATCGGGATCGGCTTGAGCGCGCGGTCGGAGTCGGTGAAGACCCCGATCAACGCTTCGGAGATGATCTTGTACTTGCCTTCGTTGATCGATGAGATGGAGTACATCACCACGAAAAAGGCAAAGAGCAAGGTGATGAAGTCGGCGTAGGAAACCAGCCAGCGTTCATGGTTTACGTGCTCTTCATGCTGGCGACGACGTGCCATGAGGTCAGTCCCTTAATCCATGAAGCCCTGAAGCTTCAACTCGATGGAGCGTGGGTTTTCACCTTCAGCGATCGACAAGATCCCTTCCAACAACATTTCGCGATAACGCGACTGTCGCAACGCGATTGACTTGAGCTTGGCAGCCACCGGCAACAGGATCAGGTTGGCACTGGCCACACCGTAGATGGTGGCGACGAACGCGACCGCGATCCCGTTGCCCAGCTGCGACGGATCGGCCAGGTTGCCCATCACGTGGATCAGGCCCATCACCGCACCGATGATGCCGATGGTCGGCGCGTAGCCGCCCATGCTTTCAAAGACTTTGGCGGCTTCGATGTCGCGGGCTTCCTGGGTGTAGAAATCCACTTCGAGGATGCTGCGGATCGCTTCCGGCTCGGCGCCGTCGACCAGCAGTTGCAGGCCCTTGCGCGAGTAGGCGTCGGGCTCGGCATCCGCCACGCCTTCCAGGCCCAGCAGGCCTTCCTTGCGGGCGGTGAGGCTCCAGTTGACCACGCGGTCGATGCCGCCGGCCAAGTCGACACGCGGCGGAAAAAAGATCCAGGCCAGAATCTGCATGGCGCGCTTGAACGCGCTCATCGGCGATTGCAGCAGCGCGGCACCGATGGTGCCACCGAGCACGATCAGCGCCGCCGGGCCGTTGGCCAGCGCGCCGAGGTGACCACCTTCAAGGTAGTTGCCGCCGATGATGGCGACGAACGCCATGATGATCCCGATAAGGCTTAGAACATCCATCAGACGCACGCCTCGACGATGTGCTTGCCGATATCGTCCAGGCTGTACACCGCGTCGGCGAGGTCAGCCTTGACGATGGCCATCGGCATGCCGTAGATCACGCAACTGGCTTCGTCCTGAGCCCAGACCGTGCTGCCGCCCTGCTTGAGCAGGCGGGCGCCTTCGCGGCCGTCGGCGCCCATGCCGGTCAGTACGACCGCCAGAACTTTGTCGCTGTAGGATTTGGCTGCAGAACCGAAAGTGATGTCCACGCATGGCTTGTAGTTCAGACGCTCGTCGCCCGGCAGGATTTTCACCGCGCCACGGCCGTCGATCATCATCTGCTTGCCACCCGGTGCCAGCAGCGCCAGGCCCGGACGCAGGATGTCGCCATCCTCGGCTTCCTTGACGCTGATGCGGCACAGCTTGTCCAGACGCTCGGCGAAGGCCTTGGTGAACGCTGCCGGCATGTGCTGGATCAGCACGATCGGCGCCGGGAAGCTGGCCGGCAACTGGGTCAGGACCCGTTGCAGGGCAACCGGGCCGCCGGTCGATGTACCAATCGCCACGAGCTTGTAGTTCTTGCGTTTCGGCGCCGGCGACGACGCGCTGGCGGCTGGCGCACGCGTCGGTGCAGGCGCAGGTGCCGGACGGGCCGCAGCGCTGCTGTGACTGCTGAAGCTCGACGGCGCAGGAGCCGCCGGCGCAGGCGTCGGTGCAGCGGCAGGCGCCGGCGCACTGTAGGCACTGAAACGACGGTTGCTGCGCGAGATGCTGTGAACCTTCTCGCACAGCAGTTGCTTGACCTTCTCCGGATTACGGGAGATGTCTTCGAAATTCTTCGGCAGGAAATCCACCGCGCCGGCATCCAGCGCATCCAGGGTGACCCGGGCGCCTTCGTGTGTCAGCGAGGAGAACATCAACACCGGCGTCGGGCAGCGCTGCATGATGTGCCGCACGGCCGTGATGCCATCCATCATCGGCATCTCGTAGTCCATGGTGATCACGTCCGGCTTGAGGGCCAGGGCCTGATCGATCGCCTCTTTACCGTTGGTTGCCGTGCCGACAACCTGGATGCTCGGATCCGCTGAAAGAATTTCCGAGACGCGGCGGCGGAAAAAACCCGAATCGTCCACCACCAGGACTTTGACTGCCATAAACACTCCATTAGGTGCGGCGGGACGTCGTCGCCCCGCCACCCCGGATTCAAATACGCCGTGCGGCGTAACGCTTGAGCATGCTCGGAACATCGAGAATCAGTGCAATGCGGCCGTCACCGGTGATGGTGGCGCCGGACATGCCCGGAGTTCCCTGGAGCATCTTGCCCAATGGCTTGATGACCACTTCTTCCTGACCGACCAGTTGATCGACGACGAAGCCGATCCGCTGGGTGCCCACCGAAAGGATCACCACATGGCCTTCGCGCTGCTCTTCGTGAGCGGCGGAGCTGACCAGCCAGCGCTTGAGGTAGAACAATGGCAGCGCCTTGTCCCGCACGATCACCACTTCCTGACCGTCCACCACGTTGGTGGTCGACAGGTCGAGGTGGAAAATTTCGTTGACGTTCACCAGCGGGAACGCGAACGCCTGATTGCCGAGCATCACCATCAGGGTCGGCATGATCGCCAGCGTCAGCGGCACCTTGATGACGATCTTCGAACCCTGACCCTTGGTCGAGTAGATGTTGATCGAACCGTTGAGCTGGGAAATCTTGGTCTTCACCACGTCCATGCCGACACCGCGGCCGGATACGTCGGAGATCTCGGTCTTGGTCGAGAACCCCGGGGCGAAAATCAGGTTGTAGCACTCGGTATCGCTCAGGCGATCGGCGGCATCCTTGTCCATCACACCGCGTTTCACGGCGATGGCACGCAGGACGTTAGGGTCCATGCCTTTGCCGTCGTCGGAGATCGACAGCAGGATGTGGTCGCCTTCCTGCTCGGCCGCCAGGATCACCTTGCCGCCACGGGCCTTGCCCGAGGCTTCGCGTTCTTCCGGCGACTCGATACCGTGGTCGACCGCGTTGCGCACCAAGTGGACCAGCGGGTCGGCCAGGGCCTCGACGAGGTTCTTGTCGAGGTCGGTCTCTTCGCCCACCAGTTCCAGGTTGATCTCTTTCTTGAGCTGACGCGCCAGGTCGCGAACCAGACGCGGGAAGCGGCCGAAGACTTTCTTGATCGGCTGCATCCGGGTCTTCATCACCGCGGTCTGCAAGTCGGCGGTGACCACGTCGAGGTTCGACACGGCCTTCTGCATCGACTCGTCGCCGCTGTTCAGGCCCAGGCGCACCAGACGGTTACGCACCAGCACCAGCTCGCCGACCATGTTCATGATTTCGTCGAGACGCGCGGTGTCCACACGCACGGTGGTCTCGGCTTCGCTCGCCGGTTTTTCCGGTGGCGGCGTCGCCGGTGCACGGGCCGGAGCCGGTGCCGCAGCGGCGGCTGGCTTGGCCGGTTCGGCTTTCGGTTCAGGCGCTTTCGCAGCAGGTTTTGCCGCAGCGGCCGGGGCCTTCGCAGCCGGCGCTGCAACCGCCGAAGCGTTGCCGGCAGTCACGACGGCACCGGTGGCGACGTCAGTGAACTTGCCTTTGCCATGCAGATCATCGAGCAGCGATTCGAACTCGTGGTCGGTGATCAGATCGCTACCGGCCGCAGCGGCTGCCGGAGCAGCCGGCGCAGGAACCGAAGCAATCGCCGACTCCAGCGCATCGACGGCAAAGTTGCCCTTGCCGTGCAACTGATCGAGCAAGGCTTCGAATTCGTCGTCGGTGATGTCCGAGCTGTCGCCCGCCGCCGGAGCAGCAGGCGCAGCGGCCGCCGGAGCCACGGCGTCGGCCGCGAACTGGCCTTTGCCATGCAACTGGTCGAGCAGCGACTCGAACTCGGCGTCGGTGATTTCATCGCTGGCCGCTTCGGCGGAAGCAGGCGCAGCGGCAGGCGCCGGGGCTTCGGCTTCGGCCTTGACGGCATTCAGCGAGTCCAGCAACTGTTCAAATTCGTTATCGGTGATGTCGCCCGAATCGCCTTCGACGACCAGCTCTTCGATCATCTCGGCAACCGGCGAAGCCGGGGCTTCATCCGCCGATTGCGGTTCGGCCAGACGCGCCAGGGCGGCCAGCAGTTCCGGGGTGGCGGCGGTGATCGGGCTGCGATCGCGGACTTCGCTGAACATGCTGTTCACCGCGTCCAGCGCTTCGAGCACCACGTCCATCAGTTCTGCATCGACGCGTCGCTCACCCTTGCGCAGGATGTCGAACACGTTTTCGGCGATGTGACAGCACTCCACCAGCTCGTTGAGCTGAAGGAAGCCGGCGCCCCCTTTTACAGTGTGGAAACCGCGAAAAATTGCGTTGAGCAGATCTGCGTCATCCGGGCGGCTTTCCAGCTCGACCAGTTGTTCGGACAGTTGCTCAAGAATCTCGCCGGCCTCAACCAGGAAATCCTGAAGGATCTCTTCATCGGCGCCGAAGCTCATTAATGGGGTGCTCCTACAGGTCTAAAAACCCAAAAAACCTAGAATTCCAAAACTCTAGAATCCAAGGCTGGATAACAAATCGTCCACATCGTCCTGACCGGACACAACGTCTTCTCGTTTATCGGCATGAATCTGCGGACCTTCACCCTGCGAGAGATGTTTTTGTGGATCTTTTTCAGCAAGCATCGCCGCACGGTCATGTTCGATGCCCGCAAAGCGGTCCACCTGGCTGGCCATGAGCACGAGCTTGAGCAGGTTGCTTTCGACTTCGGTGACCAACTGGGTCACGCGCTTGATCACCTGGCCGGTGAGGTCCTGGTAATCCTGGGCGAGCAGAATGTCGTTCAGATTGCTCGACACCGCGCGGTTGTCCGCGCTGCTGCGTGCCAGAAAACCGTCGACCCGGCGCGCCAGTTCACGGAACTCTTCAGCCCCGACCTCACGGCGCATGAAACGGCCCCAATCGGCGCTCAAGGCCTGGGCTTCGTCAGCCAGGCCATTGACCACAGGGGTCGCGCTTTCCACCAGATCCATGGTGCGGTTGGCGGCAGCTTCGGTCAGTTTGACCACGTAGCCCAGGCGCTCGGTAGCGTCGGTAATCTGCGACACTTCCTCGGCCTGCGGCATGTGCGGATCGATCTGGAAATTGACGATCGCACTGTGCAGTTCACGCGTGAGCTTGCCCACTTCCTGGTACAGGCCACGGTCACGGGTCTGATTGAGCTCATGGATCAGTTGCACCGCGTCGCCGAACTTGCCTTTCTCAAGGCTTTCGACCAGTTCGACCGCGTGTTTTTTCAGGGTCGACTCGAAATCGCCCTGTGAAGATTCGTTATGCTCCATAGCTCCCCCGCGCGTCATCAGCCGATGCGTTCGAAAATCTTCTCGATTTTTTCTTTCAGCGCCTGAGCCGTGAAAGGTTTGACCACGTAGCCGTTCACGCCGGCCTGGGCCGCTTCGATGATCTGCTCGCGCTTGGCTTCAGCAGTCACCATCAGCACCGGCAGGTGCTTGAGCTTTTCATCGGCGCGCACGTGGCGCAGCAGGTCGATGCCGGTCATGCCGGGCATGTTCCAGTCCGTTACCAGAAAGTCGATGCTGCCGCTGTTGAGCACCGGAATGGCAGTGGTGCCATCGTCGGCCTCGACCGTGTTGGTGAACCCCAGATCACGCAACAGATTCTTGATGATCCGCCGCATCGTTGAGAAGTCATCAACGATGAGGATTTTCATGTCTTTGTTCAATTCGACCTCCAAGCAGTCTTAAACGCGCCCAGCACCTGGACGCGCCATTTCAATCAATCCGGCAAAACACTCGATGACTGTCTGGAGCACAACAGAGCAAGACCGGTGCCGTTCACCACCGCACCAGCCTCGTTCACAGTGTCCCCACACTGCCTTCAGCGCGCTCGCCACTCCCCCAAACGCCCCCGCAAGCGGGCCGCGCACTGGCTGTGTAACTGGCTGACCCGCGATTCACTGACGCCAAGGACTTCACCGATCTCCTTGAGGTTCAGCTCTTCGTCGTAGTACAGCGCCAACACCAGTCGCTCACGCTCCGGCAAATTGGCAATCGCGTCCGCCAGCGCGGCCTGGAAACGTTCGTCTTCCAGATCGCGCGACGGCTCCAGATGAGCACTGGCGCCATCCTCGTGCAGCCCTTCGTGTTCGCCGTCCTGCAACAGGTCGTCGAAACTGAACAGGCGGCTGCCCAGGGTGTCGTTCAAAATCCCGTAGTAATCGTCGAGACTCAATTGGAGTTCGGCCGCAACTTCGTGATCTTTAGCGTCACGGCCGGTTTTAGCTTCAATTGCACGAATCGCGTCGCTGACCATACGGGTATTGCGGTGAACCGAGCGTGGCGCCCAGTCCCCCTTGCGTACTTCATCGAGCATCGCACCGCGGATCCGGATGCCCGCGTATGTCTCAAAACTGGCGCCCTTGCTGGCGTCGTATTTGGTCGAGACTTCGAGCAGGCCGATCATCCCGGCCTGGATCAGGTCTTCGACCTGCACACTGGCCGGCAATCGCGCCAGCAAGTGGTAGGCGATGCGTTTGACCAGTGGCGCGTAACGCTCGATCAGCTCGTACTGCGCGTCACGCGCCGACTTCTTGTAGAAATTCATACCGCTGGCGGTCATAGCACAGGTCCTGCCGTTTGCTGCACGAGGCGCTCGACGAAAAATTCGAGGTGGCCACGCGGGTTGGCGGGCAGCGGCCAGGTGTCGACCTTCTGTGCGATCGCCTTGAACGCCAGCGCGCACTTGGAACGCGGGAAGGCTTCATAGACCGCACGCTGCTTCTGCACCGCCTTGCGCACGCTTTCGTCGTAGGGCACCGCACCGACGTATTGTAGGGCGACGTCGAGGAAGCGATCCGTGACCTTGGTCAACTTGGCGAACAGATTGCGACCTTCCTGTGGGCTCTGGGCCATGTTGGCCAGGACGCGGAAGCGGTTCATGCCGTAATCGCGGTTCAGCAGTTTGATCAGCGCGTAGGCGTCGGTGATCGAGGTCGGCTCGTCGCACACCACCAGCAACACTTCCTGGGCTGCGCGAACAAAACTGACTACCGAGTCACCAATACCCGCAGCGGTGTCAATCACCAGCACATCGAGATTGTCGCCGATGTCACTGAACGCCTGAATCAGGCCGGCATGCTGGGCCGGGCTCAGGTGAACCATGCTCTGGGTGCCGGAAGCGGCCGGCACGATGCGGATCCCGCCGGGGCCCTGCAACAGCACGTCGCGCAGCTCGCAGCGGCCTTCGATCACGTCGGCCAGGGTGCGTTTGGGTGTGAGGCCCAGCAGAACGTCGACGTTCGCCAGCCCCAGGTCGGCGTCCAGCAGCATGACCCGACGGCCAAGCTCTGCCAGGGCCAGGGACAAGTTCACTGACACATTAGTCTTGCCGACGCCACCTTTGCCGCCGGTCACCGCGATCACCTGTACGGGATGCATGCTGCCCATGTTATTTCTTTACCTTGTCTTGCATAGACGGAGGCCACATTACTGGCTGCGCGTTCACAACCGGAACAATGCATGGCAGACCATCGATGTAGGTACAAAAACGGTTCATTACCTCAGCCAACCTGCTTGGTCGGACTGTGGTAGATATCAGCGAACATGTCAGCCATGGCTTCTTCGCTGGGTTCTTCCTGCATTTGCACACTGACGGCGCGGCTGACCAGTTGATGACGGCGCGGCAGATGCAGATCATCCGGAATACGCGGCCCATCGGTCAGGTAGGCGACCGGCAGTTCGTGACTGATTGCCAGACTCAGCACTTCGCCAAGGCTGGCCGTTTCATCCAGTTTAGTCAGGATGCACCCGGCGAGCCCGCAACGCTTGTAACTGTGATAAGCGGCGGTTAGAACCTGTTTCTGGCTGGTGGTTGCCAGCACCAGATAATTTTTCGACCGAATGCCACGACCGGCCAGACTTTCCAGCTGCATGCGCAGGGCCGGATCGCTGGCTTGCAGGCCGGCGGTATCGATCAGCACCACGCGCTTGCGCAGCAGTGGATCCAGCGCCTGCACCAGGGACTGGCCCGGATCGACGTGGGTCACCGAGACATTGAGGATACGGCCCAGCGTCTTGAGCTGCTCCTGGGCGCCGATACGGAAACTGTCCATGCTCACCAGCGCGATGTTCTGCGCGCCGTACTTGAGCACGTAGCGGGCGGCCAGTTTGGCCAGGGTGGTGGTCTTGCCCATGCCGGCCGGGCCGACCATGGCAATCACCCCGCCCTCTTCCAGCGGCTCGACTTCCGGTACGGCGATCATTCGTGCCAGATGCGCCAGCAGCATGCGCCAGGCCTGACGGGGCTCGTCGATCTCGGTGATCATCGACAGCAGATCGCGGGACAGCGGGCCGGACAAACCGATGCGTTGCAGACGACGGTACAGATTGGCCTGGGCCGGACGGCTGCCTTGCAGTTGGTTCCAGGCCAGGGTGCCGAGTTGCACTTCCATCAGCTCGCGCAGGCTGTTGAGCTCGAAACGCATCGAGTCCAGTGCACGCGGGTCGACGCCTGCGGCAGCCGGTGCAGGCGCCGGTACCGGACGGGCCGGCGCCTCATAGGTCGGTTCGGTCAACGGTTCGGCGGCGGTCAGCGGCAGGCCGGCCGTCAACGGCAGCCCGGCGAACAGCTGGCGATTGGTGTTGCCGTCGGCCTCGCCACGCAGACTCAGTTCGGCCTGGGCGGTAACGATGCGCGACTGGGTCTTGCGCAGCTCGTCCTCGAGCTCCATGTTCGGAACACGCGGGGCCAACGCCGACAGTTTGTAATCGAGCGCCGCCGTTAGCTCGACGCCGCCGGCGATGCGGCGGTTGCCAATGATAGCGGCATCAGCGCCCAGCTCATCACGAACCAGCTTCATGGCCTGACGCATATCGGCGGCAAAAAAACGCTTAACTTGCATAAACCACTACCTCAGCCGTTGGGCCCTACTGTCGCAACGATGGTCACTTGCTTGTTGTCCGGAATTTCCTGGTAGGCCAGCACATGCAGTCCGGGAACTGCCAGGCGACCAAAGCGCGAGAGCATCGCGCGAACCGGGCCTGCTACCAACAGGATCACCGGCTGACCTTGCATTTCCTGGCGCTGCGCCGCTTCGATCAGCGAACGCTGCAGCTTCTCGGCCATGCTCGGTTCCAGCAGAACGCCCTCTTCCGAGCCTTGTCCTGCCTTCTGCAGACTATTGAGCAATATTTGTTCCAACCTTGGCTCCAGCGTGATAACTGGCAGCTCCGACTCAGTCCCTACAATGCTTTGGACGATGGCGCGGGATACGCCGACCCGCACAGCGGCCACCAAAGCGGCGGTATCTTGACTCTTGGCGGCATTGTTGGCGATGGCTTCGGCAATGCTGCGGATATCGCGCACCGGCACGTGTTCGGCCAGCAACGCCTGCAGCACCTTGAGCAATTGCGACAGCGTGACCACGCCCGGCACCAGCTCTTCAGCCAGTTTCGGCGAGCTCTTGGCCAGCAATTGCATCAATTGCTGCACTTCTTCGTGACCGATCAGCTCGCTGGAGTGCTTGTACAGAATCTGGTTCAAGTGCGTGGCGACCACGGTGCTGGCATCGACCACGGTGTAACCGAGCGATTGCGCCTGAGCCCGCTGGCTGACCTCGATCCACACCGCCTCCAGGCCGAAAGCCGGATCTTTGGCGGTGATGCCGTTGAGCGTGCCGTAGACCTGACCCGGGTTGATCGCCAGTTCGCGATCCGGGTAGATCTCGGCTTCGGCCAGGATTACGCCCATCAGGGTCAGACGATAGGCGCTCGGCGCCAGGTCGAGGTTGTCGCGAATGTGCACAGTCGGCATCAGGAAGCCCAGATCCTGCGAGAGCTTCTTGCGCACGCCCTTGATCCGCGCCAGCAATTGCCCGCCCTGGTTGCGGTCCACCAATGGAATCAGGCGGTAGCCGACTTCCAGGCCGATCATGTCGATCGGGGTCACGTCGTCCCAGCCCAGCTCCTTGGTTTCCATGGCGCGGGCCGGCGACGGCAGCAGTTCCTGCTGGCGCTTGACCTCTTCCAGCGCGATGACCTTGGCCACGTTCTGCTTCTTCCAGAACAGGTAAGCAGCACCGGCAGCCAGCGCAGCCATGCTCAGGAACGAGAAGTGCGGCATGCCCGGCACCAGGCCCATGACCGCCATCAGACCGGCCGCCACCGCCAGCGCTTTGGGCGAGGCGAACATCTGGCGATTGATCTGCTTGCCCATGTCTTCCGAACCGGAAGCACGGGTCACCATGATCGCTGCTGCTGTAGATAACAACAGTGATGGCAATTGCGCCACTAAACCGTCACCGATGGTCAGCAAGGCGTAGACCTTGCCGGCTTCGGCGAAGCTCATGTTGTGCTGGAAGATACCGACAGCAATGCCGCCGATCAGGTTGATGAACAGAATCAGCAAACCGGCGATGGCGTCACCACGGACGAACTTGCTGGCACCGTCCATCGAACCGTAGAACTCTGCCTCCTGAGCAACTTCCTGACGACGGGCCTTGGCCTGGGCCTGGTCGATCAGGCCGGCGTTGAGGTCGGCGTCGATCGCCATTTGCTTGCCGGGCATCGCATCGAGGGTGAAACGCGCGCTCACCTCGGAAATCCGCCCGGCACCCTTGGTCACCACGACGAAGTTGATGATCATCAAAATCGCGAAGACCACGACACCGACCACGTAGTTACCGCCGATCACCACCTCACCGAAGGCCTGGATCACCTTGCCGGCCGCGGCGTGGCCGTCCTGACCGTGGAGCATCACCACCCGCGTCGACGCCACGTTCAGCGCCAGCCGCAACAACGTCGCCACCAGCAGGATCGTCGGGAACACCGCAAAATCCAGCGGCCGCAAGGCGTACACGCAGACCAGCAGCACGACGATCGACAGGGCAATGTTGAAGGTGAAGAACACGTCGAGCAGGAACGGCGGCACCGGCAACATCATCATCGCCAGCATGACCAGCAGCAACAGCGGCACACCCAGATTGCCCCGGCTGAGGTCGGCAACATTCGAGCGAGCAGTGTTGAATAACTGAGAGCGATCCACCGGTTTTCCCCGTTCCTTTAAAGCAAACTTTTGACGCCCGAAGCAGGCGCACGGCGGCTACTGCAAGAAGCCTTCCAACTTTTGCCAAGGCCTGGGGTGATGAATGCACAAAGGGGCGGCACGCACGTCGTGCGCCCGCCCCTATGCAGCGATGTTCACCGAGAAGAAACCCCGATAGTCAACTGGCTACCAGAATGTGCGCCGAAGTGATCGGACCGAAAGAGAGGGCCGCATTATCCAGATAGCGCGTGCCCCTGAACACGCTGTGACCACCGACATCGACAACGTCCTCCTCCGTATACATCAGTACCACCATGGTGACAGGCGCGACATCAGCGGACTTCACATGACCTTCCATCAGGTTCAAGGCCCATTCGAAACGCATGAATGGCAGATCACTGATTTCGATCGGAGGCGCGCCCGCATCCAGTCGAAAGTACTGCCGCGTCGTGATGCGCAATTGGTTGCCGACCACCGTGAACGAGGGTTTTCCATATCGTTGTTCTACGGGCCCGCCATCACTCGCCCACTGGTCCATGTAATAACCAGGGTGGGTGAAGAGAGCGAACAACGACGGGTTATCGCTGATATTACCGGCCGCATCAAAGAAGTAGTTGTAGGAGTAGTGATACGCAAACCCGGCCAGTTCAGGCCGAATCGCATTGATGGGCTTATCCAGATAATTCGGAATGAACTGATTAGCCATGACCAGAAAGTTGAGAAAGTCCAGCTTCAGGTCGAACGTCACCTCATAGAAGATGGTCCGCTCGCCTGCGTCCCTTTCCAGCTTCCCTGAAACGAACTCCATCTCCATGCCCGGCAGTTTTCGGTAAACGCGCCTTGTCATGATCTACCCCGGATTTCCAGTGAATGAGTTATCAACCACTGCGTTCGCAGAGTGCGAATAGGCAACGGCGTGAATTCCGGGCTTATGAGGCGCCAGGGAACAACACGCGTCTACTGTCAGAACTAACAGGTGGAGGGACTTTTCAGACCGGCGGCACCAAGCGCTCCTTAAACTGCGGTGTTTAAAAGACACCTCCAGACACGCCTTCAAGGCTACGATTCCTTGCGCCGTTGCCTACAGCTACGCCAGAATCCGCCGGCTTGTGCGCCTTGGGGTCGGGTTCTATTGTGGATCGGTCGCTGACGAATCAGCGATCGGGTTTAGCGACTCGGTTCGAATTAAAGGTGCACCAGCGTTCCAGGCTTCGTTGCGGATCTGTATGTCTGCAATTTCGTTATGGTGGCTGTATGCGGGAGACCCTTGCGGTCTACCGGGTGCCTTTGACCGGTTCGCTAACCTGCGTACAGCCGCCACCCTTCCTGTTTAGCGACTGGACTTGGCGGCTTCACCCCAAAGGAGCTTCACCATGATCAAACCCACACCCAACCCACCCGAAACCGACCCCGCCTCGCCCTACAAATCCCTCGATTCCAGAAAGCTTCACGAAGCCGCCGACCGCGCCCTCGATCACTATCTCTGCCCGCCCGGCTCCACCTCACCACCGCGCAAGACCCGCAGAATGTATGCCGTCACCGCGGACTTCAAAAACGAAGAGCTGCTGGCCGATGCCTGCGAAACCCTCGCTTCGGCCAGAGCCATCGTCAATGACTTCGCCCACCTCATGCCCGCCTCGCAGCGCAGGACGCTGATCGGCATTGGGCAACTGATCATGCTCGGCGAGCTGGCAGCGAATCGGGTGCTGGATAATCTGGAAATACCGCCGTCGCAGACTTCCACATAAGGGCTGAGAGATGTGTCGTGGCGGCTGACGCCTGCTCGCGAAAGCGGCCTCACAGCCAACACATTTCATCAGGCCTGAAAAAACCGCCACCGGGTATCACCAGATGGCGGTTTTTTTTGTTTCATCAGCATCAGGAATCGCGCCGCAGATCCGGCGGAATCGGCAAATCATCCTTGAGCGGTTCCGGGAACTTACCCTTGCCTGCGCGGTGCTGGCGGATCTGGTAGACGTAGGCCAGGACCTGGGCGACCGCCAGGTACAGGCCGCCGGGGATTTCCTCTTCCAGTTCCGTGGAGTAATAGATCGAACGCGCCAACGCTGGCGATTCGAGGAGCATGACGTTGTTGGCCACGGCGATTTCGCGGATCTTCAGCGCCAGGAAATCGCTGCCCTTGGCCAACAGCATCGGCGCCCCGCCCTTCTCCGCGTCGTACTTGAGTGCCACGGCGTAGTGGGTCGGGTTGGTGATGACCACGTCGGCATCCGGAATCGCCGCCATCATCCGCCGCTGCGACATCTCGCGCTGGAGCTGGCGAATGCGCTGCTTGACCTCCGGCCGACCTTCCTGATCCTTGTGCTCGTCGCGCACTTCCTGCTTGGTCATCTTGAGCTTTTTGATGCTTTCCCAGATCTGCACGGGCACGTCGACAGCCGCGATGATGATCAAACCGCACGCCAGCCACAAAGAGCTCCAGCCCACCAGTTGCAGGCTGTGAATGATCGCCCGGTCCAGCGGTTCGTGGGCGATGCGCAGCAGGTCGTCGATGTCCGCATTGAGCACCACCAGCGCCACGCCCAAGGTAATGAGAAACTTGGCCAGCGCTTTGAGCAGCTCGATCACAGCCTTCATCGAGAACATCCGCTTGAGGCCCGCCGCCGGGTTCATCCGGCTGAACTTGGGGGCCAGCGAACCGGCGGCGAACAACCAGCCACCCAGCGCAATCGGCCCGAGGAAAGCGGCCAGCAACAAGGTGATCATGATCGGCTGAATCGCCAGCAATGCCTGCAACCCGGAGTTCATCAGGAACGTGGCCATGGAGCGCTCGTCCATGATAACTTCCCGCGACAGTGTGAAGTTCTGGCGCATCAGGTCCATCAATTCCTGCGCCAGCATCCCGCCAAAAATCAGCAGTGCGGCAGAGCCGGCGAGCATGATCGCCAGGGTGTTGAGTTCCTTGGAGCGCGCAATCTCACCCTTTTCCCGGGAGTCCTTCTTGCGCTTCTCCGTGGGGTCTTCTGTTTTGTCCTGACCGCTTTCGCTTTCAGCCATGACTCAGCGCGCCTGTGCCAGTTCGCGTAAAAACTGCAAGGCCTCGGTGGCCAGCGGTTGATACTGATTGAGAATGTCCGCCAGCCCGACCCAGACAATGAACAGGCCCAGCACCAGGGTCAGCGGGAAGCCGATGGAGAAGATGTTGAGTTGCGGTGCGGCGCGAGTCATCACGCCAAAGGCGATGTTGACGACCAGCAGCGCAGTGACCGCCGGCAGCACCAGCAATAACGCGGCGCCCAGCACCCAGCCGAGTTTGCCGGCCAGCTCCCAGTAATGCGTGGTCATCAGCCCGCCGCCGACCGGCAGCGTGGTGAAGCTTTCGGTGAGCACTTCGAAGACCACCAGATGCCCGTTCATCGACAGGAACAGCAAGGTCACCAGCATCGTGAAGAACTGCCCGATCACCGCCACCGACACGCCGTTGGTGGGGTCGATCATCGACGCGAAGCCCATGCCCATCTGGATCGCGACAATCTGCCCGGCCACCACGAAAGCCTGAAAGAACAATTGCAGTGAGAAGCCCAGCACCGCGCCAACCAGAATCTGTTCGGCGATCAGCAGCAGACCGCTGAGATCCAGAGGGCTGACCGCCGGCATCGGCGGCAGGTTGGGCGTGATCACCACGGTGATCGCAAAGGCGAAGTACAGACGGATCCGCCGGGGCACCAGCGTGGTTCCGAAGACCGGCATCACCATCAACATTGAGGCGATGCGAAACAGCGGCAGCATGAACGTCGCCACCCAGGTACTGATCTGGGTGTCGGTCAGCTGAAGCAGCGATTGCATGGCTTAGCCGATGACCATCGGAATGTTTTTGTACAACTGGGTGATGTATTCCATGAACGTCTGCACCAGCCACGGGCCGACGACGATCAGCGTTACCAGCATCACCAGCAGACGCGGCAGGAAACTCAGGGTCTGTTCGTTGATCTGGGTGGCGGCCTGGAACATGGACACCAGCAGACCCACCAAAAGGCTCGGGACCACCAGGATCGCCACCATCATGGTGGTCAGCCACAGGGCCTCGCGGAAGATGTCGACCGCTACTTCTGGCGTCATGGCGATACACCTCCGAAACTGCTGGCCAGGGTGCCAATGATCAGCGCCCAGCCATCCACCAGCACGAACAGCATGATTTTGAACGGCAGGGAAATGATCAGCGGCGACAGCATCATCATGCCCATCGCCATCAGCACGCTCGCGACCACCAGGTCGATGATCAGGAACGGGATGAAGATCATGAAACCGATCTGGAACGCGGTTTTCAGTTCAGACGTCACGAACGCCGGCACCAGAATCGTCAGCGGCGCAGCATCCGGAGTCGCGATGTCGGTGCGCTTGGACAGGCGCATGAACAGCTCCAGATCGCTGGAACGGGTCTGGGCGAGCATGAAGTCCTTGATCGGCACCTGCGCCTTTTCCACCGCTTGCTGGGCGGTCAGCGTTTCCGCGAGGTAGGGCTGCAAGGCATCGTTGTTCACGCGGTCGAACACCGGCGCCATGATGAACAGCGTCAGGAACAGCGCCATGCCGGTGAGGATCTGGTTCGACGGCGTCTGCTGCAGGCCCAGGGCCTGACGCAGGATCGAGAAGACGATGATGATCCGGGTGAAACTGGTCATCAGGATGACGGCGGCCGGAATGAAGCTCAGCGCCGTCATGATCAGCAGGATCTGCAGGCTGACCGAATATTCCTGCGCGCCCTCGGCGTTGGTGCCCAGGGTGATCGCCGGGATCGACAACGGATCGGCGGCAAATGCCAGCGGCGCGGCCAACATCAACGCCAGGGTCAAGACGATGCGCAACGCACCCATTACTTCTTATCCTTCTGATCCTTGCCGAGGATCTTCAACAGATGCTGGGCAAATTCCGGAGTCGCTTTGTCGGCGGTGCTCGGCACCTCGACCGGCTCTTTGAGCACGTGCAGCGCAGTGATGGTTCCGGGGCTGAGGCCGAGCAGGATCTGCTCGTTGCCGACCTGCACCAGCATCAGACGGTCACGCGGCCCGAGCGCGCGGGAACCGATCAGCTCGATCACCTGGCCCTTGCCGGCGGGACCTGCCTGCTGCACCCGGCGCAACAGCCAGGCGAGGAAGAAGATCAGCCCCAGCACCAGCAACAGCCCCAGCACCAACTGAGTCAGCTGTCCGGCCACGCCGCTGTTGACGGCCGGCGCAGCAGCGGCTGCGGTGGTCGCCACCGGCTCGGCCGCCAGCACGCTGAACGGCAACGCCAGTGCCAGGCCGAACAAAGCACCCAGAAGCTTTTTCACTCAGCGCAGCTTCTTGATGCGTTCGCTCGGGCTGATCACGTCAGTCAGACGGATGCCGAACTTTTCGTTGACCACGACCACTTCACCGTGAGCGATCAGGGTGCCGTTGACCAGCACGTCCAGCGGCTCGCCGGCCAGACGATCAAGCTCGATCACCGAACCCTGGTTGAGTTGCAGCAGGTTGCGGATGTTGATGTCGGTGCTGCCCACTTCCATCGAGATCGACACCGGGATGTCGAGAATCACGTCCAGGTTCGGACCGTCGAGGGTCACCGGATCGTTGTTCTTCGGCACGCTGCCGAACTCTTCCATCGGCAGACGGTTGGAGTTCGAAGCGCCTGCATCGGCGGCCAGCAGCGCGTCGATGTCGGCCTGCCCGGCTTCACCGGTTTCTTCCAGGGCGGCAGCCCATTCATCGGCCAGTGCCTGATCGTCCTGGGTGTTCATATCGTCGTTCATCATTTGTCCTCGGCGGGCAAAAAACCGGTAAAAAAATCAGGGAATGAGGGCGCCGCTTCAGCGGCGCTCGATCGGCTCGATCACTTGCAACGCGAGGTTGCCTTTGTGCGAGCCCATCTTGACCTTGAAGGCCGGCACGCCGTTGGCGCGCATGATCATGTCTTCCGGCATCTCGACCGGGATCACGTCACCCGGCTGCATGTGCAGGATGTCGCGCAGCTTCAACTGGCGGCGGGCCACGGTGGCACCGATCGGCACGTCGACGTCGAGCACGTCCTGACGCAGGGCGTTGACCCAGCGCTCGTCCTGGTCGTCGAGGTCCGACTGGAAACCGGCGTCGAGCATTTCGCGCACTGGCTCGATCATCGAGTACGGCATGGTCACGTGCAGATCGCCGCCACCGCCGTCGAGTTCGATGTGGAACGTGGAGACCACGATCGCTTCGCTCGGGCCGACGATGTTGGCCATGGCCGGGTTCACTTCCGAGTTGATGTACTCGAAGTTGACTTCCATGATCGCCTGCCAGGCTTCTTTCAGGTCGACGAACGCCTGTTCCAGCACCATGCGCACCACGCGCAGTTCGGTCGGGGTGAATTCACGCCCTTCGATCTTGGCGTGACGGCCGTCGCCGCCGAAGAAGTTGTCCACCAGTTTGAACACCAGTTTGGCGTCGAGGATGAACAGCGCGGTGCCACGCAGGGGTTTGATCTTGACCAGGTTGAGGCTGGTCGGCACGTACAGCGAGTGCACGTATTCACCGAACTTCATCACCTGTACGCCACCGACGGCAACGTCCGCCGAGCGGCGCAGCATGTTGAACATGCTGATGCGGGTGTAGCGGGCAAAACGCTCGTTGATCATTTCCAGAGTCGGCATGCGTCCGCGGACGATGCGATCCTGGCTGGTCAGGTCGTAGCTTTTGACACTGCCGGGTTCGGCAGCGTTATCGGTCTGTACCAGACCATCGTCGACGCCATGCAACAGCGCGTCGATTTCATCCTGGGACAGCAGATCCTGCACGGCCATGTCGTGTTCCTACTGCAGTACGAAATTAGTGAAAAGCAACTGTTCGATCACCACTTTGCCCAGCTCTTTCTGCGCCACTTCCTGGACGCTGGCCGTGGCCTTCTGGCGCAACATCTCTTGACCGACCGGGGTCGCCAGCGTGGCGAAATCCTGACCGGAGAAGAGCATCACCAGGTTGTTGCGGATCACCGGCATGTGCAATTTGAGCGCTTCCAGATCAGCCTGATTGCGCGCCAGCATGGTGATGCTCACCTGCATGTAGCGCTGACGGCCGTTCTGGTTGTAGTTGGCCACGAAGGCCGGTGCCATCGGCTCGAAAATCGCCGGTTGCTTGCCGACCGGGGCCGCGTCGGCGGCCGCCGCAGGCTTGCTCTGGGCACTGTGCATGAAGAACCAGGTCGCCCCCACGGACGTGCCGATCGCCAGCAACAGACCCAGCACGATCACGATGATCAGCTTGAGTTTGCCTTTGGTTGCGGGGTCTTTTACTGCTGCAGCTTCGCTCTTCGCCATGCCAATAATCCGTCACTAATCGGGTTTTCACAGTCGCACGGCAAGGCAAGAGCAAGTGTTATGCCAGAAGTGTCGGAGGGAGAAATCGGGCGCACCGCAAAGCAATGTGGGAGCGGGCTTTCTCGCGAATGCGGTTCAACATTCAACAGATGTGTTGTTTGTCTTACCGATTTCGCGAGCAAGCCCGCTCCCACAGGAGTACAGCGTCGTGTCAGGCGTAGTAGTCGACGGCGCTGCTGCCGATCACGCTAGTGGTTTGCGCGGCGGCTTCAGCCACGGCTGCCGGCGTCAACTCTTCTTCGGCCGAATCCAGGCGACCGCCGGCAGCGCTGGTGCGACCGCTCTGCCCCTGTTGCGCCTGCTCCTGACCTTGGCCCTGCCAGCCACGGTTCTGATCGGAAACGTTGACGTCGACCTGACCCATGCCTTGCTGGTTGAACATGTCGCGCAGGCGGTGCATCTGACCGTCGAGGGCTTCACGCACGCTCGGATGCGCGCTCATGAAGGTCACCTGGGTCTGCTGGTCCGGCACCATGTTCACCCGGATATCCAGACGCCCAAGTTCCGCTGGCTGCAACTGGATGTCAGCGGCCTTCAGGTTGTTGCTTGACAGGTACATGACCCGGTTGACCACTTCTTCGGTCCAGCCGTTCTGGTGCATGGCAATCGGCTGGTTCACCGGCACCGCGTTGGCGGTTTTCGGCGTGGCAGCCTGGGTCAGCGCCGCCAGACGGTTGGCAAAATCATCCACGCGGGTGTCGCTGGTGGCGGTCTTCAGGTCTTTCAGGCCGTCATCGATCAGACCGCTGAACGCCTTTTCGCCGCCCTGACTGGTGCTGTCCTTGTCAGCCTGCACATCGAGCATGCTGGCCATGCCGGCAGCGAAGTTCTGCGCCGAGGTCAATTCGCCGTCAGCCTGAGCCTGGGCCGAGGTGGCCTTGGGCTGGGACTGGCTGGAAGCAGAAATGTGGCCACTCTGCTCCATGGCCATGCGTACGGCGGGAAGCGAATCCAGCGGATCCGCTTCGGGGTCGAAAGCCGGATCGGTGGCCGGCGCCGGATCCTTGACCATACCCGGCAATGCCGCCACGGCAGGTTTGTCGGTTTCAGGTTGCGCAGCGGTCTCGACGACCGGCGTGACTACCACCGGTGCCGTGACGACGGGCTGCACCGCCGCCACCAGTGCCGGATCCACCGGCGCCGTATCGGCAACGGGAGCCGGCGCTGTTTCAGCCGTTTCGTCATCGGCAGTGGTCTTGCCGTCCGTTGCCGCCGTCGCCGGTTTGTCGGCGGGCAAGGCTTTGCCGCTATCGGCAACCGCCGGCGCCGGGGCGGCAGACTGATCCTTGCCGAGGTCTTTCTTGCCGCCGTTGTCGGCGACCTTGTCACGGGAAGGTTTTGCCGAATTGTCGACGGTCACCGAAGGCTTGTTCGGGCCTTGATCGGCGAACACCTGAGCGAAGCTGGAGGCCTTGTCCCCGGGCTCTGCGGCCACTGCCGATGATTTGGCAGAGGCGGCTTGCGCCTTGGCCTGGGCGGCGGTCTGAAGAAGAATGTTGGGGCTTGCAGGCATGGCACGGTCTCCGCTGCACTGGATCGTAGGTACAGTTGGGATAGATAACTGCAAGTGCCGGGCCAGTTTCGTCAGAACTTCGACAAAACCGCCCGGCGGCAGGATCAGTGCATCAGCGAGCGCTGCCGCTCGGCGACATAAACGGGCCGCACATCGGCAAATTCGCTGTGAATATCGGCGACCAGTTTGATGATCTCAGAAGGACTTTTGTCTTTGGCGTGCTGCTCCAGCTCCTGGCACAGCACGGCAAGACGGGTCGCACCCATGTTGCTGCTGCTGCCCTTGAAGCTGTGCGCAACGGAGGACAATGCGTCGGCATCGGCAGTCTGCTGCAACTCCCGCAGGCGATTTTCGGAATCGGCAAGAAAGGTATCCAGCAGTTCCGGATAGCTGTCTTCCATCACTTCCCGGAGCGCGCTCAGCGCCTCGTGGTCCACATGTGTATCAGCCACTTGTTCACTCCTTGATCAAGAATGCGCGGATTATGCCAGAGCCTCCCAGAAAAACTCCACGCGGGCACTGCGCCCATCGTCCGACCAGCTGGCATTTCTGCCCAACTGCCGGATCAGACTGACACCGCGTCCCGACAGACGGACTTCGTCAAGCGGCCGTTGCATCACGCGCGAGACGTCAAATCCCTGGCCGCTGTCCTCGACTTGCACCACCAGACAACCGCCCTCGCCTTCCGGCCGCACCTGCAAATGCACGCGCACGAAACCGTCCTGCAAGGCCTCGAGGCGCGCATTGCGCTGCTCATAATAACGGGCGAAACCTGGCGCATCGCGCTTGAGGCTCGAATCCAGCCCCAGCACGCCATGCTCCAGCGCGTTGGAATAAAGCTCGGCCAGCACGCTGTACAGTGCGCCACTCTGCGCCCGCAATCCATGTACTTCCAGCAGCAACTGCAACAGGTAAGGCAACGGATTGAAACGCTTGAGCGTGGCACCGCGAAATTCGAAGCTCACCGACCAGTCCAGCGGGCAGGACTGGCCGCTGTCGGAATACACCGGTGCCGACGGATGGATCTGCTCGGCCTCCAGCAGGCTGACCTCGACCATGCTCACATCGTCCCGGGCCTCCCCGCGAAAGTCCTGCAGCGCCTGTTCGATGTCCTCGAACAGCCGATCCGGATGGCGATTGGCGGCGAACACCTTGTGCAAACGCTCGACACCGAACAACTGATCGTTGGCATCGCAGGTATCGATGACCCCGTCCGAAAGCAGGAACACCCGATCGCCCACTGCCATCGGGTGAACCTCGGTGCGGTCATCGAAGTCCTGCGGGCTGAGCACCCCCAACGGCAGGTGACGTGCCGCCAGCGGTGTGCGCGTGCCCGTGGCGAGGCAATGCAGATAGCCGTCGGGCATGCCGCCATTCCAGACTTCCACCGAGCGCCGCTGAAAACTCAGGCACAACAGCGTCGCGCAGCAGAACATGTCCACCGGCAGGATGCGCTTGAGCTTGGCGTTCATTTCCCGCAGGGTCTCGGCCAGGCCGTAACCCTTGGCAGTCATGCCGTAAAACACCTCGGCCAGCGGCATCGCGCCGACCGCCGCGGGCAATCCATGACCGGTGAAGTCACCGAGCAACACGTGCATGTCGCCGGCCGGGGTGTACGCAGCCAACAGCAGATCGCCGTTGAACAGCGCATAGGGTGATTGCAGGTAACGGATGTTCGGCGCGCTCAGGCACCCGGAATGCGCGACCTTGTCGAACACGGCCTTGGCGACCCGCTGCTCGTTGAGCAGATAGTCGTGGTGTTTGGCGATCAGGTCGCGCTGCTGAAGAACCGTGGCCTGCAAACGCCGCAAGCGATCCATCGCCTTGATTTTGGCGGCGAGGATCACCTGGTTGTACGGCTTCGCCAGAAAGTCGTCACCGCCGGCCTCAAGGCAACGGGCCAGCGCTTCACTTTCCGTCAGCGAGGTGAGGAAGATGATCGGCACCAGATTCTCACCCGCCAGCCTCTTGATCTGCCGTGCGGCTTCGAATCCGTCCATCACCGGCATCATGGCGTCCATCAGCACCAGATGCGGCTTTTGCCGGATGAATGTCTCGACCGCCTCCGCACCGTGGGTGGCCGTCAGCACCTCGTGCCCCTGGCGACGGACGATGGTCGACAACAGCAGCCGGTCGGCGGCGCTGTCTTCGGCGATCAGGATCGTCAGCGGCTCTTGCGGCTGCATGGCCGTCAACTGATGTCGAACAGTTTGTCGAAGTTGGAGATGGCGAGGATTTTCTTCACGTCGGAACTGCTGTTGACCACGCGGATTTCCGAATCGTCACCGCCGACATGATCACGCAGCAGAAGCAGCATGCCGAGCGCCGAACTGTCGAGATAGGTCGCCTCCTTGAGGTCGACAATCACCGATTCGGGCTGCTCTTTTTCGTAGGATTGGCGAAATTCCTGATGCTTGGCGAAATCGAATCGCCCCTTGACCGAAATCGTCAGCTTTTTCTTGTCCGCGGACACTTCTGTAACGACTGACATTTACTGGCTTCCTTGTCATTGACGAACTTGTACAAGGTTTAGCACCTGCCGGGGCCATGGGCAAGGCGCGATGGCGTCGGGAGCTGTCAGAGATCGGCTCGTCAAAACACCTCGTGACGCGGCAAACGCTGGGACAATTCGTCCAGCAGCTTCTGTTCGCGCTTGTCTTCGGCACGCTGGGCCTCGTCGCGGTAGCGCTGGACAAGTTTGCGCAAACCTTCGACCCGGGCAAACGCCTGCTGCCAGGCATCGCGAGCCTTGTCCAGGTTGTTCTGGTGCCATTGCAGGCTCTGGCGCTGCTGATCGACGGCAGTGTCAAGTTGCGCCAGGAAGCCCTGAAAACCCAGCAGCCACTGACCGGTCACGCCGGTGCTGCCGCGCACGATCCACTGCTGCGAATAATCCAGACGAAAGGCGTTGAGGTCGGCGAGTTTGCTTTCGGCCACTTTCACCTGCCCCTGAAAGTAACCCAGGCGCTGCACGGCGGTTTTTTCGGCCTTCTCGGCCATGTCCACCACCGGCGCCAGGCGCGCGGCTCGACTCAGAGCCATGACCGGTTACCCGCCGGCCGCCGGGGCGAAAATCGTTTCGAGGTACGCCTCGCTTTCACCCAGGCTGATTTTGTCGTTGAGACCCTGACGCAGGTATCTGACCAGTTGCGGCTGCAGGTTGATGGCAAGGTCCGTCTCGCGATCACCGCCCGCGACATAGGCGCCGACGCTGATCAGGTCGCGACTCTGTTGATAGCGCGACCACAGTTGCTTGAAGTATTGCGCGCGCTGCATGTGTTCCGGCGCCACGACGGCAGGCATCACCCGGCTGATCGAAGCTTCGATGTCGATGGCCGGGTAATGCCCCTCCTCGGCCAGCCGCCGCGACAGCACGATGTGCCCGTCAAGCACGCCCCGCGCCGAGTCGGCAATCGGGTCCTGCTGGTCATCGCCCTCGGACAGCACGGTATAGAACGCTGTGATCGAACCACCGCCCTTCTCTGCATTACCGGCACGCTCCACCAGTTTCGGCAGTTTGGCGAATACCGACGGCGGATAACCCTTGGTTGCCGGCGGCTCGCCGATGGCCAGGGCGATTTCCCGCTGGGCCTGGGCAAAACGGGTCAGGGAATCCATCAGCAACAGGACGTTCTTGCCCTTGTCGCGGAAATATTCGGCGATCCGCGTGCAGTACATCGCCGCGCGCAGACGCATCAGCGGCGCGTCGTCAGCCGGGGACGCCACGACCACGGAACGCTTGAGGCCTTCTTCACCAAGAATGTGCTCGATGAATTCTTTAACTTCCCGACCCCGCTCACCGATAAGGCCGACGACGATGATGTCGGCCTCGGTGAAGCGGGTCATCATGCCCAGCAACACCGATTTACCGACACCGGTACCGGCGAACAGGCCCAGACGCTGACCGCGACCGACCGTCAACAATCCGTTGATGCTACGGATCCCGACATCCAGCGGCTCGCTGATCGGGTCTCGGTTGAGCGGGTTGATCGTCGGGCCGTCCATCGGCACCCAGTCTTCAGCCTTCATGCCGCCCTTGCCGTCCAGCGCACGTCCGGCGCCGTCGAGCACGCGACCGAGCATGCTCATGCCCATCGGCAAGCGGCCGGTGTCGGCCAGCGGCACCACGCGGGCACCCGGCGCAATGCCGGCCACGCTGCCGACCGGCATCAGGAACACCTTGCTGCCGGAAAAGCCCATGACTTCGGCTTCGACCTGGGACGGGTGATAGGTGTCGTCGTTGATCACCATGCAGCGAGTGCCCATGGCGGCGCGCAGGCCTTCGGCTTCAAGCGTCAGGCCGACCATGCGCAGCAGGCGCCCTTCGAGAATCGGCGCACCGGCGATTTCGGTGGCCTCGGCATAAGTGCTCAGGCGCTTGGCGAAGCTGGTGCGTTCAAGGCGCATCGGGGGCGTCCGCGAGCGGCTCGTCAATGACAGGGGCCGGTTTCGGCGTTTCCGGCAAGTCCAGGCTCAGGTCCGGCGCGGCCGGGTGCAGAGCCTGCTCGTGCAACTGGTCGAACAGCTTGGCCATGACCTGGCTGACGCGGGTTTCGATGCTGGCATCGATCCGGCTGTGGTCGGTCTCGACCCGGCAACCGCCTGGCAACAGGGTTTCGTCCTCGACGATGCGCCAGGTTTCCTCATGACGTTCGCGCAGGGCTTTGACCTGTTCGAAATCCTGCGGATTGACGTACAGCCGCACATTGCCCACGCCCAGCGGCAACAGCTTGAGGGCGTCGCGCATGACGTGTTCGATCTGCGTCGAGTCGATGGCGAGCTCGCGCTGAATCACCTGACGGGCGATGTGCTGCACGAGGTTGACCAGCGACTTTTCGATCTGGGTGTCTTGCTCGGCAATGGGCTCGAACAGGTGGCCCATCAGTTGCTCGAGGCTCTCGACCTTGGCCGTCAGGACCCCTTCGGCTTCCTGGCGCACCTTGAGGGTGGCGCTGTGAAAGCCTTCCTTTTCACCGATGGCGAAGCCCTCGTTGTAGGCCTCCTGACGGATGCTTTCGAGCTCTTCGAGCGTCAGTGGCTGGACTTCCTCCAGCGGCACTTCTTCCATTTCCGGCGGTTCAGGCTCCGGTTCCGGCTCGGGTTCCGGTGCCGGCGGATCGAAGCTTGGGATTGCCCAAGTTTCGAAACCGCGGACGTCCCGGGCACGGATCAGGTCCGTCACGTCGTCGTCATGCTTGTCCATGGGCTTAGATCATTTCCTCGCCGCCCTTGCCACCGAGCACGATTTCTCCGGCTTCGGCCATACGGCGGGCGATGGTGAGGATTTCCTTCTGCGCGGTCTCCACGTCGCTGACGCGCACCGGGCCTTTGGCCTCGAGGTCGTCGCGCAGCAGTTCGGCGGCACGCTTGGACATGTTCTTGAAAATCTTTTCCTTGACGCCTTCGTCCGAACCCTTGAGGGCCAGCACCAGCACGTCGGAAGAGACTTCGCGCAGCAGCGCCTGGATACCGCGGTCGTCGACATCGGCCAGGTTGTTGAACACGAACATGAGGTCTTCGATCTGACCGGACAGGTCTTCGTCGACTTCGCGGATCGAGTCCATGAGCTGGCCTTCGATCGAGCTGTCGAGGAAGTTCATGATGTCCGCCGCCCGCTTGATGCCACCCAGGGTGGTGCGCGAGGCATTGGAGTTACCGGAGAACTGCTTCTCGAGGATCTGGTTCAATTCTTTCAGTGCGGCCGGCTGTACGGTGTTCAACGACGAGACGCGCAGGATGATGTCCAGACGCACCTTGTGGTCGAAGTTGCCGAGCACTTCACCGGCCTGATCCGGGTCGAGGTACGCCACCACGATCGCCTGGATCTGCGGGTGCTCGTAACGGATCACGTCGGCAACGGCGCGCGGCTCCATCCATTTCAGGCTGTCGAGGCCGCTGGTGTTGCCGCCCAGCAGAATGCGGTCGATCAGGCCGTTGGCCTTGTCTTCACCCAGGGCCTGGGTGAGCATTTTGCGCACGTAGTCGTCGGAGCCGACGCCCAGGCTGGTCTGGTCGCCGACAATGTCGACGAACTCGCTCATGACCTGCTCGACCTGCTCACGGTGGACGTTGCCCATCTGGGCCATGGCCACGCCAACCCGCTGAACCTCTTTGGGGCCCATGTGGCGCAGCACTTGTGCGGCATCGGTCGAACCCAGGGACAGCAGCAGAATCGCGGCTTTATCGACCCGGGACAGTTTGGCGACGGCGGCTCGGTTATCACTCATCTGCGTTAATCCACTCTTTCACGACCTGGGCCACACGACCCGGGTCTTCTGCCACCAGACTCTTGATTGCGTTCAACTGAGCGTCATAGCCCTCACTCGGGCTCGGCAGCAGGATGCTGGTCGGGCCGCCGAGGCTGACGCGATCGTTGGACAGTTCACCGTCCAGACCGCCCATGCCACCGAGTTCCATGTCGCCGCCCAGACCGGCCAGCTCCTTGCTTTTGCCGCCACCGGTGATGTTGTTGAGCACCGGACGCAGCACGCCGAACACCAGCACCAGGATGAACAGCACGCCCAGCACTTGTTTGACGATGTCCCAGAACCATGGCTGGGAGTAGAACGGAATATCGGCGATCACTTCGCCGCGCTCGGCGGAGAACGGCATGTTGATCACGCTGACGCTGTCGCCACGGCTGGCGTCGAAGCCGACGGCGTCCTGTACCAGACGGGTGAAGCGCGCCAATTCGTCGGCGCTCCACGGCGCACGGGTGGTTTCGCCGTTGGCCGGGTTGATCTTGACCTGATCGTCCACCACCACCGACACCGACAGGCGATTCAGGCGACCCTGCTGCTGTTTGGTGTGGCTGATGGAACGGTCGAGCTCGAAGTTCTTGGTGGATTGTTGACGCTTGTCCGCCGGGTACGGCGCGAGCATTGGCTGGCCGGTGGCCGGGTCCATGATCTGCTGACCGTTGGCATCAACCAGTGGCTGACCTGGCTGCACCATGCTCGCCGGGGCGGCTGCGCCACCGGTGGTCTGCGGCGCTGAAGCCGGCGACGGCGGCTGGTTGCTCAGGGCACCCGGCACACCTTGCGGGCCATTGCTGGCGGTGCGTTGTTCGTTGACCGACTGTTCGCTGCGCAGGGCCGGTTGATCCGGGTTGAACTGCTCGGCTGTCGACTCGACGGCACTGAAATCGACATCGGCCGAGACTTCAGCCTTGTAGCGATCATTGCCCAGTACCGGTTGCAGAATGTTGTGCACGCGCTGAGTGAGCATGCTTTCCATGCGGCGGCTGTAGTCGAACTGCTTGCCGGCCATGGTCATTTCGGAATTTTCCGCCTGATCCGACAGCAGGTTGCCCTTCTGGTCGACGACGGTGATCTGCGATTTGCTCAGCTCGGGAACGGAAGTCGCCACCAGGTTGATGATTGCAACCACCTGGCCCGGCTCCAGCGAACGACCGGAGTACAGCTCGACCAATACCGATGCGCTTGGCTTGCGCTCGTCACGCACGAACACCGAGCTTTTCGGGATCGCCAGGTGAACGCGCGCGCCCTTGACGTTGTTCAGGCTGGAGATGGTGCGGGCCAGTTCGCCCTCGAGGCCGCGACGATAACGGGTCGCTTCCATGAACTGGCTGGTGCCCAGCCCCTGTTCCTTGTCGAGGATTTCGAAACCGATGTTGCCGTCGCTGGGAGTGACACCAGCGGCCGCGAGCTTGAGCCGCGCACGGGACAGGTCATCGGCCTTGACCAGCAAGGCGCCGGAATTCGGTTCGACGGTGTAGGGAATGTCGGCGGAGGCCAGGGTGTCCATGACCTGCTTGGCATCCATGCCGGCAAGGCTGCCGTACAGAGGCCGGTAGTCCGGCTGCTGCGACCACAGCACCACGGCAAAGCCAATCGCCACGCTCGCGGCCAGGCCGACCAACAGGCCCACCTGACGCAGCACGGTCATCTCGGAGAGGTTTTCCAGGAAGGACAGGCCGAACAACGGCGGTTTGCCGTCTATCGGGGTGGCCTTGGCCGGAACGTTATCGGCGACTGCTTCTGCCATGACTCAATCTCGTCCTTAAACCGGCATCTGCATGATGTCTTGATAAGCCTGAACCAGCTTGTTGCGCACCTGGGTCAGAGCCTGGAACGATACACTGGCTTTCTGCGAGGCGATCATCACATCCGTCAGATCGACGCCGCTCTTGCCGATCTCGAACGCGTTGGCCAATTGGCTCGACGCCTGTTGGGTATCGTTCACTTTGTTGATGGCCTGACCGAGCATGTCGGAAAAGCTGCTGCCTGCCACTTCCGGGACGGCAGCAGTCGATTTCGGCTTCGACATGGCGTCCATTTGCATGGCCTTCATGTCCATCATCAACCGATTAAATTCAATACCTTGGCTCATGGTCTACTCTCTTGGGCGGCCCGCAATTTTTTGACACTCACTCGGCGGGTACTCAGGTGTTAGCAACAACGGTGCCAGCTCACGGGCACCGCTTTGAGAAAAGCCGTTTCAAACGTTTGCGCCACCGGTCAGGTGGCGAACAGGTAGCCTTCGACATCCATGCCCGCATCGCGCATTTGCGCCAGTTTGTAACGCAAGGTGCGCGGGCTGATGCCGAGCTTTTCCGCAGCTTCCTTGCGCCGGCCGCGCTCGGTACGCAGGGTGTCGATGATCATCTGGAATTCGCGGCGACGCAGGTCATCGCCCAGCGCACCGGCCGAATCCGCTTCGATCTCGACTTCGCGAATGACCGGAGCGACAGGCACCGTAGCCGGTAATGGAGCAAACAGCGCCGGCCCGGAGAGACAGAAATCCTGCGGCTGGATGAGGCCGCCCTGCTGCAGAATCAAGGCCCGCTGGACCGCGTTATCCAGCTCGCGCACGTTGCCCGGCCACGGATAAGCGATCAGGCACGCTTGCGCCTCGGGCGAGAACTTCGCCATCGCGTGCTTCATTTTATTGACGTGCTTGACCAGCAGACGCTCGGCCAGCGGCAGGATATCGGCGGTGCGCTCGCGCAACGGACGCCAGGCCAGCGGAAATACCGACAGACGATAATAAAGGTCTTCGCGGAACCGCCCCGCTGCGACTTCACCGGCCAGATCACGGTTGGTGGTCGCCACCACGCGAATATCGAGAGTGATCGGCTTGCGCGCCCCCACCCGCTCCACTTCCCGCTCCTGCAACACCCGCAGCAGCTTGGCTTGCAGGCCCAGAGGCATTTCGGAAATTTCATCCAGCAGAATGGTGCCGCCATCCGCCTGTTCGAACTTGCCGGCCTGGGCGGCGATGGCGCCGGTGAACGAGCCTTTTTCGTGACCGAACAAAGTGGCTTCGAGCATGTTGTCCGGAATCGCCGCACAGTTGATCGCAATGAACGGCTGACTGGCGCGATGGGATTGCTGGTGGATGTAGCGCGCCAGCACTTCCTTTCCGGTGCCGGACTCGCCGGAAATCAGCACGGTGGAATCACTGCGTGCGACCCGCGCCGCCAGCTCCAGCAATTGAGCACTGGCAGGTTCGACTGCGACCGGCCCTTCGGCATCACTGGTGCCGAGACTGCCCAAGGCATGACGCGCCACCAGATCCAGCAGAGCCTTGGGCTCGAACGGTTTGACCAAATAATCCGCCGCACCCTGGCGCATCGCATCGACCGCGCGCTCGACCGCGCCATGAGCGGTCATCAGCAGCACCGGCAACTGTGGTTGCCGCGCGCGCAACAGCCCGAGCAATTGATGGCCGTCCATGCCCGGCATGTTGACGTCGCTGACCACCAGACTGAACGCTTCGCGCTCCGCGGCCTTCAGCGCCTCTTCGGCCGAACCCACCGCGTGATAGTCGTAACCGGCCAGCAACAGGGTATCGGCCAGCGCCTCGCGCAACGAGCGATCATCCTCGACCAGCAGAACCTTGATGCCCATGACCTTCACTCAGCTCCCTGTACAGCGGAAAACAACGGCAGGATGACCTGCGCGCACGTACCGCGCCCGACCCGCGAACGCAGCTGCAATTCTCCCTGATGCGCACGCGCCACGGCCTTGACCACGGTCAGGCCCAGGCCGGTCCCGGTAACCTTGGTGGTGAAAAACGGCTCGCCCAGCCGCGCCAGCACTGCTGCATCAATACCGCTGCCGCTGTCACTGACGCACAAACGCAGGGTGTTGTCGCGGGTATAACAATGCACCTTCAGACGCACCTCACCGGCACTCGCCTGAATCGCGTTTTCAATCAGATTGAGCAGCGCCCCGACCAGCGTGTCGCGATTGCACAGCAACTCACCGGCATGGCTGTCGCACTGCCAGCGGATCGGCAGATCCTGCACGTGGGTCAGCGCCGCGGCCTGCAACGACTGCATCAAGGCATTCGGCGTGACACGGTCGGTCAGCGGCAACTCACCGCGGGCAAACACCAGCATGTCACGCACCTGATGCTCCAGCTCGTGCAGGCGCTCCTTGAGGCGCCCGGCAAAACGCTGCTGGGTGGCGACCGGCAATTCCTGCTCGGTCAAATGGCTGGCGTACAGCAATGCGGCGGACAACGGCGTGCGGATCTGATGCGCCAGCGACGCGACCATCCGCCCCAGGGACGACAGGCGCTCGTGGCGCGCCAGTTGATCCTGCAGGTGACGGGTTTCAGTCAGGTCGTTGAGCAGCACCAACTGTCCTGGCTCGGCATCCAGCGAGCGAGTGGCAATCGACAGGCGTCGACCGTTTTTCAGGGAAATTTCGTGACCGTCGTCTTCACGGGGCGCGAAGCAACGGGCGATGACATGGCGCCACAGCTCGCCTTCCAACGGCAGGCCGAGCAATTCGATGGCGGCAGGATTGGCCTCGCACACAATGCCGTGACCGTCGATGACGATGACGCCACCGGGCAACAGATCGAGGAGATTTTGCAGACGGTTGGCCAGGCGTTCTTTTTCCGCCAGTTCCTGCATGCGCTGGGCGCTGACCACGGCCAGCTCGCCCTTGAGCTCGGTGACCCGGGCTTCGAGCATGCTGTAGGAGTCGGTCAACTGGCTGGACATCTGGTTGAACAGGGCGAACGCCTGCTCAAGCCCCTGGCGGCTCGCCTGCTCTACGGACGGCAGTTGCCCCGAGGACTCGGGAACAGAAGACATCTGGGAGGCTTGGGGCATTGTGCTCTCTCGCTTGGCTGACCGTCAGTTAAACGGAACGTTGCGAGGGACGTAGCAATACCCGTGCCTAAAAAAAACCGCTTATAAATGAAGCGGTTGAAAAACAGGCGTCAATCATCCGCCTGTTCATCACCTTCACGACGGCTCATGCCGTACTTGCGCATCTTCTCCACCAGCGTGGTGCGGCGAATACGCAGGCGTTCGGCGGCGCGGGCCACGATGCCGTTGGCGTCGTCCAGCGCTTGCTGGATCAAGCCCTGCTCCAGGCCACCGAGGTAGTCCTTCAGATCGAGACCTTCCGGCGGCAGCATGGCGTTGGCGGTGAAGTCCGGCGTGTGGCCGTTGATCGCCACGCGCTCTTCCAGATCGCTGCGCAGGCTGTCGACCATTTGCTCGTCCTCGTCGTCGACGTAGCGGAACTTCTTCGGCAGCTCGACCACGCCGATCACCCCGTACGGATGCATGATCGCCATGCGCTCCACCAGGTTGGCCAGCTCGCGGACGTTACCCGGCCAGCCGTGGCGGCACAGAGACATGATCGCAGCAGAGTTGAAGCGGATCGAACCGCGCTTCTCGTGCTCCATGCGCGAGATCAGTTCGTTCATCAGCAGCGGAATGTCTTCGACGCGCTCACGCAGCGGTGCCATCTCGATCGGGAACACGTTCAGGCGATAGTAGAGGTCTTCGCGGAAGGTGCCGATCTCGATCATGCTTTCGAGGTTCTTGTGGGTCGCGGCAATGATCCGTACATCGACGCTCTGGGTCTTGTTGCTGCCCACGCGCTCGAAGGTGCGTTCCTGCAGTACACGCAGCAGCTTGACCTGCATCGGCAGCGGCATGTCGCCAATTTCATCGAGAAACAGCGTACCGCCGTTGGCCAGTTCGAAGCGGCCGGCACGGCTGGTGATCGCGCCGGTGAAGGCGCCCTTCTCGTGACCGAACAGTTCGCTTTCCAGCAATTCGGCCGGGATCGCCCCGCAATTGACCGGCACGAATGGCGCGTCGCGGCGCTTGGAATGGTAATGCAGGTTGCGCGCAACCACTTCCTTGCCGGTCCCGGACTCGCCGAGGATCAGGACGCTGGCATCGGTGTCGGCCACTTGCTGCATCATCTGGCGCACGTGCTGGATCGCGCGACTGGTGCCGACGAGGCTGCGGAACAGGTTGGGTTCGCGATGCCGGCCGCGTTCGCGGGCCTGGTCGTACATTTCGCGATAGACCTGGGCACGGTGCAGGGAATCCAGCAGTTTGCTGTAGCTCGGTGGCATTTCGAGGGTCGAAAGCACCCGGCGGCGCTGATCTTCGGGCAGGTCCACCGAAGAATTATCGCCCATCAGCAAAACTGGAAGGAACTCATCCCAGGTTGAGAGTGTCTTTAACAGGCCCAAAAGCGCACCAGGAGCATTGACCGTCCCGATCAGTACGCAAATGACCTCACGACTAGACGACAAAGAGCCGACTGCCTGCTGCCAGTCATGGCTTCCGCAGGGTAAATTTTCTTCGCCAAGAAAATTTAAGATCACCGCCAAGTCGCGGCGGCGGACGCTATCGTCATCGATCAGCAGAATTTTGGTTTCACGCCACATGCAATAGCAACTTCCCTAGTCAACTCAATGCCCAAAATGAGGGGCAAGCGAGACGCTTGCAGGACACCTTGTGCCTGTAGACGCCTGAAATCTGAAAACAGCCACTAGTTAAGTCAAAAAACCGTGCACAGTCAAATTTATGGCGCACATGTCTGGATTAACTGAGGGTTAACTAACCAAACAGATGGTAAACCTTTGCCGCATTCTGCGCTTGGGTGATCTGCGACATCTCGTCGACTATCGCCTGACGCTCACCCATCGCCACTTCAAGCAGTTGCTTGTAGACATGCAGCAACTCTTCCAGATTATTGCGCAGGGCCTCCTCATCCAGCGAGGCCTCGGCCATGACGTCTTCCATGCAGGAACGGCAATCCAGATCCAGTTGACCGATCGCCTCCCAGTTGCGCTCGGCCAGGGCTCCGACCAAGGCTACTCGGGTTTCTTCAATTCGCTGCAAAACAAGACTCATGGTGATCTCCTCAGAACTGCGGAGCGGGCGCAGGTGCGATCGCATCCCAGCCTTCCTTGACGGTGCTCAGCAAGCCGGCAACCTCATCAAGAATGCGCGGATCGCTGCTGATGTTCGCCTCGGCGAGGCGCTTCATCATGTAGATATACAGACCGTCCAGATCAGCCAGCGTATCGGCGCAGTTTTCCAGATCCAAACCTTCACGCAGTCCGCTGACGATGCCGATGGCCTTGCTGATCGACGTGCACTTGGCAGGAATGTCCTTGCGCTCGATCGCACCCTTGGCCTGGGCGATGCGGTCCAGGCCGCCTTCCATCAGCATTTGCACCAGGCGATGCGGGCTCGCTTCAGATGTCTGAGCGTGGGCACCTACTTTCTGGTATTGCCGAAGGGCTAACATCGGATTCATGTTCTACCTCATTTGCCACAATGACTCGTATGAACAGTGTATCGCCAGCGAGTCGAAAAACTTTAGACCACAAGACAAAAACCCGGCACACGCTCGAAAGCGTAGCCGGGTTTTTGTCGCTCTTGCATGTTACTTCGCGGATTGCTGAGCGTTGAGCGAGGCGAAGAACGATGTGATGTTGCTCGCCGTAGACTTCATCTGACCCACCAGCAAGTCCATGGCGTTGTATTTTGCAGTCAACGTCTTGGTCAGGTTGGCAACACGCAGATCGAGCGCCAGTTGCTGACTGGTCAGGCTCCTGGTGTTGTTGTTCAGGATGGCCATGCGCTGATCAAGCAAGCCTGTGGCGGTAGGGAGACTGCCGGCAGGAGGCTTCAGATACGGATCCACCGCCTTGCTCATGCGCGCCAAAAGACCGTTGGTGTCGGTGGTCCCCGTAAACATCTGCTGGACCTGACCGGTCATGCCCGGCGTGGACATGGTCTTGTTGAATGCAACAGTGTCAAATGTCAGGTTACCGGTGAGCTTGTCGGTCATCACCCCCAATTGCGACAAGTAGGCCATCGGACCGCTGCCGGTTCCGCTCGGCATGGTCAACTGGCTACGGATATCGGCAATCAGCGAACGCGGCAGGGAGTCACCGGTAAAAGCCGCTTGAACAGTCAGCTTGCCATCTTCGTCCGGCGTCGCCTTGGACAGACTGTCGATGGTGGTCTTCAGCGTGTTGTAGGCATCAACGAAAGCCTGGACAGACGTCTGCAGACCTTTGGTGTTGGCGTCGACACTCACCACAACAGGCGTGCCTGGCGGATTCGGGACAGTCAGCAGGTTCATCGACAAGCCACTGATGGCGCCGGTCACCGTGTTGCTCTTGCTGGTCACTGTCAGCCCGTCGATGGTCAGCGACGCATCTTTGGCGAGCCCGTTGACCGCTCCGGAATCACCCGCCGCCGGAGTGGCACCCATCGTTTGGGTGCCATCGATTTCCAGACCGGCAATGCCGCTGACGCTCAAGTCAGAGCCTGCGCCCGTCTTGCTCGAACTGATCACCAGACGTGAAGCACCGGTGCTGTCAGTCACAATGTTGGCGGAAATACCATTGACACCCTGAGCCGTGTTGATGGCATCACGAGTACTCTGCAGGGTCGCGTTGGCCGGAATCGTGACATTGTAATCAGTGCCATTCTGACTGATTTTCAGGGTACCACTCGGAATGGCACTGGCCGCACCGCCGGCAAAGGACGCACTGGCCACTTTCGAGCCGGTAGCCAGGTTATTCACAACAACACTGTAAGTACCCGAGACCGCGGTGTTATCTGAAGTAGCGCCCAGAACAGTCGGGGTACTCGAGGTCGCCGTATAACCGGCAAACGCTGGGTTGGTCTTGCTGCCAAGGTTCGTCATCGCCGTCTGGAATGCGGTCAATGCACTCTTCAACGTGCCGACACCGGAAATCTTCAGCGTGTTGGTCTTGGTCGCGGTATCGATCTGCGTCTGCTTCGGCGACTTGTCGGCGTTGACCAACGCAGTAACGATTGCACCGATGTCCAGGCCGGAACCCAGGCCCGAACCCGGTAAAATTGGACTTGCCATGTGCATCTCCCTTGGGTTGTTGCCAGTCTTTTGACCACTACCTGCGCCTAAAGAACTTCAAACACTATTCATGCCAGCTATCAGACTTTGGCGTCGAACAACACGTGACTCGCGTTGGCGAGGCTGTCTGCCAGCTTGAGGGCTTCTGCGGAAGGGATCTGTCGTACGACCTCGCCCGTCTCGCTTGCAATCACCTTGACGATGACCTTTCCGGAGTGCTCGTCGATCGAGAATTCCAGATTGCGCTTGATCGACTGAACGAACTTCTCGATCTCCTGCACCGCCAGCTTCAGCTTGGTTTCATCTGCTTCCTGGCTCTTTTTCGAGGCGGGAACAGCATCAACGGTCAGAGGCTTGGTCTCCGACGGCTTGTCGGTGACGGTATTGGCTGGCTTGGGAGCCGGATAAGACACGTTAAGCTTGACGCTCATGTCCATGCTCATCACCTCATAACGTAAAAAGCGAGAGAGCACGCAAGCGCACTCCCCCGCTAAAACTCATTCCGAAATTACTGAAGCAGCTTCAGTACAGCGGAAGGCAGCTGGTTGGCTTGAGCCAGAACAGAGGTCGAAGCCTGTTGCAGGGTTTGCTGCTTGGTCAGGTTAGCAGTCTCTGCGGCGAAGTCGGTATCTTGTACGCGACCTTGTGCAGCAGTGGTGTTCTCAGTGATGTTCTGCAGGTTGGAGATGGTGCTGGTCAGACGGTTTTGCGAAGCACCCAGGCTGGCACGAGTTGCACCGATGGCAGCGATAGCGGCGTCGATTGCGGTGATCGCGTTGTCGATGTTCTGCGAAGCAGAACCAGCACCAGTACCCGAAGTACCGGTCAGAACTACAGTGCCGCTACCTACGGACAGGCTGACGGCGTCGAACTTGGAGCTCAGTACCAGGTCGATGTGGTTAGCCGAACCGGTGTTTGCGCCCACTTGCAGGGTCACAGTACCAGCCGAACCGTCCAGCAGGTTTTTGCCGTTCAGGTTGGTAGCAGCCGAGATACGGGTGATCTCGTCGGACATCTGAGCGAATTCAGCGTTGGTAGCGGTCTGGTCAGCAGTGCCGTTGGTACCGTTACGTGCTTTAACAGCCAGTTCACGCATACGCTGCAGAATGTCGGTCGAAGCCTGCAGAGCGCCTTCAGCGGTCTGAGCAACGGAGATACCGTCGTTGGCGTTCTGGATGGCCTGGGTGTTACCGCGGATCTGGGAAGACATACGGTTGGAGATCTGCAGGCCAGCGGCGTCGTCTTTAGCGCTGTTGATTTTCAGGCCGGAAGACAGGCGCTGCATCGAAGTCGACAGAGCGTCGGAAGCGCGGTTCAGGTTTTTCTGAACGTTCAACGACGTGGTGTTGGTGTTTACTGTTAAAGCCATGACGAATTCCTCGTTGGTTGGGTACTGCGGCTTCCGGCCCTGGCAACCGCCGGGTATGGCCTAGAGAACCTTCGTAATAGTTATCGTCGGGTTTGCAGGTTGCTTGAGGGCTTTTTTGAAAAAATTTGCCATCACCCTGCCACCCCCTAGAAAACAAAGACTTAGCAGCACTTTACCTTCGAAAAAATGACGTCATAAAACCGTCCGTGGCGCAAACCGGCGGGCCAGCGCCTTCGCTCCTCTTCAGGCGGACGATTCTTCCAGCAATTGAATCAACTCGTACTCCATGAAATCGGCAAGACCCAGCCAGTCCTGACGCTCCTGACACTCGAGCATTTGCGTGAGCAACTGCGCCCAGACTTGCTGCGTCTGCGCGCCGGCCAACAGCAATGACTGCTGCGCGCCCTCGAACACATCGACCATGGTCAATGCCGCCTCGACATCGCGCCCCAGGCGGAACAGCCCGGCGCACTGGTGGCATTCGTCTACCCAGCGTTGCAGCGCACTCATTGCACGAACTCCTGATTGAAACCCGTCCCGGCAATCTGCGCACCCGCCCGGCTGCTGTTGAAAAACGCCACGTGCGGCTGACTGGCGATGTATCGCTCCAGCACACAGAGATAACCGCGAAAATTGAGCTGGGTACTGACGCGCTGACCATGCCCGTCACGCACCCAGTGCCGCGCCTGATTCACCGACGGCCCCAGGTCACCATCACTCCAGCCGGCATGGGTCTTGTTCATCGGGAAGGCAAAATCGGCGCCGAACAGGGTGATGCGTGCGGCGCCCATCTTCACTGCCAGATCCACGGCCGGGTGAATCACGCTGCCGCCCATATGCAACAGCGCCCGCGGGTACTGTTCACGCAATGCCGCATAGACCGGGCTGGCCGAGTAACCGCCATAACGCTTGCCCTTCCAGGCCCTGAGTACCTCAGGGTCACTCATGGGCAGGTACACCAGCGGGATGCCGTCGGACGCCTCGGAAGGCAAATGCCGAAAGCTGATGCGCTGATCGATGCTCACCACATAGTCGGGCACGACCCCGTGCTCGCGCAGCGGTCGGTACGCGGTGTCGACACAAATGAACAAAGGACGCTCGACCCGCGCGCGGATCGCCGCCAGACGTTCGAAATGCTGTTCCAGCGTCGGCCCGGTGCCGATCACATAGATCTCCCGACCGGCACAGGTGCCGAACAAGGTCGCCACATCATCATCGGCGAGCAACACAGGCAAGCAGTCGCGCAGACGCTGTTGAATGAACGGTGACTGCGGATCGAATTCACGATTGTTGAAGCTCAGGTGCACTTCGCTGACCAGCCGATCACGAATCTTCGCGTTGAAGTCATCGGCCAGCAGCATTTCGGCAGGCAATGCGAAGAACGGCGTGCAGATGTCGGACAGGTCGCCGGCGTACAGCAATTCAACCCGTGGATCTTGCAGCCACTCGCGCTGATCGATCAATTGCAGCACCAGGGCGAACAGCGCGCCGTTGAGGATGTGCACATACAAGCGCTCAAGCCCGGTGCGCTCCAGCAACACCGTGGGCAAGTCCCCAAGGCCGGTGCCATAGACATGCAGTTGCGGCTTGTCCGCCGGCAGGCTGGCGGCCTGAATCTGCGCTTCACGGACACGGTCATGCCGACTGGTGAGCTGAATGCCGCCAATGCTCAGCGTCGAGCCCAACCCTTGCGTCAGCTCGGCCTCGATCGCCGAACTGTCTTCGTTCAGCAATCGTGCGTACAGCGCCGGCCAGCGTCGTTCGATGACCTCAGCATTGGCCTGGAAAAACTCACTCATGACGCCTCGCGCTCCTTTCAGGCAAAAAAATAGCGTTCAAGGTTAACCCTTGAACGCTATTTTTGTATCCGTCGTTCTTGCCGGGTTCAAGGACGATAAATAATCGCTGAACCCCACGACAGACCGACGCCGAAACCACTGATCGCGATGCGGCTCCAGTCGGAATCCATCACGTGTTTTTCCAGCAGCAAAGGCACACTGGACGACACGGTATTACCGGTCTCGACCATGTCCTTGATGAACTTCTCCGGCTCGCCTTCGAAGCGCCGCGCCACGGCGTCGACAATCGCCGCACTGCCCTGGTGGATGCAGAAGGCATCGATGTCATCGGCCTTCAGGCCGGAATCGTCGAGCAGTTCATGCAAGTGCGCCGGCACTTTGAGCAGCGCGAAGTTGAACACCTGACGGCCGTTCATGAAGAACACGCCATCGGTCACTTTCAAGTGCGGTGCGCCGGAACCGTCGGTGCCAAACTTGGCCTTGCCCAGCGCCCAGGTCGGGTCTTCACCCATCCAGGTGGCGGTGGCGGCATCGCCGAACAGCATGGTGGTGTTGCGATCTTCCGGATCGACGATCTTCGAATACGGATCAGCAGTGATCAGCAGACCGTTCTTCAGACCGGCGGCTTCCATGAAGCCTTTGATCGCGTAAATGCCGTAGACGTAGCCGGAACAACCCAGGGAAATGTCGAACGCCGCGACATGGGTCGGCAGGCCGAGTTTGTCCTGGACGATGGCAGCGGTGTGCGGCAGGCCTTCTTCGTCACCGTTCTGGGTGACGACGATCAGCGCATCGATGGATTCACGTTTCAGTTCAGGGTTGTTGGCAAACAGCGCATTGGCCGCTTCAACGCACAGATCGGAGGTTTCCTGTTCCGCGTCTTTGCGTGGGAGGAAGGCCGAACCGATCTTGCCGAGGATGAATTCTTCATCCTTCTCGAATTTTGCACCTTGTGCGTAATTGTCCACGCCGGCTACAGGAACGTAGCTCGCAATGCTTTTTATGCCAATCATTACGGCTTCCCAATAATAAACAGCCCAATACCACCGCTCGCAAGGATTCGAGGGGCGCCGACAAACAGAAAACGGCCGCCACAACGGGCAGCCACGGGGAGCGCAAAGGGCTATCACTGGAACCGAAAACGGGCCAGGCGCCATCTCCCCGGTCATTACAATACAGTGAAGATGCGCGTTATGACTCGCAGGTCACGCTATTTTGCCGAATCGGTGACAGATCGGGTCATTCGACCAATGACCAGTCCAGCGGCGTACCGCGTTTGATCGGCTGGCGCGCATGGCGCCCGAGGACCGCATCGGTGTGCTTGGGCGGCAGACCGAGACCGGGACGAATGGCGCGCACATTGGCCGCCGTGAAAGGTTCACCGGCCGCCATATCGGCCGTGACGTACAGCGACCGGCGGTAGACCAGCGACTTTTGCTCGGCCTCGGTGACGCCGTAATGCACCTGGCCCATGGCCTGCCAGGCGCGCTCGGTTTCGACCACCAGACTGGCCAGTTCCGCCGGTTCCAGCGAGAAACTGGCGTCCACCCCACCAGCCGATCGGTCGAGGGTGAAGTGTTTTTCCACCACCGTCGCGCCCAGCGCCACCGCTGCCACCGACACGCCGACGCCCATCGAATGGTCTGACAGCCCAACCTCACAGCCGAACAACTCGCGCAGATGCGGGATCGTGCGCACGTTGCTGTTGATCGGGGTCGCCGGGTAGGTGCTGGTGCACTTGAGCAGCACCAGATCCTTGCAGCCGGCTTCGCGGGCAGCGCGCACGGTTTCGTCGAGTTCGGCGAGGCTGGCCATGCCGGTGGAAATGATCAGCGGTTTGCCAGTCGCTGCGACACGCCGGATCAACGGCAGATCGGTGTTTTCGAAACTGGCGATCTTGTAGGCCGGCACATCGAGGCTTTCGAGAAAGTCCACGGCGCTGTCGTCAAACGGCGTCGAAAACGCGAGCATGCCCAGCTCCCTGGCCCGGGCGAAGATCGGCGCATGCCATTCCCAGGGCGTGTGGGCCTTTTCATACAGGTCGTAGAGCGAGGTGCCCGCCCACAGACTGTTCGGATCCTTGATGAAGAACTCGCCTTGCGCCAGATCCAGGGTCATGGTTTCGGCGGTGTAGGTTTGCAGCTTCAGGGCGTGCGCACCGGCCTTTGCTGCCGCTTCGACAATCTGCAGGGCTACGTCCAGCGACTGGTTATGGTTGCCGCTCATTTCCGCGATGATGAACGGGGGCGCATCGGCACCGATCTGACGGTTGCCGATCTTGAAACTGCTCATTGACGGGATTCCTTCAAAACCTTGGTGAACGCGCAGGCACTCTGAGTGAACCCGGCGTCACGAAAAACATTCATCGAGGGCCGATTGGCCGGCAACACCTGAGCGGTGATGGCGGTCATTTGCGGCCAGTGCGCCGCCACAAAGGCTTCACCCTGCGCCAGCAGCGCCCTGCCCCAGCCGAGGCCGAAACGCCCCTCAAGCAGATACAGCGAAACCTCCGCCTCAAAGCCGCGCAAATCGTAGCGCAGGACACCGACCGGGCCGTCATCCGCCTCGGCCACCAGCAGCAACCGCTGAGGATTGCGCAGGCTCGCGCCCAGCCAGTTCACATGCTGCGTCCAATCAATCGTGCCACTGTCCAGCGACCAGCGGCGCACCGCCTCGGCATTGCGTCCATCGAACAACAATTGCGCGTCCTCCGGCGTCGCCGGACGCAACTTGAGCACCGCGCCGGCCAGTGCCGCCGCCACCCGCAGCGCACCGCGTCCATCGACCAGTTGCCGCGAACGCTCGGCCAGGCTCTGGCGCAGATAAAAATTGCCCACGACAAAGCCGATGGCATCGCGCAGTTGCTCGACGCTGACCTGCTCCCGCGCGCCCATGAACACATGCGCCCCGGCCGCCGCCATCACTTCGCCGTTGGCCTGCTGATTGTTCGACACCGCGATGCAGATCGTCGGCAGGCCCAGGGCCGCGCGCTCCCAACTGGTGCCGCCGCCGGCGCCGATAAACAGGTCGGCCTCGGTCATGCGCCGATGAAAATCGCTGACGAAACTGTGCAGGCGCCAGTGCGGCCGCGCTTCGGCCAGCGCCTGCATCTCTGCCCAGGCCGGGTTGTCGGCACCGGCGACGAAATCGACTTCAAGCTCGGAAAAATCCGCCAGCGCCAGCATCGCGTGATGAGTCTGCCGTGCTGCGTCGAAGCCGCCGAAATTCACCAGCACCCGGCGCGCCACCGGTTTGATCTCGATGGCCGGGCCACTGAATTCTTCACGCAGCATGGCGAAGCGCGGGCCGAGCAGCGTTCGGCACCCGGCCGGCAGCAGCGGCTGATAGTTTTCGCTGAGCCCGGAGAGGTTCTGATTGAGCAGCAGATCCACGCTGTACCGGCGGGTCGCCAGATCGTCGACGGCGGCGATCCGTGGCGCGAAGCGACGAGCTGCGGTCTGCCAGTGATGGTCGAGGCCGTAATGGTCGGCGATGACCCAGTCAAATCCGGGCTGCCCTTCCAGTTGCGTCGCCAGTGCATCGATATCCGCCTGCCACGGCAGCATCGATTCGATGGCTTGCTCCGGGTCTTCACCGGCATAGCGATCCGGCAACGCGAAGGTCTCGAAGCCTTCGCTCTGCAACGCCTCGAGCCGATGGCCGGGTAAACGACGACAGGCGAACGCGACATGACTGCCTTGCGTAAGCAACACCCGCGCCAGCGTCAGGCACCGGGCGATGTGACCGCTGCCGATGGTCGGCGAGGCGTCGGCGCGGATCAGCACTCTCATTGCAGTTCTCCGCCGGCCTTGAGTGCCGCGTAAAGGTACTCGGCACGCTTCCAGTCTTCGACGGTATCGATGTCCTGCACCAGATACCGGGGCAGGATCACCGGCAGACTGACCGGCGAATACAGCACCTCGCCACCCAGCCAGGCCTCACTACGACCCCAATAGAACTGGCCGGCATCCTGAAAGGCAGCCGGCAGATCCTGCGAACGGGTATTGCGAAATTCGGGGTACAACGCCGTCAGGCCGCCCTGCCCGTCGAGGGTCAAGGCGCGCTGCACCGGAAAGCCGAAATCGGTGACCGAAAAAGCAAAGGACTTGCCCGGGTGTCGCTTCAGCAATTCAAAGCCCTGACGCAGAAACCGTGCCTGCAACAGCGGCGCCGTGGCGTACACACAGCAGGCGTAATCGAAGGCCGGCAGCTGCTGCAAGGCATGCACGATCACTGCCGCAGTGCCGGTGAAATCATCGGCCAGTTCCGCCGGACGCATGAACGGCACGTGAGCACCGTTGGCTCGCGCCACGTCTGCGATCTCTGCGTCGTCGGTGCTGACCACCACTTGCTCGAACAACCCGGAATCGAGGGCCGTGCGAATCGAACGGACAATCATCGGCACACCGTCGAACGGCGCAAGATTCTTGCGCGGGATGCGTTTGCTACCCCCGCGGGCCGGGATGATTGCGACGTTGTTCAAGGACGTTTTTCCGGCAGGATCACCCATTACCATTTCCATCCACCGCCGCGACAATCATTCAGTCAACCGACGCAATTGCTCGACCACGTAATCCTGCTGCTGATCGCTCAGCAACGGGAACAGCGGCAGGCTGATCGCTTCGGCGTAATAGCGTTCGGCTTCGGGGAAGTCACCCTCGGCGAAACCCAGGTCACGATAGTACGGCTGCAAATGCAGCGGAATGTAGTGCAGGTTCACGCCGACGCCGGCGGCACGCAAGCCTTCGAACACCTGACGGTGGCTGAGGCTGATACGCTCGGTCTGCAAACGCACCACATAAAGATGCCAGGCCGATTCGGCCTCCGGCTGGAGGCTCGGCACGGTGACCGGCAAGTACGCCAGCAGACGGTCGTAACGCGCCGCCAGCGCCCGGCGCCGGGCAATGAATTCGTCCAGTTTGCCCAGCTGCGACAGACCCAGTGCGGCTTGCAGATCGGTGATCCGGTAATTGAACCCCAGCTCGACCTGCTGGTAATACCAAGGGCCGTGGCTGGGTTCGGTCATCTGCTGCGGATCGCGGGTCATGCCGTGGCTGCGCAGGCGTTGCAGACGCTCGGCCAGTTCCGGGCGATTGGTCAGCACCATGCCGCCTTCGCCGCTGGTGATGATCTTCACCGGATGAAAGCTGAACACGGTCATCGCGGCAAATTCACCGCAGCCCACCGGACGCCCGGCATAGCTTGCGCCAACCGCGTGGGAAGCGTCTTCGATCACCGTGAAGTTGTAGCGCTCGGCCAGTTCGGCAATCCGCCGCATGTCGCAGCTCTGCCCGGAGAACGCGACCGCCACCAGTACTTTGGGCAACGTGCCGTCGCATTCGGCCGCGTCGAGTTTGCTCGCCAGAACCTCGGCATCGAGGTTCCAGGTCAGCGGATCGATGTCCACAAAGTCAACGTCGGCACCGCAATAACGCCCGCAGTTGGCCGACGCGAGAAAGGTGTTCGGCGTGGTCCACAAGCGGTCGCCCGCGCTGAGCCCCGCCGCCAGACAGGCAATGTGCAGCGCCGCCGTGGCGTTGCACACCGCCACGGCAAAGTCGGCCTGACAACGCTCGGCCATCGCCTGCTCGAAGCGTTCGATGGTCGGCCCCTGGGTCAACCAGTCGGACTGCAACACCTCGACAACGGCGTCAATGTCCCTCTGGTCGAGGCTTTGCCGACCGTAGGGAATCATACCGACAGCTTCGCGTGCAGGTCGGCGATCTGCCCCACCGAGAGGAAGTGCGGGTTGGTGTCGGAGCGGTATTCGAAATCTTCACCGACCGGCACGCCACGCTCACCGAGTTTGTCCTCGGCAAAATCCACATCGACGCTGGTGAAGCGAATCGACGGCTGGATCGTGTAGTGATCGGCAAACTCCAGAGTCATCCGCGCATCGTCCAGCGGCACCATCAACTCGTGCAGTTTCTCGCCCGGACGGATGCCGACGTTCTTGTGCGGCAGATGCTCGGCCATGCCACGCGCCAGATCGACCACGCGAATCGACGGGATCTTCGGCACGAACACTTCACCGCCGTGCATCCGCGCAAAGCTGTCGAGCACGAACTGCACGCCGTGATCGAGGGTGATCCAGAACCGGGTCATGCGCTCATCGGTGATCGGCAGCTCTGTCGCACCGTCAGCGATCAGCTTGCTGAAAAACGGCACCACTGACCCGCGCGAACCGGCGACATTGCCGTAGCGCACCACGGCAAAACGCGTTTGTTGCTCACCGGCAATGTTGTTGGCCGCGACGAACAACTTGTCCGACAGCAACTTGGTCGCGCCGTACAGGTTGATCGGGCTCGCGGCCTTGTCGGTGGACAGCGCGACGACTTTCTTCACACCGTTGTCGATGGCGGCGGCGATGATGTTTTCCGCGCCGTTGACGTTGGTGCGGATGCATTCGGTCGGGTTGTATTCCGCCGCCGGCACCTGCTTCAACGCAGCGGCATGCACCACGTAATCGATGCCGCGCATGGCCTGGCGCAGGCGATCGGCGTCGCGCACGTCACCGAGGAAGTAACGCATGCAAGGCGCGTTGAACGTCTGCTGCATTTCGTATTGCTTGAGCTCATCCCGGGAGAACACCACCACGCGCTTGGGCTGGTATTGCTCGAGCAGGCGCGCGATGAACGTGCGCCCGAACGAGCCGGTGCCACCGGAGATGAAAATCGATTTGCCGTTGAACATGTCTTGAGTCCTGTTCCTTGTGCGCCAGACCTAGGCGATCAGTTGCGCCCAATTCAGCGAAGCGCTGTCGTTCAGCACAAAGCCTTTGCCAGTCAGACTCAGGTTCGCGTTGTACGCCTGATCCCGGGCGAACGCCGCCGCCCATTTTTCCTGCAGCGCAGTCAGTGCCTGGCTGGTCTGTGCGATATCGCCCTGATGGATGACTTGCACCGATGGCGTCCAGACAGTCAGGTAGCCGGCCTCGCCGGCCCTCAGGCACAGATCGACATCGCTAAAGCCGGCAGCGAACGTGCTGTCGTCCAGACCGCCCAGCGCCTCGAACAGCTCTTTGCGTACCATCAGGCATATGTCGGAAACCGCCGAGTAGTTCTGGTCCACGGACAACCGATACAAATAGCCTTCGGCGTCGTGTTTCTCGCCGATGAATGCAGAGCCGACACCACCGTTCATGCCCAGGATCAGGCCAGCCTGGCTGACCTTGCCGTCGCGGTTGACCAGTTTGGGGCCGACCACACCGATTTCCGGGCGTAGCGCATGGTTGAGCAGCGAGTCGAGCCAGTTCGGATTGACCACTTCCGCATCCGCTGCCAACAGCACCAGAAACTCGCCTTGAGCCTGCTGGCTGGCCGCGTTGCACAGCGCAGCCGTGCTGAGCGATTGATCGGCGCGTAGCACGCTGACTTTCGGGTGCTGATAAGTCCCGAGCCAGTCATTGACCTCGGCCGATTGCGAAGCCGTGGTTGCAATCAGGATTTCGTACTTGTGATAGCGGGTGCGCAGCTGCACACCTTCCAGGCAGCGTTGCAGCGCAGACAGATCGTCCCCGGCCGGGATAACGATCGAAACCAGAGGGCGATCACTATGGTGATAATCGATCTGGTAGACCCCCGGCACCGCCGACGTGACCTTGGCCTTGTAACCGCGATTGCCCAGATGACGCAGCAATGCCAGACGCTCATGCGCATTCTCTTGCAGCTCCGGTGCCTGAGTGATCAGCAGCGGTTCATCGAGGTGCGCCAGACTGTTCAGGCCACCCTGCTCAATGATGCGCAGCAGCAGATCGAACTCCAGCGCCTTGCTGAAATCGGCACGGTAGCCGTCAACGTTCAGCAAAACTTCGCGACGGATCAGCCAATGCCGCGCCATCAACCCCGGCAGGCTCAGCAACAGGTCGAGATTGAAGCCCGGACGGAATACGTCCATCAGCGCCCCGTTTTCCCGCCGCTGTATCTCGTCCGTGGAAACGGCGCTGATACCGCCGGCATTCATCAGCTCCAGGCTGGCGCGCAACAGGCCGCCGGCGGTGAACTCATCCCCTGCCTCAGCCAGCAGCAACCAGTCGCAAGGCGACTGACGAGCACTCTGATTGAGTTTGTCGACGAGATTGTCAGGCGTCACGCGGACAAAGTGCAGGGTGTTCTGCGCAGTGGTCGCCACCGGTGCTTCACCGGTGGTGAACACGACAATGCGGAACGCCTTGCATTGACCCTCGAGCAGACTGTCGAGACTGACCTGCAACTTGTCGATATCGTTATCCATATCCAGCAGGAAGATGCCGAACTGCGGGCCACCACCGTTGACGGCCAGGTGCTCGGCAATCGACGCGATCTGCCCGGCATCGGCCTGACGCGACTCCAGCCACTTGAGCAGACGGCCGGACTGCATCTTGTCGAATACCGGGTGGTGATCGGCAACGGTCAGCGTTTCCAGGCGTGCGATCCAGTCACGCATCTTCTGCGCCTCTTCATGCTCGCCAGACAGTTCCAGTTGCGCGGCCAGGCGTTTGGCGACCGTGCGGTTGAACGCATTGAGGTCATGGGCCTGCCACAGACGGTCGAGCACACTTTCAGGGGTGTCGTTGTTGCGCGCCTGGATCAGATGCGCCTGACGGGTCCACACCCCTTCCAGACCTTCGAGTTGAATACGCCCCGCCGGCATTGCGTGCAGCATGAATTCAAACTGTTCGAGGCGATCGAAGAACTCCTTGTTGTAGAACGGCATTTCGACATACTGCAGAGGTCCGAAACGGCGATCCGGATGTTTGAGCTCCTGGTTCCAGGTGGACTGGATGATCAGCTCGGCCGTCAGGGCCCGATTGGTTTGAAGGCTGTCGACCATCGCCTCGAAGCTTCTCAAGGCAAACGCCTTGCCCTGCTCCGGGTTCAAATCCTTGATACCGGTCGGCAACGATGCCAGGAATTCGGCGAAGGCCTCGCGCTCGGCCACCGATTTGGGATCGATATAGGTCAGCGAGTGATACACCTCGGTGCTGTGCTCGGAGGCGCCATAGTTGATCTCGCGCACCACATACGGGATCGGCAGGATCCGCGCCTTGGCACTGGCCAGCAGGAAGTACACGTGGCCGATTTCCTGCCACTGGAAACTGGTGCCCGGCGGCAATGCCGAATGCCAGGTTTTCATCAGGTCGGTACGGGTCACCGCGTAGAACGGCGGGATGTACTGACTCATGTAATCCACGACCCGGTCCTGCGCCCGCTCGGACGCGTAGTCCTCCTGCACTTTCTTGTCGCGGCGGTAGTAGCTCACGCCACCGGCCAGCGTCAGGTACATCATGCAGTAGCCATGGCACATGCCGTAGTCAGGGTTCGCCTGCAGGAAGCCCACCGACTCGGCCAGCGAATCGTGCAGGATGAAATCGTCGTCGGCTGCCAGCACCATGTACGGCGTGGTCAGTTGCTCCACGCCATAGGCCAGCTTGGCCTGCATACCCCAGTAGGCGAACTGCGGCACATGGTGGTAATCGACCGCGGAAAAGTCGCCTTCTGGCCGCTCGGCGGTGGAGTCCAGCACCATGATTCTGCAGGGCAAGCTGCTGTAATACTTCACCGCCCGACGCAGGAACGCCGGACGATTGTGCGTAATCAGCACCACGGTCAACAGCTCGTTGAGCGGTAGCGTCAATTCAGAACTGAACTTGCCTTGCATAACTTTCTCCACAACCGGCGATCCGCCGAGATAACGCTTGGGTGATGTTGCGAATTAACGAACGCGGCGCAGATAGCCGTCCGGCGCCACGGTGATCAACAGCTTGTTCTGCAACTGAACATCGATCTCGAAATCCTTGTTCTCTTCCAGGTATTTCCACACGGCAGTTTTCGGGTTGTCGCCCGGGCCCCACGGACGATCCGGGAAGAAATCGGCCGGCATGTCTTCAACCACGGTGTCCATCACCACGCAGTAGCTGTCGACCGAAACCAGTGGCGCGTAAAGGCGCAGCTCTTCGAGCACGTGGTCGTGGGTGTGGTTGGAATCGAGCACCAGAATGACTTTCTTGCCTTCAGCGGCAGCGCGAACCTGAGCGGCGATGGCCGGATCGATGCTCGAGCCTTCGATCATCTTGATGCGCTTGCTCATCGGGTGGCTTTCGATGGCTTCACGGTTGTGCGCACGGATGTCCAGATCGATGCCCAGCACTTCGCCGTGACCTTGCAGTTCCAGCAGGGAGGCGTAGTAGATGATCGAACCGCCGTGGGCGATGCCGCACTCGATGACCAGATCCGGTTTCACCTGCCAGATGATTTCCTGCATCGCCATCATGTCTTGCGGCAGCTGGATGATCGGACGGCCCATCCACGAAAAGTGGTAGCTGTATTTGTGCTTGGCCGATTCATTGAAGAAATCGCGGGCCAGACCGGTGAGTTTCTGGTCGTCACCCTGCTGGGCGATCTGCTCGCGGCATTCGGCTTCGAAAGCTTTGTTGATGCTGTTGTCGGTCATTTTCAAAATCTCAAGGGTCACTGGAACGAAGCGCTGTCGACGGCGTGATAGACGTAACGTCCACCGGTCATCCGCTTGATCTCTTCGAGGTAATTGGAGTTCATCACAAACAGGTTGGCGCCCTCGGGCAAGGCGTCCATCGCCTCTTGCGGCGAGGACACCCGGGCGCCGCTCAGGGGCAGGTAACGCCCCTGTTTGGCCGGGTTGATGTCGACCACCCGATCCACCGCCACGCCGGCGCGTTGCAGGAACAGCGAATAGATCACGCCTTTGGACGAGGCGCCCCAGATCGCCGAACCCTGCTCGGGCGCGCCCTGGATGATCTGCACCGCGCGCTCGAGGCTGGCGGTGAAATCGTCCGGCAAGGCCAGGCGTGGCACCGGTTGTTCCGGAGTCAGGCGCAACGTGGCGAGGTCAGCGACGATGTACAGGTACTGGCCACCGAACAGGTGACCGGCCTCGTGCACCGTGCCGAACATCCGGCGCAGGTCGTCGAGGCGGAAATAATTGACGTGCTCGTAGAACAGGTCGAACCAGGCGCGGTGTTCGAGGATCCAGTCGAAGCACGGCACTTCGATGTAGATCTGCCCGCCGCCCTGGTTGGCTTCAGCAATCACCGCCAGAAAGCTCAGCGGATCCTGAATGTGTTCCAGCACATGACGCAGCACGATGGCGTCCGCCTCAAGGCCCAGGCCTCGGGTGAACGGGGCCTTGATCACGTCGGCGTTCTCGCCTTCGTAGGCCGGGTCGATGCCGGTGATGTGGTAACCCAGACCCTTGAGCAGCTCCAGGAAATAACCTTTGCCGCAGCCGACTTCGATCAGTTCCTGGCCCTTGAAGTGCCGGGCAATGATGCCTTCGACATCGCTCAGGTGTTTCTGGAACTGGCCGGAATGCGCCTGCTCGTTCTGGTAATCAGCGTCATAGCTGAGCTTGTCGGCGTCGAACGCCGCATTGAAGATCAGACCGCTGCGTTCATCCTGCACCAGCAACATGTCGGCGCTGGCCGAGGCCTTCGCCGATTCGGGATCGGCAAAGGTGCGGTTCTGCAACACCGGCAGGTCGGTGACCCGATACAACTCGTGCCTCATTGCAGCTCTCCCAATAACTGTTGCAAGCGCTCGGTCACCGCCCAGAACGCCAGCGGTTCGTGGGTCGGATACGGGTAGTGGCCGAGGTTCAGGCCGATGGTCGCGCCGCGTTCACGTACGCGCAGCTCAACCAGTGCCCGCACCGAAACCGGCTGGCCGCTGGCGCAGTTGATCGTGCCGTCGAAGTCGCGTTTGTGCAGGATCGCGGCGAGGTACGCGGTAGCCGTTTCAATCGCCAGGAAGTCCCGCAGCTGTTCACCGGCCGACATGTTGAACGTCGCATCGCCGGCATCGATGGCCCGGTCCAGCGCCGCCAACAGACTGTTGGGGTTTTGCCCTTCGCCGTGCAAATAGAACAGGCGCGCCCACTGCAAAGTGAATGGACGCTCCTGCTGCAGATGCTGCAGAAACAGGTGCAGGGTGTGCTTGGCCAACCCGTAAGGATTGCTCGGCTGCGGCGCCGTGCTTTCGCTGAGCGGGCCGCTCTGCATGCCGTACTCGAAGCAGGTGCCGGTGACCAGCACCTGCTTCACGCCCGCCTCTACCGCGCCTTTGATGAAGCGGTAGTCGGCCATCAGGTTGTGCTCGAAATGGAACAGCGCCCGATAGTTCGGCAACCCCGGCCAGGCCAGGTGCGCGAGTGCATCGACACCCTCGGTCAGCGCGTCGAAATCCAGATCCGCCGCGTGAATATCCGCGCTCACGAACTCGACGTCCTTGATCCACGGCATGTCCGCGGCTTTCCGCACGTCGCGTGCAACCGCCCGCACCATGCAGCCACGGGCCAGCAACGCTGCGACCAGATGCCGACCGACGAAGCCTGTGGCACCGGTGACCAGCACCTTCACAGCACGCTCAACTCAGGCACGGCGATCACGAAGCGACCGTCCCACTGACGCACCTGAGCCAGTTGCTGACTGACTTCGTGCAGCAGGTTCCATGGCAGCACCAGCACGTAATCCGGTTTCTCGATATCGATCTGCGCTGGCGCGACAATCGGAATGCGGCTGCCCGGCAGAAACTTGCCCTGTTTGTGCGGGTTGGCATCGGCGACCCAGGCCAACAGATCCGGCTTGACCCCGGCGTAGTTGAGCAGAGTGTTGCCTTTGGCAGCAGCGCCATAACCGACCACACGCTTGCCGTCGGCTTTGGCCTGCAACAGGAAACGCAGCAGGTCATGCTTGATGCGTTCGGCAGCCGGCGCCAGCGTCGCGTAGTACTCGGCCGTTTTCACGCCTGCATTGAGTTCGGCCTGCAACTGTTGTTGTACCGCTGGCTGGACATCACGACGCTCGCCATCCTTGCGCTGGACAAACACCCGCAGCGAGCCGCCATGAGTGGTCAGTTGGCTGACGTCGAACACTTCCAGGCCGTTGCGCTCGCACAAGGTCTGCACGGCGGTCAGGGACAGGTAGGAATAATGTTCGTGATACAGCGTGTCGAACTGCGCGCCCGCCATCAGCGTCAACAGTTGCGGGAATTCGAAGGTGGCGACGCCGGTCGGCTTGAGCAGTGTGGCGAAACCACCGAGGAAATCGTTGATGTCCGGCACATGGGCCAGCACGTTGTTGGCGGCCATCAGGTCGGCGGCCCAGCCTTCGCTTTTCAGCTGGGCGGCGGTGTCGCAACCGAAGAACAGTTCACGAATCTCCAGGCCTTTTTCCCGTGCCGCCTGCGCTGTGCTGCGGGTCGGCTCGACGCCCAGGCACTGGATGCCGCGACCGGCCACGTATTGCAGCAGGTAGCCGTCGTTGGCCGCGACTTCCACCACGCGGCTGTCGGCAGTCAGACCGAAGCGCTCGACCATCTGGGCCACATAACGCTCGGCATGGGCCAGCCAGGTGCTGGAAAACGAACTGAAGTAGGCGTACTCGGCGTCGAACAGGCTGTCGGCGCTGGTGTAATCCTCGGTCTGCACCAGCCAGCATTGCTGGCACACGGCGACCTTCAGCGGCACCCATTGCTCGGCCTGTTCCAGCCGATCGGCATGCACGTAGGCATTGGACGGTGGCGAGGTACCGAGATCGATCAGCGGCAGGCTCAGCGGTGCGGCGCACCCACGGCAGTTCATAGACGCACTCCAGCAAAGTGTTGATCAAGCGCGGGATGGCTGGAATCCCGGGCTGACAAATTATTGACAGGCAACGGCCAGGCGATCGCCAGCCGTGGATCGTTCACCGACAGCCCGCCCTCGTGCTCCGGCGCGTAATCGGCGCTGTGCAGGTAAAGCAGTTCAGCGTCGTCGGTGAGGGTCTGGAAACCGTGGGCGAAGCCGGCCGGAATCAACAGGCTGCGTCCGTCGCCGGCCTTCAGGTGCTCGGCATGCCAGTGCAGGAAGGTTTCGGAATCCGGGCGCAGGTCCACCGCCACGTCCCACACTTCACCGCGCAGGCAGGTGATCAACTTGGCTTCCGGGGCGTTGGCGTCCTGATAATGCAGACCGCGCACGCTGCCCTTCTCGCGGGTGCAGGAATGGTTGATCTGGCGAATGTGAAATTCACTGCCGAACGCCTTCAGGCTGCCCTCGCAGAACAGCCGGGCGAAATGGCCGCGCTGATCTTCGAAGCGTTTGTGCTGGACGCTGAACAATCCGGCCAGCGGTAGCTGTTTCAAGGAAAACTCGCTCACAGCGCGCCCCGATACAGGTTCAACTGGCCGAGGGTCACGGTGCGCATGTCGTCGCCGTTATGCCACGCCAGGTGCCAGTCGAGGGTCTGGGTCAGGCATTGCTGCAACGACCAGCGCGGTTGCCAGCCCAGCACCTGACGGGCACGGCTGCTGTCCAGACGCAACAGGCCGGCTTCGTGCAGGTCACTCTTTTCGAGGCGCAGGCCACGGGCCTGAGGCCAGCGATTGGCGAGCAGTTCGACCACTTCGCCGACGCTGCACATGTCCGCCTCGCCCGGGCCGAAGTTCCACGCTCCGGCGTATTCCGGGCCTTGTTCGTAGAGCCCGGCGGCCAGTTGCAGGTAGCCGGCCAGTGGCTCCAGCGCGTGCTGCCACGGGCGCACGGCTTGCGGGTAACGTAGCGTCACCGGCTCGTCTGCCGTCCAGGCTCTGAGCACGTCGGGGATTAGACGCTCAGGGGCGAAGTCGCCGCCGCCCAACACATTGCCAGCGCGTGCGGTGGCCAGGGCCAGACCGTGCTCGGCGTACTTGTCAGCCGGGAAGAACGACGCCGCGTAAGACTGCGCCAGCAACTCGCAGCAGGCCTTGCTGCTGCTGTAAGGATCGTGGCCACCGAGGGCTTCGTCCTCGCGGTACGGCCACAGCCATTCCTTGTTGGCGTAGACCTTGTCGGTGGTCACCAGCACGCAGGCCCGCACGCAACCGACCTGACGAATCGCTTCAAGCAGGTTGAGGGTGCCCATGACGTTGCTCGAATAAGTGCCGAGCGGATCGCGATAGCCTTCGCGCACCAGCGGCTGGGCCGCCAAATGCAGGACGATTTCCGGCTCAGTGTCGGCGATGATCTCGAGCAAGGCGCCGAGGTCACGCAGGTCGCCGCGCTGATCGTTGATGCCTTCGCTCACGCGCGCCAGTTCGAACAGGCTCGGCTCGGTCGACGGGTCGAGGGAAAAGCCGCTGACTTGCGCACCGAGGCTTTGCAGCCACAGGGTCAGCCAACTGCCCTTGAAACCGGTGTGCCCGGTAATCAGAACCCGCTTGCCGCGCCAGAACTCAGGACTCAGGCCCATTGCTTCCATGGGGCCTCCCCGCTCTGCCACAGCGCTTCGAGATGATTCTTGTCGCGCAGGGTGTCCATCGGATGCCAGAAACCTTCGTGTTCGAAGGCTTTCAGCTGTTCATCCTCGGCCAGTCGAGCCAGCGGTTCGGCTTCCCAGGTAGTTTCGTCGCCCGCGATGTAGGACAGCACTTTCGGCGACAGCACGAAGAAGCCGCCATTGATCCAGCCGCCGTCGCCGCGCGGTTTTTCGGTGAAGCCGAGGACCTGATCACCATGCCGTTCAAGGGCGCCATAGCGGCCCGGCGGCTGCACGGCGGTGACGGTCGCCAGACGGCCGTGGCCTTTGTGGTAGTCGACCAGTTGCGCAATGTTGATGTCGGAGACGCCATCGCCGTAGGTGAAGCAGAACGCCTCTTCATCCTTGAGGTAACGACCGGCCCGCAACAGACGGCCACCGGTCATGGTTTCCTCCCCGGTGTCGATCAGGGTGACGCTCCACGGCTCGCTGTAGTTCTGGTGAACGTCCATGCGGTTGTTGCGCATGTCGAACGTGACGTCGGAGGTGTGCAGGAAGTAGTTGGCGAAGAAGTCCTTGATCGCGTAGCCCTTGTAGCCGAGGCAGATCACGAAGTCGTGAATTCCGTGGGCGGAATACTGCTTCATGATGTGCCAGAGAATTGGCTTGCCGCCGATCTCGATCATTGGCTTGGGCTTGAGGTGCGACTCTTCACTGATGCGCGTGCCGAGGCCACCCGCCAAAATAACTGCCTTCATCGTCTCCCCTCTTCTACGTCACAGGGCTTGGCCTCGCTGTTGCAGGCCTTTGCGGCTGAACCTTTGCCAGTCCGGGCGCGGGTGAATGACCGCGAGCGCTCGTTTTATGGCGATTTGAGGGGGACTTGCAGGAAACGCGCCAGCTCCGCGAGCCCTGCGTCGGCGGGAGTTCAAGGCATGAAAAAAGGATGAGTCCGTTGCGGGACTCACCCTTTTCATCAAGCTTCTTCAATGAATGGGACGGATCATCCAAACATCGCGAATCCATCGACCGTGGCCGGCAGGTCGTAGACCTGGCCGTCAGCGGTCTGCAGATGCTCGATGTTGTTGTACCCGGCGTACCAGCCCTGCAGCTTCACGCCACTGTCGGGAACGCCAGTGCTGCCGTCGTTGGCACCATGCAGATAGGCGTCGTCACCGATGCGGGTGACGTTCAACTGGCTGAGATTGGCGATGGTGTTCAGGATCAGGGTGTCATTGATATCCCAGCCCTCGTCCTGAATCGATACCAGCCCGGTGGTGTTCACCACGTAGGTGTCATCACCCGTACCGCCATAGGCACTGCCGCCAGAATGCAACTGACCGGCAAGATTGAGGATCAGCAGATCATTACCCTCATCGCCGGTCAGCAGGTAGTTGCGCTCTGCGCCCGTCAGGACATCGTTACCCGCCCCGCCGCGAGCATCCCCGCCGAACACTGTAATGGTGTCATTACCCTCGTCGCCACTGGCGAGGGTGTTCGTATCATGGGAATCGCTGATGATGACGTCGTCACCGGCGCCCCCCGACAACAAATCGGAGTTGTAGCCTTGCTCATCGAGACCGGACGCCAGACCGCCATAAATGTGGTCGTTGCCATCCCCACCAAAAATGAAGTCGAAGCCAGCGCCACCCTCAAGGATGTTGTCACCCGAGTCACCGTACAGGTGATCATCAAACCGGCTGCCGCGCAGGCCTTCGATATCGATAAAGGTGTCACCGAGGGCGATGCCGGTCTGCATGCTCCAGTTCAAAACAGCGTACAACCCTTCAGTGCTGTCGTCGTAGCTGACGATGTCGATACCCGCACCACCTTCGAAGCGATCCGCACCTGCACCACCTGACAGGACGTCATTGCCGGCACCGGAGATGATGGTGTTTTCCAGGTCGTTACCATACCCGGTGAAGTCTGCAGTACCGGTATAAGTCATGTTCTCGACGAACGCTGCCATATGCATCGACGACACACTGGTGTTCAGTTGATCGGTGCCACCGGGGAAATTCTCCTCGACGATGATCACATCCTCGCTGTTGATCGTGTAAACGTCATCGCCCGCCCCACCCACCAGGGTCAGACCGCCGACGTTGGCGGTGAGATGGTCGCTGAACCAGGTGCCGATGACCTTCTCCACATTCAGCAGTCTGGCGTCAGTTGTTCCGCCGCCATTGCCGATCTGGATGTCGACCCCGTCAAAGGCGTTGAGATAACTCACAATGTCATAACCATCGGCGCCATCGACGATCATCGCACCATCAAACAGGTACAGGGCGTCGTCGAAGTTTGAACCCTGAATCGCTTCAATGCTGGTGAAGCTATCGCCATAGGCGATGCTCGACCCGTCGTTAGTCCAGTCAGAAATCCTCACACCTTCAAGGCTGTCGCTATAGCTGACGGTATCGAAGCCATCGCCACCCACGAAGTGATCAGCGCCGGCGCCACCCCACAGCCAGTCGTTGCCGGCGCCACCGATGATCTCGTTGTCGCTGGCATTGCCGTAACCCTTGAAATCGCCCGCGCCGGTAAAGGTCAGCTTCTCGATGAACGGGTCCATCTTGATGGTGTTGAGACTGGTGCGCAGCTCGTCGTAGCCGAGATGGTTTTCCTCGATGATCGTCACACCCTCGCTGCCGACGATATACACATCGTCACCTACACTGCCTTCCAGCGTCACGCCGGCCACATTGCTGGTGAAGGTGTCATTTTGAAAAGTGCCGAAGACCTTCTCCACGCCGATCAGCGTATCGACCTTGCCGTCAGCGGCAGTGACGGTCGTCGAGGTATCGTTGAACTCGACGCTAACCCCCGAGGACAAGGCGTAATAATTCGCCGTATCAAAACCTTCACCGCCATCCAGCACGTCTGATCCCGCAGTGGCGAACAGCAGATCATCCGACTCCAGTCCATAGAGTTCGTCATTGCCATCGGTGCCCCACAGGCCGTCCGCATCACTCGTTCCATTCACTACTGACATTTGCGTCTTCCTTGCGTTGTTGTTGAATCGGGAAACCTGCCTCACGGGCACAGGCCGATCACGCCAGCAGCAACCGTCCGAGGTCAGCGAATAGAGAAGTATCGACAGGGAAATCGCGATGCTTGAGGCTCTGCGGTAAAAAAAGTGTCGATACTGATACAAACAGGATATTGAAGACGCAAAAAAGGCGACTCGAAAGTCGCCTTTTTCAGCAGTGCCGGTCAGTCCGCCAGCCAGCCGTTTTCCCAGTACCGCAGGTTGTCGCCCCGCAGTACGTAGTCGCGCAATACGATTTCTCGCAGTTCATCGCCCATGCGATAGCTCGCATCGGGATCGGCCAGGTGCATGCGGATTGCCTGCAGCCACTCGTCCGTGGAGTTGGTCTTGACCCGGGTGCACGGCAGGTAACCCTGATAGGCCTCGGTGTCGGTGCAGACCACCGGATAGCCGCACGCGCCGTACTCCAGCAGGCGCAGGTTGCTCTTGCAGTCGTTGAAGATGTGGAACTCCAGCGGTGCGAGGGCCAGGTCGAGGTTGAGGCTGGCCAGTTTCGCCGGATACACATCCAGCGGGATCACGCCGTGAAACTCATGCATGTACGGGCGCAAGTCATCCGGGCACATGCCGAAAAACACCCAATCGACCTCGTTTGCCAGCTCACGGACCACATCGGCAATCACCGCCAGATCTCCGTGGTGACTGGTGCCGCCACCCCAGCCGACCCGCGGCTTTTTCGAGGTGCGACGCTGGCTGTGCAAGTCAGTCCACAAGTGCCGCGACAACATGTTCGGTACCACCCGGATGTCGTGATGCATGTCCGACAGAACGTTGGCCAGCGGCTGGGTAGACACCACCACACGATCGCACAGACCGATCGCCCGCCGCACCAGCCGCTCCATTTCCTGCTTGTTCGGCATGTTGCGGATGTGCGCGTTGCGATGAGGGACATCGATGACATAGTCGTCAAGTTCGTAGATCCGCCGGGCGTTGAAAAAGTTTTTCAACGGCGGAATTTCCTCGATGGCACCTTCCGAGTAACGCCCTTGCAATACGATCACGTCGGGCGACTGGCGCTCGATATCGATGATCGAAGGCAAGCCATAGCAAATCCGCCCTTCGGCACGATTGGCCGCCTCCAGCTCGATCATCGGCTGGCTGATGCGATAGTGGCCGATAGCGGAAGCGTTGATCGGTACCGCCAGCACATTCGGCAGCTGCGTGCACGAAAACGGGCTCCAACCGGTACGCAGGCCCGGCTCCAGACTGAAGCTGGTCGCACCGACCCCCTGCACCGCCAGATTGACGTTAAACGCAGGATCGCGCGCAATCACTGGCAACCAGCGCTTGTAGAACGTTTCGTGCTCCTGAATCTGCAGTTGCTCTTCTTCTGCCGTGGCCTCGGCCGTCGGCCGCGCGCCCAGGGCCAGCATGGCATAAGGTGTCCAGACCACCAAGTAACCTTCCCGGCCGACGCGCAGACACAGATCCGCCACATTGAGGGCCTGCGCCAGATCCTGTTCGTCGAGCCCGTCGACAGCTTCGTAGACAGCCTTGCGAATCATCAGGCAATCACCGCCGACCGCACTCAGGTCATGCACCGCCTGCAAGCGGAACATGTACCCGTCCGCCTGCAGCGACTGACCATAGAAGGGCAATCCCACGGCGCCCTGCATGCCCAGAATCAGGCCGGCATGCAGCACGCAACCGTCCGGATTGTACAACTTGGCGCCGACGACCCCGACTTCCGGACGCTGCGCATGATTGAGCAGTTCGTCCAGCCAGTCGGACTGGGTAATCACCGCAAAGGTATTGAGCATCAGCACGTATTCGCCGCGGGCCTGCCCTACCGCAAAGTTGTGCGTGGCGGCGGCATTGCCCTGCTGCGCAAAGCTCAGCACGCGAACCCGGTCGCTGCCCAGTTGCGCCATGCCGTCCAGCCAGGCCAGCGCTTCGGCGCTGGTGCTGCCGTTATCGACCAGCAGCAGCTCGTATTCGGTGTAGGCAGTTTTTTCCAGCAGCGTCTCGACACAGCGCTGCAAGGCGGCGGTCTGGTCTTTGGTCACGATAATGATCGAGACCAACGGACGCCGTGCGTGATGATAGTCGACGCGATTGAGCAGTTCGGAGCTGCCACGGCGAATGTCATGGGCCAGACCGAGCCGTTGCAGATGCGCCTGGAGCACCCGCGGATTCTGTTCGAGGACGCCCGGGGCCACGAGCCATCTGGACAGGTCAAAAGGCGATTCCAGCATGACCTCGGCGATGTGGCCGATAACCTGTGTGCCGTCGTTCTCGACCAGTCGCCACAACACATCGTGCGGCGCCATCTGAGCGAAGTCAGGAGCGAAACCACCCAGCGCCAGAAAACGCTCACGCTCGAATGCCAATGCCCGACCGACATAGGGGTAGCTGCGCATCAGGTCGAGGTTGAAATCCGGCTTGAATGCAGGCTCTGCGGACTCCCCGTTACGCAAGCTGCCCTCGTCGCTGTACAGACATTTCAGTGACGGGTAATGCACGATGCGCTCGGCCATGACCAGCAATGCCGGTGCCACCAGCCGATCACCGGCCTGCAGCAGGTAAAACCAGTCGGCTCCCGCCAATTGTGGCAGCAGCGTATTGATCTGTTCCATGCCGTCGTCTTGCAAAGGCATGCGGAACACCCGCCCGTCCAGCTCGGTTTCGGTACACGAGGCGGACAGGACAAGGATCAGCTCCGGCGGATAATCCTGGGCGGCAAGCGATGCCAGCGTGCGTTCGACACCGTCACGACTGCCCTGCCCGTCGATGACGATCGGCACGATCCGGGGTTGATGCGACCAGCCGGCCAGGGTTTCCGGCAACAACGTGCGCTGACCTTCGGTCAGTACCCGGCAATTGAGCCACTGCGCGTAGAGTTCGGCAAAACTCCAGCTGTCGATGCCGACACTCCACTCCTGGCGGCTCTGCTTGGAGCCCAGAGTGCGACTCAGCGGCAGTTCCTCCCAGACCCGGGGAGACTCGTCGGCCTTGCTCAGCGGAACATAGCGAACCCATCCCGGCGCCGGCGCTGCTTCGCCGCTGCGCGATTTGAGCATCTGCAGCATCCACTCACGCTCGACCTCGAGCGCGTCTTTCATCGACTGTTGCGCACTCAGGCGTTCCGGGTACAGCCGCTCGGCGCTGAGCACGTTGTTGGACACCGCCAGATTGCCGCGCCGCAGCAGGCAGACGTACAGAGCAAAATCCAGCGAAGCGATGAAACAGTGACCTTCCTGAGTCAGCGCCGGCAACAACGCTTCAACGTCGGCACGCCGGAACATCGCGTTAGTAAACCCGCCGAGGACATTGACCGGGAATTTCTCGAAGATGCCCAGCAAGTCGTCGCCCTTGAACAGACCGCTGTGCGGCGACAACGATGTGTTTTCCAGGCGCGCGGGCAGGATGATGTCCTGCGCATCCCACAACAGTCGCTGGGCCAGTACCAGACTGACCTCTTCACGCATCATCTCCTGGGCCTGCTGCCGGATGCAGTCGGCATACAAGTGATCGTCGTCGCACAGGAACTTGATGAACTCACCCCGCGCCTGACTCAGGCACGCCTTGAGGTTGCCGATCATTCCCAGAGTGCGCGGATTGCGCACATAACGTACCTCGACGCCGGACTGCTCGATGACCGAGGCTACGATGCGTTCGATCTCGGGACCCCGATTGTCATCGCAGACGATAATTTCCAGAGGGCTGTAAGTCTGGCTGACAGCACTGTTCAATGTCCGCTCGAAAAAGCGTGGATTGAAGGCAGGAATGACGACGCTGACAAGGGGAAGTGAATTCACGGCGGACTCGCAAGCGGCGGGAACCCGCCCGGAACAGCGAGCCCTTTGAAACCGCAGAAAAAGACAAAGGATACAGAGCGATCGGAGCAAGCGGGCGCTTGCGCGCCCGTTCAGGCTTCAGATCTTGTTGAACAGGCCCAACTGAGAGATTTTGCTGAACGCCAGTTGCGAGGCCTGCAGCATGGTCTGCTGCAAGGTCAGGCGGGTCATCACTTCGGCCGGATCCGAATCACGGATCGTGCCCTGGGTGCTGGCGTTTGCCAGTTGCAGGCTCTGGTTGGTGGTGCTCTGGTCATCCAGCGACTGCCCGCGGGCACCGATGGACGTCACCGCACTGCCGATCTGGTTGGCGGCGCTGTCAATGTTGCCGAGCGCCGACTCCATTGCCCCCTGGAATTTCTGCTTGGCCACCGGATCACCGTCGATCGGGGTGTTCAGCGCCGTGACCATCTGGCCCAGGGTGTCGAGCACGTTCTGGGTCTGGTGGTTGTTGGACTGGATCGAGAACTGGTCACCGGCCGCTGGCGTGCCACCGAGGGCAAAGGTCACGCCTGCTGCCGTGGCGTTGCCGCCGGCCACAGTACCCGACGAGATCGGCTTGCTGTCAGCGGTGACAGGCGCCGCGTACAGGTCGAAGTCCGTGGCGCTGGTGAATTTCAGCACCGCGCCGCCGCCGGACGGGAAGGCCGACGTGTAGGCTGCCTGGTCGGTCACGCTGAAACCGGTGATGACCGCCGTCGACGGGTTGCCCGGGCTGCGTGAGGTGGTGAACGAATCCGGCGAAGCCGACAGCTGGAAGCTGTGACCGGCAATGACTGCGTCCGGGTTGGTGTCACCGGCCTTGAGGTTGATGTTCAACTTCATGTCGACGCCACGGAAGCTGACCGTCTGGTTGGCGCCGTTGCTGTTGCTGATCAGACCGTTCTGGCTGGCTTCGGCCGTCACATCGTTGCCCAAGGCATCGGTGATCTTCAGCTGAGTGCTGCTGATGAAGTCCACGGTGTACGGCTGGCCGGCCGTGAACTTGGCGTTATACGTCGCGGCGGTGCCTACGATACCGTTGGTCAACACCACGCGACCGTCATCAACGGCCGGAGCCGTCATATTGGTCTGGGTGCGGGCAGTATTGATGGTCTGCTGGAAAGCATCCCAACCGGTGGTGTTGGTGGCCACCGACAGGCCGTCGCCAATGCCCAGATTGATCTGGGTCTGGTCACCGTTGTAGGTGTAGGTGCCGTCGGCATTCTGCGAGTACGGCGCGGTATCGGTTTTCGAACCGGAGAACAGATAGTTGCCGTTGGCATCCTTGGAGTTCATCAGCCCCAGCACCTGTTGCTGGATCTGGCTCAGTTCGGCGGCGTAAGCCTGGCGGTCCTTGTCGGTGGCGATGCCGTTATTGGCTGCCAGCCCGATTTCCTTGGCGCGCTGCAAGGCGTCGGTGATGGCCGACAGCGTGGATTCCTGAACAGTCAGCGAGCTCTTGGTGGTGTCGATGTTGCCTTTGTACTGATCGAGCATCGCGGCCTGCTGACCCAGACGCAGCAAACGACCCGCTCCGATCGGATCGTCGGCGGCGGTGTTGATGCGCTGCAGGCTGCTGGCTTCGTTGGCGGTCGCGACCGTCTTGCTGTAGTTGCGCTGATATTGGGCAGCTTGCGTCGCGTAATACTGGGCGGTGGAAATGCGCATGAATTACGGCTCCTTAAAGACTGTTGATCAGCGTGGCGAAGGTTTCCTGCGCAGCTTTGATGATCTGCGAAGACGCTGTGTAGTACTGCTGATACTTGACCAGGTTGCCGGTCTCTTCGTCCAGGTTGACCTGGGACAGCGAGTCCCGCGCCCCCTGGGCCTGATCCAGGATCACCGTGGTGGCCGCGCTGTCGGACTTGCCCTGGGCGGCCTGGGTACCGACGTTGGTCACCAGTTTGTTGTAGGCGTCGGTCAGGCTGATGCCCTTGCTCGCCGTGCCGGTGTCAACGGTCTGTTTGGTCTGCAAACCGACCAGCGCCTGGGCGTTGCGGTTGTCTGAAGAAGCTGCGCCGGTCAGGTTGATGGTGAAGGTTTCGCCGGACTTCGGCGTCGCGCCCACGGTGGTCTGCACGGTGAAGGTCTTTTGCACGTTAGGAATGACGGTGGTGTCCATCACCGGAGCACCGGTGGAATCGACCATGCCGATCTTCAGGTTCAGGGTGTTCGCCTGACCAGGAACGATGACGCCGGAGCCGATCGTGGCGCCCTTGGCGTCAACCATGTTGTAAGTCTGACTGCCGCTGGTGGTGGCGCCGAATACCAGTTTGACCGGGGTCGAATACTTGAGCGCGTTCTGCAGCTCCGCCTGAGCCGCCGGGTTGTAGATGTCGACAACGTCGGTCAGCGTCGGCTGAGTGTAGGTGCCCGAGTTGTTGGCACTGGCCACGCCGGTCAACGGTGCGGCTGCGGCGATTTTCTTCGGGTCGGTGAGCACGGTCTGGATGCTGGCCGCCGCGTTGCGGGTCGGGGTGATCTTGAACGTGTCGCCGGCGCTCAGGGCACCACCGTTGAGGGCCAGGGTAAAGCCGTCGATCACCGGAGGCGGTGTGGTCGTGGTGCTGAACGAACCCATGTCGGTGCCGTCGGAGCGCTTGACCGTGTAGTTGGTCGCGCTGGTGAAGGTGACCTGGTAGTCGCTGGTGGTCAGCTTGCCGGTGTCCTTGATGGTGACGTCAAGGTTGCCCGAACCTGCGCTGTTGCCGGACTGGGCAATACTGCGCTGGCTGATCAGGGCGGCACTGTTGATGTCGTTGAAAATCGCCGCGCCAAAGTCACCGTTCTTGTCGATGCCCTGGGCTTGCTGGCGGTTGATCTGGTCGGCAACGACCAGCGCCACACGGCCCAGTTCATTGAGTGCAGGATCGAGCACTTCCTTGCGATAGGTCAGAAGGCCGCCGATTTCACCACCGGTCATCGCCGAGGTGATGTCGATGGTGCTCGAACCACGATCCATCTGAATGCCCATGCGCGACGGGTCACCCTTGACCGGCACGGTGCTCAGGGTATTGGTGGTATTGCCGATGACCAACGGCTGGCCGCTGCCGATGTAGATGTCGAAGCTGGTGCCACGTTCAACGACTTGCGCGCCAGTCAGCTCGGAGAGCTGACGCACGGCCTCGTTACGGCTGTCGAGCAGATCGTTCGGCTGGCCGCCGCTGGTGGAGATCTCGCCGATCTTCTGGTTCAGCGTGGCAATCGAGGTTGCCAGTTTGTTCACCTGGGACGCCATGTCGGACAGGTTGCCATTGAGCGTGGCGTTCTGATCGTTCATCTGCTTGGCCAGCGCATTGAAGCGACTGGTCAGGGCCTGCGCGCCGGTCAGCACCGACTGGCGGGAAGTGTCGTCGGTGGCCGAGGTCGATACGCCTTGCATCGACGTGAAGAACTTCTGCAGCACACCGGTCAGGCCGGTATTGGTGTCGGACAGCGAGCCGTCCAGCGCGGTCGCCTGCGCACCGAAAGCGGCGGCTTCGCTATTGAGCGACGTGGCGGTACGCAGCTGAGATTCAAGGTAGGAGTTGTACACCCGGCGCACGTCGGCCAGGGTCGTACCGGTACCGATGAACACGTTGCCATACTGGATCGAGGACTTGGTGCCCTGCACGGTTTGCTGGCGTGAATAACCGGCGGTGTCGACGTTGGCAATGTTGTTACCCGTCACAGCCAGAGAGGACGAACTCGCGGCCAGTCCCGACATCCCGATATTGAGCAAACTCATGATTCAAACCTTACCTTGTGTTTATAAGGGCGTCGTTGAAACGCCGGCCGCAGCGTAGTTCTGATTGACCGTCATCTGCCTGGCAATCTGCGAAATCTTCGTCGCGTAGTTCGGGTCGGTCGCGTAACCGGCCTTTTGCAATTCGCGTACAAACTGTTCTGGGTTATCGGCCGACTTCAGCACATCTTGATAGCGATTATTGCTCTGCAGCAAAGTCACCAGATCGTGGAAGCTGTCCTTGTACGAGGCGTAGGAACGGAACTCGGCCGTCTCCTTGACCATCTGCCCGTTGCGGAATTCGCTGGTGATCGCCCGGGCCGAATCGCCCTTCCAGTTGCTGCTGGCCTTGATGCCGAACAGGTTGTGACTGCTGCTGCCGTCCTGGGCGCGCATGACCGATTTGCCCCAGCCGGTTTCCAGCGCAGCCTGAGCCACCAGATAACGCGGATCGACGCCGATGCGTGCCGCGGCTTCCTGCGCCATCGGCAGCATGGTGTTGACGAACTGGTCGGCGTTGCTGAATGCGCGCTTGGCGGGCGCCAGCGGGATCTGCGCCATGGCGCGGCCGTAAATCTGCATCTGTCCACCAGAGGCCTTGTCTGCCTCGGCGCGGGCCAGCCAGTCGCCGTTGTACAGCGGACCGGAACCGGTGACAGCGGCAGTCGTGGCGCGTTGCGGCAGTTGAGTGGCCGCCGCCGGCGTGGCCGAAGGCACAAGACCTGCGAGCAAGCGGTCCGCCAGTTTCGGCGGCAGTGCCAGACGACGCTGGTTGATCATTTGCATGTCGTTGCGATGGGACAGTTCGGTGTTCGGCGCATGCACCGAACGCGACGCCCACAGCGGACGCTCGCCATTGAGTCGCGACAACGGGCCATGGGTGGCCACGGTGCCGGCGGCAATCGGCGTGACCACATCAGCGGCCTTGGCCCTGGCTTCTTCCTGCTTGGCGGCGGATGCGGCCGCGGCCTCACCCGGCGCCATCGGCTTGTTCTTCGACATCTGGCGCATCAGCACGTCGGCCAGGCCAATACCCCCGCCCTCGCGGGACAGGGAAACCGCCAGCTGCTGGTCGTACATTTCCTGATACTGCTTGGCTGCCGGCGTGTTGAGCGGGTTGTCCTGGCCGAGCGCTTCGGTGGCCGAACGCATCGACTTGAGCATTTCCCCGAGAAACAGCGATTCGAATTCCTGCGCGACCTTGCGCATGTTCGCATCGCTGTTCTTGTCGCCGACCTTGAGCTGGTTCAGACGATTGAGGTCGGAGTACGAACCCGAATCGCTGCTGCTGACCAGACCGCTTTTGCGCATATCCATGGTCGCCGTCCTCAGATCACGATCAGGTCGGCTTGCAACGCGCCGGCCTGCTTCAGTGCTTCAAGGATGGCCATCAGGTCACCCGGCGCGGCGCCGACCTGGTTCACCGCACGGACGATCTCGTCGAGGGTGGTGCCCGGGCCGAACTTGAACATCGGCTTGGCTTCCTGTTCGGCATTCACCCGCGAGCGCGGCACCACGGCGGTCTGGCCGTTGGACAGCGGGCCCGGCTGGCTGACGATCGGGTCTTCGGTGATGGTCACGGTCAGGCTGCCGTGAGTCACAGCGGCCGGCGACACCTTCACGTTCTGGCCGATGACGATGGTGCCGGTACGCGAGTTGATGATGACTTTCGCCACCGCCTGACCCGGATCGACTTCGAGGTTTTCCAGGATCGACAGGTAGTCGACGCGCTGGCTCGGATCGAGCGGCGCGGTCACACGGATCGAACCGCCATCGATGGCCTGGGCCACGCCCGGGCCGAGCATGTCGTTGATCTTGTCGACGATGCGTTTGGCGGTGGTGAAGTCGGAGCGGTTGAGGTTCAGCGTCAGGCTGTTGCCCTGGTTGAAACCGCTCGGCACCGAACGCTCGACCGACGCCCCGCCAGGGATGCGACCGGCCGACGGAACGTTGACGGTGATCTTCGAACCATCACGACCTTCAGCATCGAAACCGCCGACCACCAGGTTGCCCTGGGCGATGGCGTAGACGTTGCCGTCGATACCCTTGAGCGGGGTCAGCAACAGGGTGCCGCCGCGCAGGCTCTTGGAGTTACCGATGGACGACACGGTGATGTCGACCTGCTGACCCGGTTTGGCGAACGCCGGCAGATCAGCACTCACCGACACTGCCGCAACGTTTTTCAGCTGCACGTTGCCCGATCCCGGCGGCACCTTGATGCCGAACTGCGAGAGCATGTTGTTGAAGGTCTGCAGGGTGAACGGGGTCTGCGTGGTCTGGTCGCCGGTGCCGTTAAGACCGACCACCAGGCCGTAACCGATCAACTGGTTGGAACGCACGCCGGAAATGCTGGCGATGTCCTTCAACCGTTCGGCTTGTGCATTGAAGGCCGCCGACAACAAAAATGCGGCCACCATGAGGCTTCTGAAATTCAACGTAGCCACCTAGAAAGGGAACAGCGGGCTGAGGAAGAAACGGTCGAACCAGCCTGGCTGACTCGCATCGGCGAACGAGCCGGTGCCCGAGTAGGTGATGCGCGCATCGGCGACCCGGGTCGAAGACACGGTGTTGTCGGTGGCGATGTCATCGGCACGCACGAGACCGGCGATCCGCACCAGCTCGTCGCCGGTGTTGAGGGTCATCCACTTTTCGCCACGCACGGCGATGATGCCGTTGGGCAGCACGTCGGCGACGGTCACGGTGATCGAGCCGGTCAGGGTATTGCCCTGGGCCGCCTTGCTGTCACCCTTGGTCGCGCGGTCGCCTTCGTAGCTGGCGCTCAGGCTCAGGTCATTGCTGCCGATCGGGTTGTTGGTGGTTGCACTGCTGCCGAACAGCGACGTCAGGCCGATGCCGGTCTTGCTGATCTTGGCCACCTGCGAGTTGGCGTTCTTGCTGGCCTGGGTTCTTTCGTTGAGGGTGATGGTGATGATGTCACCGACCCGAAAAGCCTTGCGGTCGCTGTACAGGTTCTGCTCGAAACCGGCCTGATAGATCGAGCCGTTGTTGGCGGCCGACGGCAACGGTGTGCGCGGCAACACCGGGGCGTAGTAAGGATCATTGGGCTTGGGCGTCGGAGCGACGCAGCCCGCGAGCGAGACGACCCCACTCAATGCCACAACAGATACAAAGCGCTTCATGACCCTTACCTCACGGTGTTGCAGGCGACCTCATGGCCGCCTCATAGACTTGATTACAGATTCTGCGTTACGAACGAGAGCATCTGGTCGGCGGTGGAGATCACCTTGGAGTTCATCTCGTACGCGCGCTGGGTGGTGATCATGTTGACCATCTCTTCCACGGTGCTGACGTTGGAGGTTTCCAGGGTGTTCTGCAGGGTGGTGCCGAAACCGTTCAGGCCCGGCGTGCCGACTTGCGGCGCACCGGAAGCGGCGGTTTCCAGGAACAGGTTGTTGCCCACCGCTTGCAGACCGGCCGGGTTGATGAAGTCGGCGGTTTGCAGGTTGCCGATCACTTGCGAAGCGGCGTTGCCGGCAACGGTGATCGACACGGTACCGTCGCGGCCGACCGTGAAGGTCTGGGCGTTGTTCGGGATGACGATGGCCGGCTCCAGGGCAAAACCGCTGGCGTTGACGATCTGGCCGTTGGAGTCGAGGTGGAAAGTACCGTCACGGGTGTAGGACGTGGTGCCGTCCGGCTGCAGAATCTGGAAGAAACCGCGCCCGTCGATGGCCATGTCCAGCGGCTGCTCGGTGGTTTGCAGGCTGCCGGCGGTGAAGTTCTTCTGAGTGCCGACGATGCGCACACCGGTCCCCACTTGCAGACCCGACGGCAGTTCGCTGTCCTGGGTCGACTGGGCGCCTGGCTGACGCTTGATCTGGTACAGCAGGTCCTGGAACTCGGCGCGGTCACGTTTGAAACCCGTGGTCGACACGTTTGCCAGGTTGTTGGAAATGGTGGTCAGGTTGGTGTCCTGGGCGGACAGACCGGTTTTGGCAACCCATAGAGCCGGAAGCATTCGATTCTCCTCGTGCGCCTGTTTTACGGCGCGACGTTCTGATAATTAGCTGATCTGCAAGACCCGAGCCATGGCCTGGTCGTCGTCTTTGGCGGTGTTCATCATCTTGACGTGCAACTCGAACTGCTTGGCCAGGGCCAGCACCGACGTCATCTCTTCCACGGCATTGACGTTGCTCGACTCCAGGAAACCCGACACCAGCTTGACGTTGGCATCGGCCGGCGCAGGCTGGCCGTCCTTGGTGTAGATCGAACCGTCCAGGCCCTTGTTCATGTTCTTGATGTCCGGGTTGACCAGCTTGATCCGGTCGACTTCAGCCATGACGCGCGGGCCTTCGCCCATCGCACGAATGCTGATGGTGCCGTCTTCACCGACTTCCACCTGCTGCTCCGGCGGTACGGCGATCGGCCCTCCATTGCCCATGACCGGCATGCCGTTGCCGGCACGCAACACACCAAGGGCATCGATATTGAGGCTGCCGGTGCGCACATAGCTTTCACCGCCGTTGGGGTTCTGCACGGCGATCCAGCCATTGCCCGACACGGCGACGTCGAGGTCACGGCCGGTCTGCACCAGCGAACCTGGCGTGAAGTCGGTGGCGGGCCGTTCGCTCATGGCAAACGCACGCGCCGGAAAGCTGTCACCGAACACCGGCATCGAACGCGCCTGCTCCAGGTCGCGCTGAAAACCATTGGTGGAGATGTTCGCCAGGTTGTTGGCATGAGCCTTTTGCGCCAGTGCGTTCTGGCTGGCGCCGGTCATTGCCACATAAAGGTACTTGTCCACACTCTTTCCTCTGCATGCCGGACGTTTGCCGCCCACCGCTGTACTGCTGAGCCATAAGCAATTTGCAGACCAACTTTTTTCTGGCGGCCGACACCCCGGTAAACAAAGGACTTGAGGGGTTTTGCGCAAAGGAGGGAAATGTATCGAAGACGAAAAACCGGCGGTGTCATGCCGCTTGGCGGCAAACACCTGACCCTGATCGCGGATCGTTCCCACGTCGAAGCGTCCGAGTGGGAACGCTCAGCGTGGGTGTGATCAGGCGCTGCCTGACTCCTTACCGACTTCGTACTCACGCAACTTGTTGGCAATCGTGGTGTGAGAAACCCCCAGCCGCTTGCCCAGTTGCCGACTGCTCGGGTGCTCGGAATACAAACGCTCCAGCACCGCCTTCTCGAAGCGCCCGACAATCTCGTCGAGCCCGCCTTCGAGGGAAAAATCGCCAAGCGGCTGACGCACACCGTAATCCGGCAAGCGAATGTGCTCGGCCTTGACCGTGCCGCCGTCGCACAGCGAAACCGCCTGAAACAGCACGTTCTCCAGTTGCCGCACGTTGCCCGGCCAATGGTAGTGACTGAGTCGGTCCATCGCCGCTGGCGCCAACCTCGGCAGCGCGCAGCCGATCTGCCGGCTGGCCTGATCGAGGAAATGTTCCACCAGCGGCGTCAAACCGTCGAGGCATTCGCGCAGGGGCGGGATATGCAGCGACAGCACGTTCAAGCGGTGATACAAATCCTGGCGAAACTCGCCTCGAGCGCACAACTCCGACAGGTCCACCTGGGTTGCGCAGATCACCCGCACATCCAGATAAACCTCTTCATCACTGCCCACCCGCCGGAAGCAGCCGTCCTGCAGGAAACGCAGCAATTTCACCTGCAAGCGCGGGCTCATTTCGCCGACGCCATCGAGAAACAGCGTGCCACCCGCTGTCAGCTCCAGCAGCCCGAGCTTGCCTTCGGCCCGCGCCCCTTCAAAGGCACCGGGGCCATAGCCGAACAGCTCGGTCTCGGCCATCGACTCCGGCAACCCCGCGCAGTTGAGCGCCATCAACGGTGACTGCCCACGCGGGCTCGCCAGGTGACAGGCCCGCGCCAGCAATTCCTTGCCGGTGCCGGTTTCACCTTCAATCAGCAGCGGTGCATCCAGCGGCGCCATGCGTCGTGCTTCGCGCACCACCGCCGCCATCACCTTGGAGCTCTGAAAGATGCTGTCGAAGCCACGCAATTCCTGCTTGCGCACGTTGTAGATGCGCTCGCCGACGCGGTCCGCCCGGTGCAAGGTCAGCACGGCACCGGCCATGGCCTCACTGTCATCGTGCTCCGATTGCAGCGGCGCGATGTCGGCCAGAAAGATGTCGCCCTTGACCTTGACCCGCATGCCGTTGATTCGCGATTTGTTGGCGCGCACCAGTTCCGGCAGGTCGAAATCCTCGGCGTAACGCGACAGCGGAATCCCCGGCACCTCGTCCACCCGCACCCCGAGCAACTGCGCCGCCGCCCGGTTGGCCGCCACGATGGAGCCGCCCATGTCGATCGACAGCACCGGAAACTCCAGCGCACCGAGCAGCGCATTCAATTCCATGTGCCGCCGCTCGCTGGGCATCAGCCCTACCCGCTTGACGCCAAAGACCCCGGCAATCGCCTCGAACTTGGGCCGCAGCGCCTGGAACTGAATGTTGATCAGGTTCGGGCAATGCAGGTAGATCGCGTTGCCATGCTCACCACCCACCTCGCCACGGGCGACGTTGATCCCGTACTCCACCAACAGATTGAGAATGTCGCGCAGGATGCCGATGCGGTTCTGGCAGTGGACTTTGATACGCATATAAAGGCCCGAAACAGGTGAGGAGACGGTCTGACACCGGAATTTTCTGCGCAGCGCGCAAGATAGTCGTCAAGATTATGTGACAGCCATCGACCTTTTCAAACCCGACAGTCACCGCAAACAGGACTTAACGCACAAAGCGTAACGAAAACTTTACGAATTAAAGAGATTTTTCCTACTCAACCGATCATCAACCTGCTGCAACAACGAACGCGCTGGGGTATTTCTCAGTCCATCGCAGGACATAACAAGAACGAAATTCCCCTCGCAGGAGAGCAGTATGAAGCAGACGCAATACGTGGCCCGCGAGCCCGATGCGCAAGGTTTTATCGACTACCCCGCCGAAGAACATGCGGTGTGGAACACGCTGATCACCCGCCAGATGAAAGTGATCGAGGGGCGCGCGTGCCAGGAATACCTGGACGGTATCGAAAAACTCGGCCTGCCCCACGACCGCATTCCGCAACTGGGCGAAATCAACAAGGTGCTCGGCCAGACCACCGGTTGGCAGGTCGCCCGCGTCCCGGCGCTGATCCCCTTCCAGACTTTTTTCGAATTGCTCGCCAGCAAGCAGTTTCCGGTGGCCACGTTCATTCGCACCCGTGAAGAACTGGATTACCTGCAAGAGCCGGACATTTTCCACGAGATCTTTGGCCACTGCCCATTGCTGACCAACCCCTGGTTTGCCGAATTCACCCACACCTACGGCAAGCTCGGCCTGCAGGCGACCAAGGAAGAACGCGTTTATCTGGCGCGCCTGTACTGGATGACCATCGAGTTCGGCCTGGTCGACACCCCGCAAGGCAAACGCATCTACGGCGGCGGCATCCTGTCCTCGCCGAAAGAAACCGTTTACTCGCTGTCGGACGAGCCCGAGCATCAGGCCTTCGATCCGCTGGAGGCCATGCGCACGCCGTACCGCATCGACATCCTGCAACCGCTGTATTTTGTCCTGCCGAACCTCAAGCGCCTGTTCGACCTGGCCCACGAAGACATCATGGCCATGGTCAAGCAAGGCATGCAGCTGGGTCTGCACGCCCCGAAGTTTCCGCCTAAACCGAAAGCCGCGTGACCCGCGACTTTTGCTTACAAGTGAGCCTGTCAGTCGTCGCCACTTTGGTTTAGCGTGGCGACTTTGACGGCCAATATAAAAAAACACCTTCAGATTTCAGGAAGTCCACCATGTCCACGTTGAACCAAGCCCATTGCGAAGCCTGCCGTGCCGATGCTCCACAAGTCAGTGACGAAGAATTGCCGATCCTGATCAAGCAGATCCCTGACTGGAACATCGAAGTGCGTGACAGCATCATGCAGCTGGAAAAAGTGTTCCTGTTCAAGAATTTCAAGCACGCGCTGGCTTTCACCAACGCCGTCGGCGAAATCTCCGAGGCCGAAGGTCACCACCCGGGCCTGCTGACCGAGTGGGGCAAAGTCACCGTGACCTGGTGGAGCCACTCGATCAAGGGCCTGCACCGCAACGACTTCATCATGGCCGCGCGCACTGACGAAGTGGCCAAGACCGCAGAAGGACGCAAGTAATGCACTTCGACGCCATCGGCCGGGTGCCCGGCGACCCGATCCTCGGCCTGATGGAGGCCTACGCGCAGGACGCCAACCCGCGCAAGTTCGACCTCGGCGTGGGCGTCTACAAGGATGCCCAGGGCCTGACACCGATCCCCGAGGCGGTGAAAATCGCCGAGGCGCGGCTGGTCGAGAGCCAGGACACCAAGACCTACATCGGTGGCCACGGCAATCCGCTGTTCGGTAAGGTCATCAGCGAATTGGTGCTCGGTGCCGATTCGGCGCTGATCGCCGAGCAACGCGCCGACGCCACCCAGACCCCGGGCGGCACGGGCGCCCTGCGCCTGGCAGCGGATTTCATCGCGCAATGCCTGCCGGGCAAGGGCGTCTGGCTGAGCAACCCGACCTGGCCGATCCACGAAACGATTTTCGCGGCCGCCGGGGTCAAGATCAGCCATTACCCGTACGTTGGCAGCGACAACCGCCTCGACGTCGATGGCATGCTCGCCGTACTCAACGAAGTGCCGAAAGGCGATGTGGTGCTGCTGCATGCATGCTGCCACAACCCGACCGGTTTCGACCTGAGCCACGACGACTGGCAGCGGGTGCTGGACGTCGTTCGTCGTCGCGATCTGCTGCCGCTGATCGATTTTGCCTACCAGGGCTTTGGCGACGGTCTGGAGCAGGATGCGTGGTCAACCCGGCTGTTCGCCGCCGAGTTGCCCGAACTGCTGATCACCAGTTCCTGTTCGAAGAACTTCGGCCTGTACCGCGACCGCACCGGTGCGTTGATCGTCAGCGCGAAAACCGCCGACAAGCTCATCGACATCCGCAGCCAGCTGGCGCACATCGCCCGCAACCTGTGGTCGACGCCACCGGATCACGGCGCGGCCGTGGTCGCCACGATCCTCGCCGACCCGGAGCTGAAACGCCGCTGGGCCGACGAAGTCGAAGCCATGCGTCTGCGCATCGCCCAGTTGCGCAGCGGTCTGGTGGAAGCGCTGGAACCGCACGGTCTGCGCGAGCGTTTTGCGCACATTGGCGTGCAACGCGGGATGTTCTCCTACACTGGCCTGTCGCCGGAACAGGTGAAAAACCTGCGCGAGCATCACAGCGTGTACATGGTCAGCTCGGGCCGGGCCAACGTTGCCGGGATTGACGCGACGCGCCTCGACCTGCTGGCCGAAGCGATCGCCAACGCCTGCCAATAACTCCCTCCTGGTCTTGATCGTTCCCACGTCGAGGCGTCCGCGTGGGAACGATCATCGCGAGCAGGCTCGCTCCTACATTTGCCCTGCGTCACCCTGTCGCACTTGTCTAGACAATCCCGCCCGTCGAACCAAATGGATTTAAAAGTCTGATTGTCATTTTTCTTGCTGTATCCTGCTCAAGCTTTCTGAAAGCGCGGATCTACCAGATCTATCAACAGACTTAGCGAGGAGCGCAACCATGCACGAGATTCCGAATCTCCCCTTCCCAAGCCTGCACGAAACTGAGCAGACGACCACGCAACAAGCCGGTGCCCAACAGCCCGAGCCGAAAGAAGCCGCCGAGAGCCGTCCGGCCGACAGCGAAGAGTAAGCAACACCCGCCGTACAGACCGTGTGGAAAGCGCTAACATGCGCTTTCCACACTGCCTGAAACTTGAGTTGCCATGTCCAAAGAATTCGATGAACAACAGGCCGAGATCCTGATCGGCGCCACCGAAAAGATGATCGAGATCTGGAGCCGCCTCTCGCCCGAGAAACAGGCCGCCCTGCTCGCCCGTTTCGGCAGCGAAGAAAACGCGCTGGCCGCCCTGGTCACCACACAATTGGTCGCCCCGGCCAAATAGTTTTACTTTTCCCCGCCCCAGACCCGTCTGCATCGGTATCATGAGCAGCCTATCTAATCTGCTCTTCCCGTGGATCGTTATTCATGTCGCCCTCTATGCCAGAACCCCAGCGCCCCCTGGCGGTCACGCTGCAAGTCGTTTCCATTGTCCTGTTCACCTTCATCGGCTACCTGAACATCGGCATTCCGCTGGCGGTGTTGCCCGGCTATGTGCACAGCGACCTGGGCTTCGGCGCGGTCATCGCCGGGCTGGTGATCAGCGTGCAATACCTGGCCACCCTGCTCAGCCGCCCGTATGCCGGCAAGATCATCGACAACCAGGGCAGCAAACATGCGGTGATGATCGGTCTGGCCGGTTGTGGCTTGAGCGGCGTATTCATGTTGATTTCGGCGTGGACACCCCACCTGCCGCTGCTGAGCCTGATCAGCCTGTTCGTCGGCCGCCTGGTGCTGGGCAGTGCTGAAAGCCTGGTCGGGTCAGGCTCGATCGGCTGGGGCATCGGCCGGGTCGGCGCCGCCAACACCGCCAAAGTCATCTCGTGGAACGGCATCGCCAGTTACGGCGCGCTGGCGATCGGTGCGCCGCTTGGAGTGTGGCTGGTCAGCCGTTTTGGTCTGTGGAGCATGGGCGTGAGTATTCTGCTGCTCGCCACGCTGGGGCTGTTGCTGGCTTGGCCGAAGACCGCCGCGCCGATCGTGGCCGGTGAGCGTCTGCCATTCATGCACGTTCTCGGCCGCGTCTTCCCGCACGGCTGCGGGCTGGCGCTGGGCTCGATCGGTTTCGGCACCATCGCCACGTTCATCACCCTGTATTACGCCACGCAGCACTGGGATACCGCGGTGCTGTGCCTGAGCCTGTTCGGCGCCAGCTTCATCGGTGCGCGACTTTTGTTCGGCAACCTGATCAACCGCCTCGGCGGCTTTCGCGTGGCGATTGCCTGCCTGACGGTGGAAACCTTGGGCTTGCTGCTGCTGTGGCTGGCGCCGGACGCGCATTGGGCACTGGCTGGCGCAGCACTGAGCGGTTTCGGTTTCTCGCTGGTGTTTCCGGCGCTGGGGGTGGAAGCCGTGAACCTGGTGCCCGCCTCCAGCCGTGGCGCGGCGGTCGGGGCTTATTCGTTGTTCATCGACTTGTCGCTGGGCATCACCGGACCGCTGGCGGGAGCCATTGCTGCGGGCTTCGGTTTTGCCTCGATCTTCCTGTTCGCCGCCCTCGCAGCGCTGAGCGGCCTGGCCTTGAGCGTCTATCTCTACCACCACACGACCAAGTACCGCGAAGGCTAGAAATCCACCTTGCCGCGCCCGGCCTTGATGCTGCCGCGCTTGGTCTTCGATTCGAGCCGACGCTTTTTTGAACCCAGTGTCGGTTTGGTCGGCCGGCGCTTCTTCTCGACTTTAGTGGCGCTGAGGATCAGCTCGGTCAGACGCTCCAGCGCATCGGCGCGATTCTGTTCCTGCGTGCGGTACTGCTGGGCCTTGATGATCAGCACGCCGTCACCGGTGATGCGACTGTCGCGCAGCGCCAGCAGTCGTTCCTTGTAGAACTCGGGCAAGGACGAGGCCGGAATGTCGAAGCGCAGGTGCACGGCGCTGGAGACCTTGTTGACGTTCTGCCCACCGGCGCCCTGGGCGCGGATGTACGTCAGTTCGATCTCGGCATCCGGCAGATGCACGTTGTTGGAAATCACCAGCATGGAAACTCTACCTTCAAGTCGCTAAGCGACAGACAATCCCAGTTCCGACAACAGCATCGACGCCTGGGCCCGGGAAATCAGCGCCCCTTTGAACAGTTTGGCATCGTTGAGCCGAAAACCGCTCAGATCGGCACCGCGCAGATCAGCATCGGTAAACCTCGCGCCGTTGATACGTGCGTGAGCCAGGCTGCACTCGACGAACTCGGCCTTGCGAAAGTCCGCATCGCTCAAATCCGCATCGGAGAAATCCAGCCCGTTCAATGTCGTGCGGGCGAACGACATACCGGCCAGAAACGCGCTGTTGAGCCGGGTCTCGCTGAACGACAGCCCCAGACTGGACGTGTGACTGAGGTTGGCGCCGGTCAGCTTGCAACCCGTGAAAACAACCTGCGCCAGTTTCGCCCGCTGCCAGCGTGTGTTGTTCAAATCGCAGCTGCTGAACGAGGCCTCCAGCAACTGGGCCGCCTCGAATACTGCGTGAGCCCCACGACAGCCCTTCCATTGAGTCTCCTCCAGGCGAGCCCCCAGCAATAGCGTGCGCAGCAGAATGCAGCGCTGGAACTCGGCGCGATCCAGTATCAGGCGCGACAGATCGACATCGGTGAAATCCACCCCGATAAACCGCAGCGGCAAGCGCTGGGACGCGATCAACGCCTGCACCTCATCGCGCGTCAGCGCGCCCCCCTCGATCTCGCAGTGTGTTTGCACCTGATCCATGCCCGACTCCTTCGATTCATTTGGCGCCGGCAGTCTATCGTCACTTCGCGTAGGACCGGGCACAAAAAAGCCGGCAGAAGCCGGCTATTTTGTTGTCATCCGTTGCCTACTTGGCCGCGGCCGAGAGCAACGCGCGTTGATCGCTGCGCTTGTTCTTGATCACGTAGCAGACCCACATGAACACCACCCACACCGGAATCGCGTACACCGAGACCTGAATGCCCGGAATCAGCAGCATCACACCGAGGATGAACAGGACGAACGCCAGGCAGACGTAGTTGCCGTACGGATACCACAGCGCCTTGAACAGCGGCTTCTGGTGGGTCTTGTTCATGTGCTGGCGGAACTTGAAGTGCGAGAAGCTGATCATCGCCCAGTTGATCACCAGCGTTGCAACCACCAGCGACATCAGCAGTTCCAGCGCGTGTTGCGGGATCAGGTAGTTAAGCAGCACGGCCACCAGAGTCACCGCCGCCGACGCCAGGATCGAACGCACCGGCACGCCGCGCTTGTCGATCTTCGCCAGCGCCTTCGGCGCATCGCCCTGCTCGGCCATGCCCAGCAGCATGCGGCTGTTGCAGTAGGTGCCGCTGTTGTACACCGACAAGGCCGCCGTCAGGACCACGAAGTTGAGGATGTGCGCGGCGGTGTTGCTGCCGAGCATCGAGAACACCTGCACGAACGGGCTGCCGCTGTAGGAATCGCCCGAAGCATTAAGCGTTTCCAGCAGGCTGTCCCACGGGGTCAGCGACAGCAGGATCACCAGTGCGCCGATGTAGAAAATCAGGATCCGGTAGATCACCTGATTGATCGCTTTCGGGATCACGGTTTTCGGCTTGTCGGCTTCGGCTGCGGTGAAACCGAGCATTTCCAGGCCACCGAAGGAGAACATGATGATCGCCATGGCCATCACCAGACCGCTGACGCCGTTCGGGAAAAAGCCGCCGTGGGACCACAGGTTGCTCACCGCCGCCTGCTCGCCACCGTGGCCGCTGACCAGCAGGTAGCTGCCCAGGGCGATCATGCCGACGATCGCCACGACCTTGATGATCGCGAACCAGAATTCGGCTTCACCGAAGACTTTGACGTTGGCCAGGTTGATCGCATTGATCAGCACGAAGAATGCGGCTGCAGTGACCCAGCTCGGGATCTCCGGCGCCCAGTAGTGGATGTATTTGCCGACCGCGGTCAGCTCCGACATGCCCACCAGGATGTACAGGATCCAGCAGTTCCAGCCCGACAGGAAGCCGGCGAAGCCGCCCCAGTATTTGTGTGCAAAGTGACTGAAGGAACCGGCCACCGGCTCTTCGACAATCATCTCGCCGAGCTGGCGCATGATCATGAAGGCGATGAAGCCGCAGATGGCATAGCCGAGGATCATCGACGGCCCGGCGGATTTCAGCACCCCGGCAGAGCCGAGGAACAATCCGGTACCGATCGCGCCACCGAGGGCGATCAGTTGAATATGGCGATTTTTCAGGCCGCGTTTCAGCTCGCCTGATTGCGAGTTTTGTCCACTCATGAAAAAGGTCTCACGCAAGGTTTGATGATGTTCAGTAGACGTTGCTGCAAGGTTGCGATTTCAGCCAACCCTGATCAAACCCCAGCGCAGGCACCAGGAATTCAGCTTTTTTACAACGGTCATGCGTCACCTGTTTGTTTTTATCTGTGACGAAATCGAACCCGACACGCTTGTGACGCGGCGGAGTGAACAAGGCGGATAAACCTTGAGGTTTGCGCGATTACGCAGAGGGTCACAGTTAAAACGCGGCGCATTGTACACCGCTAACCCCCTGCTGCCAGACCTCGCCGGATCAGCGTGTCGGTTGCCGGGATTGCGTGTGTCCACCCCGGGAGGCCCGGGCGGCTGCAAAAATTGAGTCAGGCCTTTGCAGGCCTTCGGCGGGGACGATGGAAAATCCGCCCCACGTGGAGAAGTGAAAATGGATAACGGCGTTCATTGCGCCTCCTTCTTGTTATGCACCTGCACGACAGGCATGCAGCGCATCTCACCTTCCAAACGACGCTGAAACAAGCGCGCCAGCGCACTGCGCAAGGCCCGGCGCGCTTGGCTGCGGCAGATTTTCCTTACAGCCGGACAACGCCACCTGATTCACGGGACCACGGCGGCTTTTTCGTAAATATTCACTGACAGTGCGTAACGAAAAATTTCCACCCCAGACCGATCGAAGCCGCGCTTGTGATTGACGTTAGCTGCCTAACCATTTGAAAGGCGGTGAGTTTTTTTGTTTTAAAACAAGAAAACACACCCAAAAAAAGAAATAAAAAGTCCAAAAAAAAACGCCAACCCTGAGGTTGGCGTTTCCGTTTTCAGCCTGGAGCTGACCGCTCGAAGCTTACAACGGCCTTATTCCGGCTTCTTGCGACCGAAACCCGGACGCTGGCCGGAACCGGCCGGTGCGCCACGGCGCTTACCCGACGGTTTGTCATCGTCAGCCAGCTTGATGCCTGGACGCTTCGGCGCCGGCTTGGCCGGGCGCTTGGTCTCGGCTGGACGATCGGCCACCGGCGTACCGCGACCTTCGCCACGCTCGGTACGGCCATTGGCCGGACGCGGCGTGCGTGGACCGCGCTCGCCATCCGGGCGCGCTGCCGGCTTGCGACCCGGACGCTCGCCTTCGATCTGCGGCTCGCGGACCGGACGCGAACCGGCGCCAATCGGTGCACCGTTGGCCGGACGCAGGGTACGCACGCGCTCGGTACGGGCCATCGGACGCGACGACTTGCGCTGCATCCGGTCGAGCTTGTCTTTGCTCTTGGCGTTCAGTTGCGGCATGGCCACCGGGGTCAGGCCAACTTCGGCGCTCAGCACGTCGACTTCGTACTGGCTCATTTCGCGCCAGCGGCCCATCGGCAGGTCGGAGTTGAGGAACACCGGACCGAAACGCACGCGCTTCAAGCGGCTGACCACCAGGCCCTGGGATTCCCACAGGCGACGCACTTCACGGTTGCGGCCTTCCATCACCACGCAGTGATACCAGTGGTTGAAGCCTTCGCCGCCCGGTGCCTGTTGAATGTCGGTGAACCGCGCCGGACCGTCTTCCAGCACCACGCCGGCCTTCAGGCGCTCGATCATCTCGTCATCGACTTCACCACGGACACGCACCGCGTATTCACGGTCCATCTCGTAGGACGGGTGCATCAGGCGGTTAGCCAGCTCACCGTCAGTGGTGAACATCAACAGACCGGTGGTGTTGATGTCGAGACGACCGATGTTGATCCAGCGGCCTTCTTTCGGACGCGGCAGCTTGTCGAACACGGTCGGACGGCCTTCCGGGTCGTCACGGGTGCAGATCTCGCCATCGGGCTTGTTGTACATGATGACGCGGCGAACCGACTCGGCGGCTTCTTCACGCTTGATGACCTTGCCATCAATGGTGATGGCGTCGTGCATGTCGACACGCAGGCCGAGGGTGGCGTCTTTGCCATTGACCTTGATCCGGCCCTGGCTGATCCAGGATTCGACGTCGCGGCGCGAGCCGACGCCGATACGGGCGAGGACTTTCTGCAGTTTTTCGCCTGCTGGGCCGATTTCCTGGTCGTCTTTCTGATTGATGTCACTCATCTGGGCACCTCCCGGTGTGGTCTGTTCAGCGGCGCTGAATTGAGCCGCTGAAACGTTGAAATCTGGGTTTTCGGGCGAAGGGATCGCCGAAGGGTCGCGAATCATACGCGGATGTGGCCGCGCGCGCATCAGAGACTAGTCGATCAGGGCAAGGTTATTTCTTTTTCCGCCGACCGGTGGCCCCGAGCTTGATCAGACGCAGCGCGGCTTCGGCCAATACAGTGCGCTTGTCGTCCTTGTCGAGTTTCTTCCAGGCCCTTATCTCGCGCTTGCTGCGGCCGCAGCCGAGGCAGATGTCGTCGCTGAACTTGCAGACGCTGATGCACGGATCCTTGGTCGAGCTCATGCTCAATCCTCGAACTCGCGGCGTTCGGCTTCGATGGCTTCGGCCAGGGCGCGGGCTTCGGCTTCTTCTTCGCTCAATTCTTCCTCGGCAGCAGGTTGTGGCGCAGGCTGTTCAAGCCGGGCGACGGCGGCCAGCAGTTTTTCCCGGGCTTCGGCCACGCCGAGTACATCGTCTTCCTGCTCGGGCTCAGGCTCAAATTCAGACTCACTCTCAGTCTCAAATTCAGGCTCAAATTCAGGTTCTGGCTCATCCTCCTCCGGCGGCTCGACCGGATCGGATTCCACCCCACCCGGCAGCGATTCGCCGTCCACCCCGTCACGCAGCAAGTCGTCGAAGTCGGTCTTGATCCCCTCCTCCATGCTGTCCAGCTCCAGCAGCAGCGTATGGAAACTGGTTTCCTCCTTCGGTTCTTCCGGCTCGGCGCTGGCGTCGGCCAGTTCCTGCAAGCCCGGCGGCACGGGAGCGTCGTCGAAGTCGAGCACCGGATCCGCCTCGATCTCGCGCAGCTCGGCCAGCGGCGGCAGGTCGTCGAGGTTCTTCAGGTTGAAGTGGTCGAGAAACGCCTTGGTGGTGGCGAACATCGCCGGTTTGCCCGGCACGTCACGGTAGCCGACGATGCGGATCCACTCGCGCTCGATCAGCGTCTTGACGATGTTGGTGTTGACCGCCACGCCCCGCACGTCCTCGATCTCGCCCCGGGTGATCGGCTGGCGATAGGCGATCAGCGCCATGGTTTCCAGCAGCGCGCGGGAATAACGCTGCGGACGCTCCTCCCACAAGCGACCAACCCACGGCGCGAACTTCTCGCGGATCTGCAGGCGATAGCCGGACGCGACTTCCTTGAGCTCGAACGCCCGGCCCTCGCAGGACTTGCCAAGCAGGGTCAGGGCTTTCTTGAAGACCGGCGGTTCCGGGCGCTCACCCTCTTCGAACAATTCATACAGGCGCTCCAGGGATTGCGGCTTTCCCGAGGCCAACAGAAAGGCTTCAAGCAGGGACGCCAGCTCGCGGGGTTCAGTCAGGTTCATATCGGGACTCGTTATTCGGCTCGGGCTCGCACGTGGATCGCGGCGAACGGCTCATTCTGCACCAGCTCGATCAGGGATTCCTTGACCAGTTCAAGGATCGCCATGAAGGTCACCACCACCCCGAGCTTGCCCTCCTCGGCGGTGAACAGCTCGACGAACGGCACAAAGCCGCCGCCCTTGAGCCGCTCCAGCACGTCGCTCATGCGCTCGCGGGTGGACAGCGCCTCGCGGCTGACCTGATGGCTTTCGAACATGTCGCCGCGGCGCAGCACTTCGGCCATGGACATCAGGATTTCCTCCAGCGCCACGTCCGGCAACAGCTTGCGCGCGCGGGCTTCCGGGGCGTCGAGCTTGGGCACGATCACGTCGCGACCGACCCGGCTCAGGCCATCGATGCCTTCAGCAGCAGCCTTGAACCGCTCGTACTCTTGCAATCGACGGATCAGCTCGGCACGCGGGTCCTCCTCTTCGTCCTCGACGGTTTCGGCTCGGGGCAGCAGCATCCGCGACTTGATCTCGGCCAGCATCGCGGCCATCACGAGGTATTCGGCGGCCAGTTCCAGGCGCACCGACTGCATCAGTTCGACATAGCCCATGTATTGACGGGTGATTTCCGCTACCGGGATGTCGAGAATGTTGATGTTCTGTTTGCGAATCAGGTACAGCAGCAGGTCGAGCGGGCCTTCGAAGGCTTCAAGGAAGACTTCCAGCGCGTCCGGCGGGATGTACAGATCCAGCGGCATTTCCGTGACCGCCTGGCCATAGACCATGGCAAACGGCAGTTCCTGCTGGGCACCGGCCTGGGGATCAACGGTTTCCACTGCGGACATTCAGGCCTCGACCATGAATGGAGCCGGATCGCCGCAACCGACGCGGATCACTTCCGGATCATCGCCCGTGAGGTCGATCACGGTGGAGGCCTTGATGCCGCCGGAACCGCCGTCGATGATCAGGTCCACCTGATGCTCGAGCAACTGGCGCATTTCGTACGGATCGCTCAACGGGTCTTCATCGCCCGGCATGATCAGGGTCACGCTCATCAGCGGCTCGCCCAGTTCGGCCAGCAGCGCCAGCGCGATCGGATGACTCGGCACCCGCAGTCCGATGGTGCGCTTCTTCGGATGCAGCAACAGGCGCGGCACTTCGCGGGTGGCGTTGAGAATGAAGGTGTACGGTCCCGGCAAATGGGCTTTGAGGATTCGAAACGTCCCGGTGTCGATCTTGGCGTAATTGCCCAGTTGCGACAGGTCGCTGCAGATCAGCGCGAAGTTGTGTTTTTCGTCGAGCTGGCGCAGGCGTCGAACGCGCTCGATGGCGTTCTTGTCGCCGATCTGGCAACCGATTGCGTAGGAGGAGTCCGTTGGATAGACCACCACCCCGCCCTTGCGGATGATCTCGACCGCCTGTTTGATCAGGCGCGCTTGCGGGTTTTCCGGATGAATCTGGAAAAATTGACTCACATTCTCTACCTGTTCAGACGGCGGCAATAACTGGGTCATGTTTGAATCGACCCCACAGGGGTGGAAGGTCCTCCGGCACCGGCCGGTACTGGCCGATCTCGGACCAGCCACCAGGGCCATGGAAATCACTGCCGGCGCTGACCAGCAGACCGAACTCACGGGCAAGGATCGCGAGGCTGCCCACCTGTTCCGCAGGCTGATGACCATTGACCACTTCGATCGCCTGCCCGCCCGCTTGAATATAGTCGGCAATCAGCTTTCGGCGCTTGCTGCGGGTGAAATCGTAGTGCCACGGATGCGCCAGGCTGACCCAGGCCCCGGCGGCGCGCAGCGTGCCGACAGTGTCTTCAAGGGTCGGCCAGTGCAGCTTGACGTCTCCCAGCTTGCCGGCGCCGAGCCATTTGCGAAACGCCTCGGCGCGATCCTTTACAAAACCTTCACGCACCATCCAGTCGGCGAAGTGCGGACGGGCCGGCGCGTTGCCGCTGTCGCCCAATTCCTGCTGGATCTGCCGCGCGCCGTCGAGCGCATTCGGCATGCCCTTGAGGGCGAGCTTGCGGCTTATTTCTTCTGACCGCAGCCAGCGGCCGTCGTGCAACTTAGCAATCGCCTCGACCAACGGCGCGGCATTGACGTCGAAACCGTAGCCGAGCACATGAATGGTCGCCCCGCCCCAGGTGCAGGACAGTTCGACGCCGTTGACCAGTTGCATGCCCAGCGCCTCGGCGGCCGTGCGCGCTTCGGCGAGGCCTTCAAGGGTGTCGTGATCGGTCAGGGCCAGGACTCGCACGCCGTTCTCGAACGCACGCGCAACCAGTGCCGCAGGCGCCAGGGCGCCATCGGAGGCCGTGCTGTGGCAGTGCAAATCAACATTCACGGGGATGTGTTACCTCAAATCAGCTGGCGCTATCGCGCGCCCATATGTTTGTTATTATGCCGCCACATCCAGCTTCTGGCTCTCACTGTGAAACAATTCATCGATTTCATCCCGCTTCTGCTGTTCTTCATCGTCTACAAACTCGATCCACGCACCGTCGATGTTGCCGGCCATGAACTGACGGTAGGCGGCATTTACAGTGCCACCGCCATGCTGATCATCAGTTCCCTGGTGGTGTACGGCGCGCTTTTCATCAAGCAGCGCAAGCTGGAGAAAAGCCAGTGGCTGACCCTGATCGCCTGCCTGGTATTCGGCAGTCTGACTCTGGCCTTCCACAGCGAAACCTTCCTGAAATGGAAGGCGCCGGTGGTCAACTGGCTGTTCGCCCTGGCCTTCATCGGCAGCCATTTCATCGGTGACCGCCTGCTGATCAAGCGCATCATGGGCCACGCGCTGACCCTGCCGGATCCGGTCTGGACCCGACTGAACATCGCCTGGATCGCCTTTTTCCTGTTCTGCGGGGCCGCCAACCTGTTCGTCGCTTTCACCTTCCAGAGCATCTGGGTGGACTTCAAGGTGTTCGGCAGCCTGGGCATGACCGTGCTGTTCCTGGTCGGTCAGGGCATCTACCTGTCCCGTCACCTGCACGACGCCGATACCACAACGCCAAAAACCGAGGACTGACATGCTCTACGCCATCATTGCCACCGACGTTGCCAACTCTCTGGACGCCCGTCTCGCCGCACGTCCGGCACACCTTGAACGCCTGCAGGTGCTCAAGGGCGAAGGCCGCATCGTGCTGGCCGGCCCGCACCCGGCGGTCGACAGCAATGATCCGGGCGCAGCAGGTTTCAGCGGCAGCCTGATCGTCGCCGAATTCGATTCCCTGAGCGCGGCGCAAGCCTGGGCCGATGCCGACCCGTTCGTCACCGCCGGCGTCTACGCCAGTGTTGTCGTCAAGCCGTTCAAGCAAGTCCTGCCGTAACCTCCCCCGCAAAAGCCCTCCGCGCGATGAACCTTGTCGGTTCATCGCGCTCTCAATCGCTCATTATTCTCGTTTGCCGGCCGACAACCTGCCCAATATCCATTTGGAAACAGGAGTCGCGATGCGCAAGGGTCCGTTGTGTCTGATGTTGGTCACGTTGTCGATCATGGCGCCCGCCCATGGTGAAGAAACCACCGAGGGCGGCAGCTCCACGCCGCTTTCATTGAGCGCCGGCAGTCAGATCACCGAGTTGCAGCAGCGCCTGAAGGCCAGTGAGCAGCAACGGGAAGAACTGAGCAAACAACTGCAAAATGCCGACAACACCCGCGAAAGCGCCCAGCTCGCCCGGTTGCGCCAAGAGAACCAGCGCCTGAAGCTGCAACTCAAGGAAGCCCAGGCCAGTCCGCTGCCGCGCCTGCTGACCGAACAGCAGCAATGGTTCGTCACCGGGGCCGGGGTAGCGCTATTGGCGCTGCTGTGCGGTATCTTTGCCAGTGGAGCAAGCCGAAAACGTCGGCAATGGCTAAATTGAGTGAGTCATGAGCGAGCTGTTACTGATTGATGATGACCAGGAGTTGTGTGAACTCCTGAGTAGCTGGCTGAGCCAGGAAGGCTTTCAGGTCCGGGCCTGCCACGATGGTCAGAGCGCCCGCAAGGCGCTGGCCGAAACCGCGCCGGCGGCTGTGGTGCTGGACGTGATGCTGCCCGACGGCAGCGGTCTGGAACTGCTCAAGCAACTGCGCAGCGATCACGCCGACCTGCCGGTGCTGATGCTCTCGGCGCGGGGCGAGCCGCTGGACCGGATCCTCGGCCTGGAACTGGGCGCCGACGATTATCTGGCCAAACCCTGCGATCCGCGTGAACTGACCGCCCGCCTGCGCGCCGTGCTGCGCCGCAGTCATCCAGCCGCCGTGTCGACCCAGCTCGAGCTGGGCGACCTGAGCTTCAGCCCGGTGCGCGGCGTGGTCAGCATCGACGAAAAGGAATTCACCCTCACCGTCTCCGAAAGCCGCCTGCTCGAAGCCCTGCTCAAGCAACCGGGCGAGCCGCTGGACAAACAGGAACTGGCGCAGATCGCCCTCGGTCGCAAGCTGACCCTGTACGACCGCAGCCTGGACATGCACGTCAGCAACCTGCGCAAAAAGATCGGCCCGCACCCCGACGGTCGCCCGCGCATCGTGGCCCTGCGCAGCCGTGGCTACTACTACAGCCTCTGAACGTCTGTCAGTTTTGTCAGGTCGGCGCGAAAACGTGTTTACCCAAGCTTTACACAGCGCTGACCGCCGCTGACCTTGATCTCCGTAATCTGTACTCATCCGGAACGTACCGGGAACGAGACAAAGGAGATTCACCATGCGCAAGACTCTTATCGCTCTGATGTTTGCCGCCGCCCTGCCGACCGTCGCCATGGCCATGCCACAGGATGATGGCCCGATGGGTGGCCCGCTGGACGGCCCGCGCCATGGCGGTCAGATGCACGGCATGCACGGCAAAGGCCCGTACAGCCAGCTGGACCTGTCCCGCGAACAGCGCGAGCAGATCCGCAAGATCATGGGCGAGCAGATGCACGAACGTAAGCAGACGGTTGAAAAATACCTGGAGAAACTCTCGCCAGCCGACCAGAAAGCCATGAAGGACGAGATGGCGGCCAACCACAAGAAAGCCGAATCCGATGTCCGCGCCGTCCTGAAACCGGATCAACAGAAGAAATTCGACGAGATCCAGAAGAAACAGGCAGAGCGTCGCGCCGAATGGGCCGAGTTCAAAGCCTGGAAAGCGCAACAGCCGCAAAAGGCGCAATAATGTTCTAGCGTTACGCCCCGACCCAACGGCTCACCGCCGTTGGGTTTTCTTTGTTTGAGGATTTTCTGTGCGTTCATTGTTCTGGCGTATCCTCGCCAGCTTCTGGCTGGCCATCGCTCTGGTTGCAGGGCTTTCCATTCTGTTGGGGCACATGCTCAACCAGGACGCGTGGATCCTCAGCCGCCATCCGGGCCTTAACACCCTGGCCGCCGAATGGACGCAGACCTACGAAGCCCAGGGCGAAGACGCCGCCCAGGACATCCTCGAACAGCGCAAGCGCCAGTACCACATCGACGTGCAAGTACTGAACGAAACCGGCGACCCGGTGGTGCGCGGCACCTTCCCCCGGCGTGCGGCAGCCTTCGAGGCGCGGCAGCACAACGACGACCGACGCCTGCCCTGGCGCCGTCTGACCGACGAATTCACCAGCGACAAAAGCGGCGACACCTACCTCTTCATCTATCGCATCCCGCACCCGGAACTCGACGCCTGGCACCGCGAAAGCCTGCTCTGGCCGTTGAGTGCACTGGGCATCGCGCTGGTGGTGCTGACCCTCTTCAGCCTGCTGGTGACGTTCTCCATCACCCGCCCGCTCAGTCGCCTGCGCGGCGCGGTGCACGACCTCGGCCAAACCACCTATCAGCAAAACAGTCTGGCGCAACTGGCCAACCGTCGCGATGAATTCGGCGTGCTGGCCAATGACTTCAACCGCATGGGTGCACGCCTGCAAAGCCTGATCGGCAGTCAGCGCCAGTTGCTGCGCGACGTCTCCCACGAATTGCGTTCACCGCTGGCACGGCTGCGCATCGCCCTGGCCCTGGCCGAACGGGCAAGCCCCGAAGAACGGGAAAAACTCTGGCCGCGCCTGACCCGCGAGTGTGATCGCCTGGAAGCGCTGATCAGTGAAATTCTGGTACTGGCGCGGGTCGATGCCGACAACGCCAGCGCCGAAGAAGTGGATCTGAATGCCTTGCTCGCCACCCTGCAAAAAGACGCGCAACTCGGCTCGCCGGAGCAGACCGTGCGCCTGGAGACCGAGCCCGCGCTCACGCTGACCGGCTGGCCGACCATGATCGAACGCGCCGTGGACAACCTGCTGCGCAATGCCCAGCGTTTCAACCCGGTCGGGCAGGCAATTGAAATGCAGGCGTCACGTCAGGGCGAGCGGATCGTGGTCAGCGTGCGTGACCATGGGCCGGGGGTGCAGGCCGAGCATCTGGGCCAGTTGGGCGAACCGTTTTATCGGGCGCCGGGGCAGACCGCTGCCGGGCATGGCCTGGGACTGGCGATTGCCCGACGGGCGGCGGAGCGGCATGGCGGGACGCTGTTACTGGCCAATCACCCACAGGGCGGGTTTGTGGCCAGTCTTGAATTGCCGCTGGTGCCGGGGGCTGTTGTTCAGCCCTGATGGTGTCAGGCCTTTGCTGGCCAGGCGCTGACAAACTCAGCCAGATCAACCTTCTCGGCCACCCGCGGTTCTTTCTGCGGCGTGCCGAGGTACAGAAAGGCGATCACTTCCTCGTCATCCGTCAGGCCCAAACCCTTGGCGACATGTTTCGAGTACGCCAGATCACCGGTGCGCCACACTGCGCCAATCCCCTGCGCGTAAGCCGCCAGAAGAATGCCATGAGCGGCACAGCCTGCGGCCAGCAACTGCTCGGCCTTCGGGTATTTGACGTGATCCTGCAATTTCGCAATCACCACGACCACCAGCGGCGCCCGCAGCGGGCCGTTGCGCGCTTTGTCGATCATCGCTTCGGTGACTTCGCCTTCCTGCATTTGCGCCGCTTGCGCCAGCAACTCGCCCATCTGCTCACGCGCCTCGCCTTCGACGGTCAGGAAGCGATACGGCTGCAAATGGCCGTGATCCGGTGCGCGGGTCGCGGCGGCAAACAGCACTTCGCGCTGTTCGGCGGTGGGGGCCGGATCGATCAGTCGTGGAACGGAAACACGGTTGAGCAAAGCGTCGAGAGCCTGCATCGGCCACCTCCTGAAAAAAATGTCCGGCTATTCTAGCTGCAAGTGATCCAGACGCGTCGGTTTACATGCCTTGCACCGCAGGTAGAATGGCGCCCTTCCCACATCAGCCCGAGCGGACTTCATGGCGTTGCCGACCTTACGGATCATTGGTTTCATCATCGGCATCTTCCTGATCACTCTGGCCATCGCCATGGTCGTGCCCATGGCCACCCTGGTGATTTTCGAACGCACCGGCGATCTGCCGTCGTTCCTCTGGGCAAGCATGATTACCTTCGTCGCCGGCCTCGCGCTGGTGATTCCCGGTCGTCCGGAACAGATTCACCTGCGCCCCCGCGACATGTACCTGCTGACCGTCAGCAGCTGGCTGGTGGTGTGCATTTTCGCCGCGCTGCCGTTTTTGCTGACCCAGCACATCAGCTACACCGACTCGTTCTTCGAAAGCATGTCCGGCATCACCGCCACCGGAGCGACCGTGCTCAACCGCCTGGACGACATGTCCCCCGGCATCCTGATGTGGCGCTCGCTGCTGCACTGGATCGGCGGCATCGGCTTCATCGGCATGGCGGTGGCAATCCTGCCGCTGCTGCGCATCGGTGGCATGCGACTGTTCCAGACCGAGTCCTCGGACCGTTCGGAAAAGGTCATGCCCCGCTCGCACATGGTGGCGCGGCTGATCGTGGCGGCCTACGTCGGCATCACGATTCTCGGCAGCCTGGCGTTCTGGTGGGCCGGAATGAGTCCGTTCGATGCGATCAACCACGCGATGTCGGCGATTTCCACCGGCGGGTTCTCGACCTCGGACCAGTCCCTGGCCAAGTGGACGCAACCGGCGGTGCACTGGGTAGCGGTGGTGGTGATGATTCTCGGCAGCCTGCCGTTCACCCTGTACGTGGCGACCCTGCGCGGCAATCGTCGGGCGCTGATCAAGGATCAGCAGGTGCAGGGCTTGCTCGGGATGTTGCTGGCGACCTGGCTGGTGCTCGGCACCTGGTACTGGTGGACCACCAACCTGCATTGGCTGGAGGCGCTGCGGCATGTGGCGCTGAACGTGACGTCGGTGGTCACCACCACGGGCTTTGCGCTGGGCGACTACAGCCTGTGGGGCAACTTTTCGCTGATGCTGTTCTTCTATCTGGGCTTCGTCGGTGGCTGTTCCGGTTCGACGGCAGGCGGGATCAAGATTTTCCGTTTCCAGGTCGCCTACATCCTGCTCAAGGCCAACCTTAACCAACTGATTCACCCGCGCGCGGTGATCAAGCAGAAGTACAACGGTCATCGCCTCGACGAAGAAATTGTCCGTTCGATTCTGACCTTTTCGTTTTTCTTCGCGATCACCATCTGCGTGATCGCCCTGCTGCTGTCGCTATTGGGCGTGGACTGGATGACCGCACTGACCGGCGCCGCCAGCACCGTGTCCGGCGTCGGCCCGGGTCTGGGCGAGACCATCGGCCCGTCCGGCAACTTCGCCAGTCTGCCGGATGCGGCCAAGTGGATCCTGTCGTTCGGCATGCTGCTCGGCCGACTGGAGATCATCACGGTGTTTGTATTGTGTATTCCGGCATTCTGGCGTCATTGATCGCCTTCGGCGCGTCGAGCAGGCGCGCCCGGTAATCGCCAGGCGTGGTGTCGAACCAGCGGCGGAAGGCGCGAAAGAAATTGCTTGGATCGGCAAACCCCAGCAGATAGGCAATCTCCAGCAAAGTCATGCTCGGCTGCGCCAGATATTGCTCGGCCAGTTCGCGGCGGGTGTCGTCGAGCAACTGCTGAAAACTGGTGCCCTCCTCCTGCAAACGACGTTGCAAGGTGCGCTGCGACAAGTGCAGGGTCTGCGCCACCGTGTCGCGCTTGGGTTCGCCCTGCGGCAGCAGGCGGCACAACACCTGACGCGCCTTGTGGGTCACGCGGCTTTCGGAAAACCGCGCCAGATACTCCCCGGCGAACCGGTCGTGCAGCAGCGCCATCGCCTCGTTGGCGGTGGGCAGCGGCGCTTCCATGTCGGCCCGTTCGAAGATCAGCGCGTCGTACGGCGCATTGAACACCAGCGGTGCATGGAAGGCTTGTTTGTAAGGTTCAAGATCATCCGGCTCATCGCCCTGCACCAGCACCTTGCGCGGGTGCAGCGTGCGCCCGGTCAGCCAGCCGCACAGCGCCAGCGCGCAGGCCAGCGAGGCTTCGGCACTCTGGCGGGTCGGCGGCAGATGATCGCCGTGCACCGTCAGGATCAGCGCATAACCTTCGTCGAGCAGGCGAAAACTCAGGTCGGCACTTTCGGCGATGATTCGCTGATAACGCACCAGTCGCTGAAAACCTTCCGCCAGCGTATTGCTGGACATCAGCGCATAACCCGCGACATGGAACGACGCCGGCCGCACCACCTTGCCCATGTTCAGGCCGATCGCCGGATTGCCGGACAGTTCGACCGCCCGTTGCCAGAGTCGGGTCATGGAGTCCTGTGGGAAGCGTGCATCCGGATCCTCCAGCGCCGCGTAGTCGAGCCCCAGCTGTCTGAACAGAACCCGGCAATCCAGGCCGTCCATTTCCAGTGCCTTGACAATCCCCATCGCCCAGCTTGCAGAAGTCGTTCTTTCGCTCATGGCGTTTTTTCTTGGATGACATGGTGAGCCGCATACTACGGCCGATTTCCCAAGGATAGTAAAGTGGCGCCGATTGTCACTGGCCGACGCCATTGATCACTCTAGACTCAAATAAGCTACCCGCCGAACAACTTGCAATCAGAACAATAACCACAGAGATCGCAGTCGTGGAAACCCTCAAGCCTTTCAACAGCTTCGCCGAGTTCTATCCGTATTACCTCAGCGAGCACAGCAACAGCACCTGCCGTCGCCTGCATTTCATCGGCACGACGCTGGTGATCTTCATTCTCGCCCTGACCATCGCCAAGGGCGCCTGGCTGCTGTTGCTCGCCCTGCCGCTGGCCGGCTACAGCTTTGCCTGGGTCGGCCATTTCTTTTTCGAGAAAAACCGCCCGGCCACCTTCCAGCACCCGTTCTACAGCCTGCTTGGCGATTTCGTCATGTACCGCGACATGATCCTGGGCCGCGTGCCGTTCTAAAAACTCCGACCAAGAGGACTGCCGATGAATGCCACGGCCCGTTTCACCCACATGAAGGACGGCACCCAGGAAGACTGGGCGATCATCGCGGCGGATTTCAGCGCCTACGCCCGCCAACTGCCGGGACGGATCGTGGCGCACCTGAAACTGCTCGAAGGCGATTTCGGCGGTTTCCCGGTGGATCGCCTGACCCACTCGCTGCAAACCGCCACCCGCGCCTTTCGCGACGGGCGCGACGAGGAATACGTGGTCTGCGCCCTGCTCCACGACATCGGCGACACCCTCGGCTCCTACAATCACCCGGACATCGCCGCCGCCATTCTCAAGCCGTTCGTCAGCGCCGAGAACCTGTGGATGGTGGAAAAGCACGGGATCTTCCAGGGCTACTACTTCTTCCATCACCTGGGCATGGATCGGCACCTGCGCGAACAGTTCAGCGATCACCCGCAGTTTCTGCCGACCGCGGAGTTCTGCGCCAAATATGACGCGGCGGCGTTCGATCCCGAGTACGACACCCTGCCGCTGAGCTTCTTCGAGCCGATGATGGAAAGGCTGTTCGCCCAGCCAAAAAATTCGATTTACAAGGCGGCGATGGAAGAGCACGCCCCGGCCTGAGTTGATTTGAAGACTCAGGCCAGCTCGGCAACCTTCGCCGCTTTCAGTTCGGCCTCTCGCGCCTGTGCATCCGCCAGGCGATACAGTTCGATCGTGCCGTCCCAGTGTTCGATCAGCGCCGTGCACGACTCCACCCAGTCGCCACAATTGAGGTAATCCACCTCGCCGACCTTGCGGATCTCGGCGTGGTGAATGTGCCCGCAGACCACCCCGTGCAATTCGCGCTTGACGCATTCGTGGGCGATGGCTTCTTCGAAGTCGCTGATGAAGCTGACTGCGGTCTTCACCTTGTGCTTGAGATAGGCCGACAGCGACCAGTAGCCGTAGCCGTATTTCGCCCGCCAGTGATTGAGCCAGCGGTTGAGGGTCAGGGTGAATTCATAGGCCGAATCGCCGAGGAACGCGAGCCAGCGGTGGTAACGGGTGATCACGTCGAACTGGTCACCGTGAATCACCAGCAGGTGCCGGCCATCGGCGGTGACGTGCACGGCTTCGTCGACCAGCTGGATATTGCCCAGAATCAGTTTTGAATAGCGGCGCAGAAACTCATCGTGGTTGCCGGTGACGTAGATCACCTCGGTGCCGCGCTTGCTCATGGTCAGCAAGCGGCGGATCACGTTGGTATGCGCCTGGGGCCAGTACATGCCACCGCGCAGTTTCCAGCCGTCGATGATATCGCCCACCAGATAGATCTTGTCGGCGTGATAGCCCTTGAGAAACTGCGACAGGTGCTCGGCCTGGCAATCCCGCGTGCCCAGGTGCACATCGGAGATCCACAGGGTGCGCACCCGTTGTTTACGGCTGGGTCTGGCGAGCTCGGCGCTGGTCATGGGCAACCCTCTGCGATGTTTTCGCCACTGTGCACGTGTCCGGTGAATCGACCATGACAGGCGTACGTCAGTCTTGTGACAAACGCCTCGCCCCCGCGCCGGTGTAGACTGGCGGCTCGCCCGGAGACCGCCATGCAACCGATCCTGACCCTGCGCCATTACAGCCACGACCTGATCACCCACAGCCACGACCACGCCCAACTGGTGTTCGGCCTGTCCGGCGCGCTGGAATTCGAAGTCGAAGGGCGCGGCAGCCAGGTGTTGCAGCAGAGCTTCGTGGTGATCCCCGCCGGCGCGCATCATGCGTGCGGCAGTCCCAACGGCAGCCGCTGTCTAGTGCTGGATGTGCCCGACGAGCAATGGCTGACACGTTCGCTGGGTGATCACGCCGATGCCAGCCGTCGCCTGCTGGACAACGCCGCGCGGTTGTCGCTGGATGCCGGGCAAGGTCAATTGGTCAACTGGCTGGCGAACATTCCGGTAGACGATCCGTTGATCGCGCAACAGGGCGCGGTGCTGTTGCTGGCGAGCCTGAACCACGCGCCACCCACCGAGATCGTCGCGCGCCGCCTGCCCTACGCGGCACTCGATGCGCACATCGAGCAGTACGCGGCCTATCCGCTGCAAGTCGCGGATCTGGCACGCGTCGCCGGATTGTCCAGCGCCCGATTGCATGCGCGATTCGTCGCCGAATGCGGGCAAACGCCGATGGACTACATTCGCAGTCGCCGGCTGCATAAAGCCGTGGCGCTGTTGCGCAACACCACGCTGCCCGTCGGTGAAGTGGCCAGCCGTGTCGGCTACAACTCGCAAAGTGCCTTCGCGGCCGCCGTCCTGCGTGAATTCGGTACCTCTCCTACACAATTGCGACGCGAGGCTGACGACAAAAGCCGATAGCCTGCCGACAGACTTCTGCGCCGTGACACGCTTCAATGTGTGCCTGAAATGGTGTTTGGAAAAAGGACTGCAATGACTCCCCGTACCGCCCTTGGCGCTCTCCATATCGGCGCACTGATGTTCGGCCTGACCGGCGTCTTCGGCAAACTCGCGGCTGCGACGCCCGCCGTCATCGTGTTCGGCCGCGCCGCGTTTGCCGTGCTGGCCCTGGCATTTTTCGCCCGCTTCGCTCGACAGGGCGGCTGGCAGAAGCTGCAGGCCGTGGACTGGCGGCGACTGGCCCTGAGCGGCGTGCTGCTGGCCGGGCACTGGGTGAGTTTCTTCATCGCGGTCAAGGTCGCGGGCGTCGCCATTGCGACCCTGGGCTTCGCCAGTTTCCCGGCCTTCACGGTAATCCTCGAGGGGCTGATTTTCCGCGAACGCATCCGCGTCAACGAAATCGTGTTGGTGGCGCTGGTCAGTGTCGGGCTGGTGCTGGTGACCCCCGCGTTCGATCTGGCCAGCGGCGCGACCAACGGCCTGCTCTGGGCGATCCTGTCCGGCCTGCTGTTTTCCCTGCTGTCCCTGACCAACCGCGCCAGTTCCGGGCGCATCCCGGCGGTGCAGGCAGCGCTGTGTCAGAACGTGGTGGTGGCGTTGTTTCTGCTGCCGGTGGCGGCGCCGCAACTGAGCGAAGTGCGGGCCATCGACTGGTTGTGGATCGGTCTGCTCGGGGTGTTCTGCACCGGTGTTGCCCACAGTCTGTTCGTCGCCAGCCTGGCGGTGATCAAGGCGCGCACCGCCGCAGTGGTGTTCGCCATGGAGCCGGTGTACGGGATTACCGTGGCGTGGCTGCTGTTCGATGAAGATCCGACCCTGCGCATGCTGATCGGCGGCGCGCTGATCATCGTTGCCATCGTGGTGTCGAGCCGGATGTCAGGCAGCAGCGACAAGAAAACCGTCGCGGCCGAAGCGGCGTCTCACTGAGTTCGGTCGTTGTGGCCGAGGTCGCGCTCAGGATCGATCTGATCGCGCACTCGCTGCTTGAGCACCTTGGCCTCCGGGAAACCGCCATCGGCCTTGCGCTCCCAGATCTGCACATCGTTGCAGATGATGTGGAACACCCCGCCGGTGCCCGGCACCAGTGACACTTTGCCCAAATCGTCGCCGAAGGTGCTGAGCAGCTCTTGCGCGAGCCACGCGGCGCGCAATAGCCATTGGCACTGCGTGCAATAAGTGATGACGATTTCCGGTTTTGTGGCAGTCATGATCGCTGAAACTCCTGAGCCAGAGGGCGCCGCTATAATAGCCGGCTTTATCGCTCGCCCCGAGACTCACGATGCGTCGTCTTCTGATCTGCCTGTTGCTTGGTTTCCTGCCGTTGCTCGTCCATGCCAGTGAGGCAACACGCCCGAAAGTCGGTCTGGTGCTATCCGGTGGCGCGGCCCGTGGGCTGGCACACATCGGTGTGCTCAAGGCCCTGGAAGAACAAGGCATCAAGATCGATGCGATTGCCGGCACCAGTATGGGCGCGGTGGTCGGCGGGCTGTACGCCTCGGGGTACAAGATCGACGAGCTGGAAAAACTCGCCCTGACCATCGACTGGCAACAGGCATTGTCCGACGCCCCGCCACGGGAAGATGTACCGTTTCGGCGCAAGCAGGACGACCGCGACTTTCTGGTGAAACAGAAACTGAGCTTTCGTGACGACGGCAGCCTCGGCCTGCCGTTGGGCGTGATTCAAGGCCAGAACCTCGCACTGCTGCTGGAAAGCCTGCTGGCCCACACCAGTGACACCCGGGATTTCGACAAACTGCCCATCCCGTTCCGTGCCGTGACCACCGATATTGCCAGCGGCGAAAAAGTGGTGTTCCGCAAGGGCCATCTGCCGCAAGTAATCCGCGCCAGCATGTCGATCCCGGCGGTGTTCGCCCCGGTCGAACTCGACGGTCGATTGCTGGTGGATGGTGGCATGACCGACAACATTCCCCTCGATGTGGCCCGTGAAATGGGCGTCGACGTGGCCATCGTGGTCGACATCGGCACCCCGCTGCGCAATCGCAAGCAACTGGTGACCGTGGTCGATGTGCTGAACCAGTCGATCACCCTGATGACCCGGCGCAACTCCGAAGAACAACTGGCGAGCCTCCATCCCGACGACGTGCTGATCCAGCCGCCGCTGGCCAGTTTCGGCGCCACCGACTTCGGTCGAGGCCAGGAGATGATCGACGCCGGCTACCGAGCAACCAAGGCTCTGGACGTGCGCCTCGCCCGCCTCAAACCCCTGCAGTCGCAGGACGCCGAGCTCAATGCCGCTCGAGCGCCGGGCCAGCGCACGCCGATCATCACCGCGATCAAGGTCGAGAACGATTCGAAAGTCGGCGATGACGTGATCCGCTACTACATCCGCCAGCACATCGGCGCACCACTGGACCTGGGCCGCCTGCAAACCGACATGGGTACCCTGTACGGACTCGATTACTTCGAGCAGGTGCAATACCGCGTGGTGCACAAGGGCGCGGATCACACGCTGGTGATCCGCGCCCGCGGCAAACGCACCGGCACCGATTACCTGCGGGTCGGCCTCAACCTGTCGGATGACATGCGCGGCGACAGCGCCTTCAACCTCGGCGCCAGTTACCGCATGAACGGCATCAACCGCCTCGGCGCGGAATGGCTGACCCGGGCGCAGATCGGCGATAGACAAGAGTTGTACAGCGAGTTCTATCAACCACTGGACGTGGGCTCTCGCTACTTCGTCGCGCCTTATGCATCGTTTGCCGCACAGAACGTCGACTCGGTGCTGGACAACGATCCGATCGCCCAGTATCGCGTCGAACGCTACGGCTTCGGCCTCAACTTTGGCCGGCAGATCGGCAACAGCGGCGAAGTCCGTTTCGGCGTCGGCGAAGCCTGGGGCAAGGCGGATGTGCGGATTGGCGATCAGGATCTACCGAGCGAAAACTTCAACGAAGGGTTCTATGCGCTGAAGTACTCGTTCGATTCGCTGGACAACGTCTACTACCCCCACGAAGGCGAAGACATCGGCCTGACGCTGGTGCAGTTCGAGCCGAGCCTGGGTTCCGACACACGCTACCGGCAGTGGGAATTCAAACTGGACAAGGCCATGAGCAGTGGCCCGGACACGCTGATTCTGGGTGGCCGTTACGGCCGTACGCTGGACGATGCCAATGTGGTGACGTCCAGTTTCCTGCTTGGCGGCGCCCGGCAATTGTCCGGTTTCCGCGAAGACGCGATCTCCGGACAAAACGTCAGTCTGATGCGTGCGGTGTATTACCGCCGCCTCACCCCGCGTTCGTACCTGCCGCTGGACTTCCCGCTGTACGCCGGTGCCTCGCTGGAACGTGGCCGGGCATGGAACAACGACAACGCGTTCGACAGCGGCTACATCAACGCCGCCAGCGTGTTCATCGGCTTCGATACGCCACTGGGGCCATTGAATTTCAGCTATGGCCTGAACGATGCGGATGAACAGGCGGTGTACCTGAACCTCGGCCAGACCTTCTGACAGCGGTCAGCGAATCCCCGCCAACAGCGTGCGCGCCGTTTGCTTGAGGGGTTCGTCGGCTTCCTTGAGCAGTTCGTTGAGCAAGGCAATGGCGCTGTCGAGATCACCGTCGTCGATGCAGGTCTGGGCCTGTTCGAGTTTGCCGGCGTTGGCGGCGTCCGAGGGTTCGGGTTCCAGGGCATGCAGCGCCAGTGGTTCCAGCGACAGCGTCGAGCCGGGATCGCCAAACTCGTTGAGAAAGTCCTCGTCCAGCGGCTGCGCTTCAGGTTCGGCGATCCACTCCAGTTCGGCGGTCTCGGCATCGTCGGTCAGGGTTTCCGGCAATTCGAAATCCTGTGGCAATACCTGCAGATCGGAACCCAGTGTTGATGGGGCCTGTTCGGGTGCAGGGCGAGTTTCCTCAAGATCCCAACTGGAGGCCATCGAGAGCTGATCCAGGTTCAGCTCGAAATTGTCTTCGGCTACCGGCTCCAAAGGCGCGCAGGGTTCGATCGGCAGCGTAGCAATCACTGGGACTGCCGCAACTGCAGGTGCGGCGCTGACCAGTTTCGGATAGCGGGCGCGAATGTCCTGCAAGCGCTGATCCTCGACCCCGAGCTGGCGCAGGTGGCTTTCCTGCTCGTCATAGGCCGGCGTTTCGCCTTGACGCCCCAGCACTTCGAGCAACTGCACGCCAAGGTCGATGCGCTCCGGCTCCCGCTGCAACGCATCGCGCAACAGACCGGCGGCCTCGCCCAAGCGTCCGTAAGCCAGATAAATGCCGACCGCTTCCAGCACATCGCCGCTGGCGTGCTCCTCGCGATCCTCGACAGCACTTTGAGCGGTGCTCGGCTGCATCGGCTCGACGTCGTCGACCGGGGGTGCGTTTGGTATTGGCAGGAACGGCATCGGCGCCTCAGCCCCCTGCGCCTGCTGGCGTTGCCGACGCACGTACAGCCCCGCCACCAGCAATCCCAATAACAGCAGCAGCCCGCCGAGCAGCGGCCAGTTGAGTGAATCCTCTTGCGCCTCGATCGGGGCAATGACCGGTGCCGGCACAGGCGCCACGGGGGCCGCGGGGGCCGCGGATACGGGGGGCGCCTGTTGCACTTCAATCAGACGGGCCTGCACATCACCGAGCTGTTTCTTGCCGTCAGCGATCAGCACTTCCTGGGCCTGAAGCTTCACGTTCAATTCATCGATGGTTTTTTGCAGTTGCTGGTTCTGCACAAGGCTCGCCGCCAACTGCTCGGCCTGCGCGTCGGCGACCGGGGCCGGTGGCTGGACCGGCGCAGCAGGTTTGGCCGGCGTTGTTGTGGAGGGAGCCTCGGGGGTGGGGAATTCCGACGATTGCGCACGCACATCCGGTTCGTCGGTGGCCGGGACAATACCCGGCGAACCCGGCGGGTCGATCAATACGGTGTATTCGCGCAGCAGGTGGCCATTGGGCTGATCGAGCCGCACCAGGAAATTCAGAAAGGGTTCGTTGACCGGTTTGCTGGACGTCACCCGGATCATGTTGCGATTGCCGCGCAGGATCGGGGTGAATCTGAGGTCATTGAGAAAGAACACGCGCTCGACACCGGCGCGGCCAAACTCGTCCGCCGAGGCCAGACGGACCGCCAGTTCGCTTTCGCTGAGGCCCCCGACATCCACCAGGGCAATGTCAGCCTTGAGCGGCTGATTGAGGGCTGAATGCACAGTGATCTCACCGAGCCCCAGCGCCAATGACGCGGTGGACCAGGTGAGAACACCCGCCACCAACAACGAGTTGGCGCAACGCAGTACCACGTGCCGACTTCCGAGCATGAGCATCCCTTAAATAAGCAAAACCGACTTCTATGGGTTCGCACATCCGGTACGAACACGATATTGCCCAGTAGTTCTTATAGTCTGCCCAGCGCGATCCCTCAAAAAAACGGCACGCGGTTATGCCTCAAGACTTTTCCAGGTTAGCCAGAATGTGCCCGTGAACCCGCATGCACACCTTCATATCGGCCTCATCGATGCCTTCGAACAACTCCTTGCGCAGTTGCGTGGCAATGGTTTCGATCTGTTCGATCAACGGAAGGGCCGGTGCGCACAGCACGATTTTTTTCGCCCGGCGATCTTCCATCACGGACTGGCGTTGCACCAGGCCTTGGCTTTCCAGGCTGTCAAGCAGACGGGCCAGGGTCGGCCCTTCGACGCCGACGCTTTGCGCCAGCTCCCGTTGGGTCGGCGCCTCTTCAAAACGCGCCAGGTGCAGCAGCACCAGCCAGCGTGCCTGGGACAACCCCAGGCCGGCCAGCCGGCGATCCAGTTCGGCACGCCAGCCGCGAGACATCTGGGCCAATTGCATGCCAAAGCGGTGTTGATCGGTTAACGGCATAAGACACTCATGATCAGACTGAAGAAATAGAGAAAAACTAATTATTAGTCAGCTAAGCATGACATTTGCCTATAGGCAAGAGCCGTCCTGTACTGAATCGTTACAACCGTAACGGTTGGCACAAACGCCCTCTTACATTTCAAACTCCGATTGCAGCGCAGCCCGCACGCAATACAGCACGCCTTCCGGTACACGACCGGCAAACAGCTCGGCCACTTCCGCGACCGACGGCAACTCGCCTTCGCCGTCGAGGAACGCGTCCTGGACTTCGCCCATCAGGTCTTCCGGCAGATCCAGCGCCTGTTCCAGCGACAGCTGCTGCTTGCCGATGGCTTCGGCGAGCAGGGTGTAGACGTTCTTTTCCGAGCACTGCAACTGACCGGAGATCTGCAACGGCGTCATGCCGGCGCGGGCCAGGGTGATCAGCTCGTGGCGCACGTCGGCCACCACTTTCGGCGCCTCGGCCTCGCCGCCGAGCACTTCGAGGAAGGCCTCGCCGTAACGCTCCAGCTTGCGTGCGCCGACACCGCTGACCCGGGCCATGTCCGCCAGCGAGGTCGGCTGGCTGCGGAGCATTTCCAGCAAGGTCGAGTCGGGGAAGATGACGTACGGCGGCACGCCGTGTTCTTCCGCCAGTTTGCGCCGCAGGGCACGCAACGCTTCCCACTGTTCGCGTTCCTCAAAGCGCACCAGCTGGCTGGCCTGGCTCTTGCTGCCGCTCTTGGCGGTGACTTGCGGCTTGAGGTCGCGGCGCAGTTCCAGGCTCACTTCGCCCTTGAGCAGCGGTCGGCAAGTGTCGCTCAGGCGCAGCCCACCGTAGCCTTCGTGATCGACATCGGCCAGGCCGCGAGCAACCAACTGCCGGAACAACGAGCGCCATTCGCTCTCGCTCAACGCCTTGCCGACCCCGTACACCGACAGGTGCTGATGGCCGAAGCTGCGGACTTTTTCGTTGTCCTTGCCCAGCAGCACGTCCACCAGATGGCCGACGCCGTAACGCTGGCCGGTGCGATAGATCGCCGACAGTGCCTGACGCGCAGGCTCGGTAGCGTCCCAGGTTTGCACGCCGTCGGTGCAGTTGTCGCAGTGACCGCACGGCTCGGGCATGTCTTCGTCGAAATACGCCAGCAGCGCCTGACGACGGCAGCGGGTTTCCTCGCAGAGCGAGAGCATGGCGTCGAGCTTGTGCTGCTCCAGACGCTTGTGGCGCTCGTCACCCTCGGAGTTCTGCAGCATCTGCTTGAGCATCACCACGTCTTGCAGACCGTAGGCCATCCACGCGTCTGCCGGCAGGCCGTCACGGCCGCCGCGTCCGGTTTCCTGGTAATACGCCTCAAGGGATTTCGGCAGGTCGAGGTGAGCGACGAAGCGCACGTTGGGTTTGTCGATGCCCATGCCGAAGGCCACGGTGGCGACCATGATCAGGCCTTCCTCGTTGAGGAAGCGCTTCTGGTGATAGGCGCGCAGATCGTTGGGCAGACCGGCGTGGTACGGCAGCGCCGGGAAGCCTTGTTCAGTCAGAAACGCGGCCACCTCCTCCACCTTCTTGCGCGACAGGCAGTAGACAATGCCGGCGTCGCTGCGCCGCTCGGCCAGGAACGCCAGCAACTGCTTGCGCGGCTGCTCCTTGGGCACGATGCGGTAAAAGATGTTCGGCCGGTCGAAGCTCGACAGGAAACGCTCGGCGTTCTGCAGGTGCAGGCGAGTGACGATTTCTTCGCGGGTACGCTTGTCGGCGGTGGCGGTCAGGGCGATGCGCGGCACGTCGGGGAACATTTCCGCCAACTGCCCCAATTGCAGGTATTCCGGGCGGAAGTCATGGCCCCATTGCGATACGCAGTGCGCTTCGTCAATGGCGAACAGTGCGATGTTCAAGCCTTGCAGAAACGACAGCATGCGCGGCTGCACCAGACGCTCCGGCGCCAGGTAGAGCATTTTCACTTCGCCGCGCTTGATCCGGCTGGCGAGGTCACGCTGTTGTTCGGCACTCAAGGTGGAGTTCAACGCGGCGGCGGCAACGCCCAGCTCTTCGAGGGTGGCGACCTGATCGTCCATCAGCGCGATCAGCGGCGACACCACCACCGCCAGGCCGTCGCGCAGCAGCGCCGGCACCTGGAAGCACAGGGACTTGCCACCGCCGGTCGGCATCAGGACAAGGGCATCACCGCCACTGGCCACGCGCTCAATGATTGCACCCTGACGGCCACGGAAACTGTCGTAGCCGAAGATGTCCTTGAGGACGCGTTGAGCCTGTTCGAGCATAAAAACTCCAAAAATCCACCGAAACATCCCTGCACAGGCTGGTTCAAGACAGCCGAGGCTGCTTTAAACAAAACGTAAGGGCGCATTGCATGACGCCGTACAGATTCAGCCGCGACGCCGGCAGGGATCGCAAAGCGCGGCAGTATACCCGAGCCCTCCCCGGCAAAGGGCACCGCCGATAAGAAGCTTGTACGGGCAAATCTGCCGTGCGGCTGGCTTGAGGGCTCAAGAAGGCCTAGAATTCCCGCATTGTTTATTCCCCCAAGGTAGCCCTTTAATGTCCTTCGCCGAGCAACTAACCCGCCTGCAAGTCTTCCTCGACGCCGACGAGCTGCATGAAGAGGCGCTGGACTACGTGGCCGCTCACGGTTACCTGACCGCGCTGTCGATCTGCGCCGACGTGGTGCCGGACCGTGAGTGGATCGACGCCCTGTTCGCCGAAGAGCCGCATTACAGCAGCGAAGCCCAGCGTGAAGAAATCGAAGCCACGCTGATCGGCCTCAAGGCCCACATCGCCCGCCAACTGGCGTCGGATGAAGAATTCGAGCTGCCGTGCGAACTCGACCTGGGCGACGACCCGGACGATTCCGAACTGCGCGGCTGGTGCATCGGCTTCATGGAAGGCGTGTTCCTGCGCGAAGCGGCCTGGTTCGAAACCGCCGAAGAAGAAGTCAGCGAAATGCTCCTGCCGATCATGGTCGGTTCGGGCCTGTTCGACGAACAGCCCGAGTTCGAAGACATCGCCAAGGACGCCAACCTGATGGACGACATGATCGTCCAGATCCCGGAAGCCCTGACCGCGCTGTACCTGCTGTGCCAGGCGCCCGACGAAAAGCCGGCGATCCTCAAGCCACGTCACCACTAAGATCCGGCCTATGGACAACCCCATAGGCAACCGCCCCCTGATACTGCGCTACAGCCTGCTGGCCATCGGCTGGCTGAGCGTGGCATTAGGGGTGATCGGAATTTTCCTGCCTGTTCTCCCCACCACTCCCTTCCTTCTGCTGGCAGCCGCCTGCTTTGCCCGCAGCTCTCCGCGTTTCTATCAATGGCTGGTCGAGCATCCCCGGCTCGGGCCATGGATCCGCGATTACCTCGACGGCAACGGCATACCGCTCAAGGGCAAGGTCTACGCGATCGGGCTGATGTGGGCGAGCATTCTGTTCTCGTGCTACCTGGTGCCGCTGGTGTGGGCGCGGGGGTTCATGCTGACCAGTGCGGTTTTGGTGACGGTTTATATCTTGCGGCAGAAGACGTTGCGTAAGTCCTGACAAGGGGCGATGGCGCAACTCAGTCCTTTCAACCTGACACCCAGTTGAATCATGTTTAAGAACATGTCCGCAAAGCCACGCGACCTTGCGCCATTGCCTACGCATCCGCCAGAATCCGCCGGCTTGTGCGCCTTGGGGGCGGGTTCTATCGTTTGGCGGTCGCTGAAAAACAGCGATCGGGTTTAGCGATCCGACTCCCTACAGACGCAACAATTGCCCAATCCCGATTGCAGTCTCTTCTCTGCACTTGGCGTAATGGTGGCTGTGCGTGGGAGACCTTCGGGTCTACCCGGGGTTTCTGTGACCCGGATCGCTAACCTGCGTACAGCCGCCACCTTTACTTGTTTAGCGATGAGTCGTGGCGGCTAAATCCAATCACGGAGATTCGCCATGATCAAACCAACGCCAAACCCGCCTGAAACCGACACAACCTCGCCCTACGAAACCCTCGATTCCAAGAAATTCCACGAAGCCGCCGAGCGCGCCCTCGATCATTACCTCAATCCCCTGCTCCCCCGAAAACCGCTGCTCAAACCCAACACCCGCTACCTGATCGCCCCCGGAATCGACAGTGAAGAACTGCTGGCCGACGCCTGCGAAACCCTGACTTCGGCCAAGGTCATGGCCAATGACTTCGCCGGGTTGGTGGATGGCCCGCAGCGGCATGTGCTGTTGGGGATTGCGCAGTTGATCATGCTGGGGGAGCTGGCGGTGAACCGGGTGCTGGATAATCTGGAAGTGAAGGCCGAGGCGCCTGCTGTGGCTTGATCGCCGCCTGATCGTTCCCACGCTATGCGTGGGAATGCCTCAATGGACGCTCTGCGTCCGCTGTTTGGGACGCGGAGCGTCCCGGGCTGCATTCCCACGCGGAGCGTGGGAACGATCTACGCGCAAAGAAAAACCCGCCGTCCCGTTTGATCGGGGCGGCGGGTTTTGTCGTTTCAGCTCCGGTTTACACCGTATCCACCTTCAACGAATGATCATTCAACATCCCGTTGATGATCGTCGCCGTATCGTGCCCGCTGGCGATCAAGCCCCCCGCCCCCGGTGTCACGCCATAGTGGCTGGCCAGGTTGACGCCGGCCAGGTCGAT
>NZ_JBJXHJ010000054.1:0-1601 GCF_046487845.1 Pseudomonas sp. PHC1
CCCTCCACTCAGCCTTCCGATGGGGCCGGCACGTCAAAAGCGTTACTCGAGCTAACGCTCATTGTGTTGAGTGGTGGGAAGCCGAAGCCGAAGCCGAAGCCGAAGCCAAAGCCAATGCAGAAGCAAGAGTAGGAGAGGCAGAAGAAGGTGCAGCAGGTGCAGCAGAGTGAGTTGAGTTGCATGCGTTTCAAAACCAGAGTGCGACTCGGTCTTTCACGTCGGCGTACCTCCCCCAATCACCTCGGTCAGTCCCCTCTCCCTGCGGGCGGTCCGACGTTTCGGGAGGGTTAGGCGGCGTTCCGATGAGGGCGTTTTTGATTTTGATTTTTTTCGCGGGCATAAAAAAGCCACCTCCCGGTGGCTTCTCTGTTTGACTGCACTCAGTCGTAAATCACTTTCTTCTTCCAGTCCGCATCAGCCTCGACATCTTTGAGGCCGGCAGTCAGTTGGTTTTCTTCGCCTTCGACCGGGGCGATCTTGTCCATGACCTGGGCGTTGGCGCGGGCCAGGAGTTTTTCCAGGTATTGGAGTTGTTCGGCGTAGATTTGCGGGTCCTGCTGTTTGCGCAGGTATTGCACGCCGCGTTCGAAGGCGAGGCGGGCCTGGCCTGGCTGGTTTTGCTGGAGGGCGTGCTGGCCGAGGTTGTTGAAGAACTCGATGTGCAGCAGTACGAGGATGTGGCGTACTTCACGGATCCAGTGTTTGGCTTCGTTCGGTGGCAGGAAGCCGTCCTGGGCGGCGCGGGTGATCTGGCCGTGGAGGGCTTCGAGGAGGAAGCGGACGTCTTTTGCTTTGGCTTCGGTCTGGATCGGGGCCGGCGGGTTGTTGACCGGGATCGATTCGCCCTGGGCGACGAGAGCGCTCAGTTCGGTGATGCGGGCCTTGGTGGTGGCGCTGGTTTTTTCCAGGTTCAGCAGGCGCTGACAGACGTTCAGCTCCAGACGCGTCAGGAGCAGCTTGAGGGCCGGGGTCATGAACTGGCCGGGGAAGGTTTCGGTCAGTTCGCCGCAACGGCGCAGGCGGTCGTTGAGTTCGACCTTGGTGCGGGCCTTCTCCAGTTTGGTGTTTTCCACCACATGGTTCATGTAGCCAATGGCGATCAAGATTGCGATCCCGGCTATGACTAGCAGGGTGATCATGAGTGGTGTCACCGGTAAGACCTCTTTATAGGGTTCGCGTGCGAGTGTAGTGGCTTGGCATACAGGAGCCTAGCGCCGCTCGACGGGTTTGGATCGGCGAAGCTGTATCTGTATCGGCCAGGGAGCCGCTTATATAAATGCTGGCCCTTGGGGTGCAGATTGCCATCACCTGTGCCGTGGACTATAACGCCTTGGCGAGTGTCGGAATATAGGCGTCAATCGCCGGGCGACGCAAAAGCCGGAAACAGCGCGTAAAGGGGGGCGAAGTCATTGATTTAAATAAATTTATATCTGGGGGTTGACGACCTTTCAATCCATCCATAGAATGCGCGCCACTTGCAGCGTAAAGCACACAGCGAAACGCGGCAGGGAGTGAATGTTGTAGTGTGTCCCCTTCGTCTAGTGGCCTAGGACACCGCCCTTTCACGGCGGTAACAGGGGTTCGAGTCCCCTAGGGGACGC
>NZ_JBJXHJ010000055.1:0-1543 GCF_046487845.1 Pseudomonas sp. PHC1
ACGCTTGTCCCACCGCGAACTCCTAATTTGAATTCAATCACCGATTTCCATTCGTCGGAGCCTATGTCCGGCCCGTGTCCTTGCGTATCGGCAGTCGGCAATTTTTTGTCGATCGCTTGATACCATGCCTCTGAGCATATGGATTGCGCCTGAACAAAACCCGAGACACCAAAAAACAAAAAGACCAGATACTTACTCATGTGAAATCCTTTTTTATCTCTATGGCTGCCAAAGATCTGTGCAGCCGCTCCATCAGAAGAGCAGCATGTCTCTCTGAATTTTAGACCTTCTTGACGTTGCGGGTTCCTTGTCGTCTATACAGAAGTGAGTCGATTACGCCCCTTCATATTCAGTGGTGATTTGATGCGAGGCACTTACAGCGTGAGTGACGTTGCCGGCATGTCTAGAGTTATCTGAGCGAAAAATGTGCTTCGTCTCCAGGTCAGTTCAGGGTGACGTCTGAATGGCTGAGAGCAGTGTCTAGCCTTCCTCAACTTCAGACTCCAAAATGGGGCAACGTGCCAGATGAGATTCGCCATTCGGGTACACCAAACCGGTCAGATTCCTTTGGTTCAGGATTTTACGCCCAATGAGTTCAAGAATATGTGTTGGCTCTGGCTGACGCTGCCAAGCTCTTCGAGCTGCCGACCATCCTCACGACCAACGTCGAGCAATACCCGAACGGCCATTGGTGCCAGACCTGAAAGAGATGTTTCCTGACGCGCCCTACATCGCTCGACCAGGGCAGATCAATGCCTGGGATAAAGAAGATTTCGTCAAGGCAATCAAGGCCACCGCTCGCAAGGAATTGATCATTGCCGGTGTGGTCACTGACGTCTGTGTAGCGTTTCCGACCATATCGGCGCTGGGAGAAGATCTTGACGTGTTCGTTGTGACCGACTTTTCCGGCACGCTCAACATTACTGTGGAACAGGCAGCCTGGTATCGCATGACACAGGCCGGTGCGCAAATGATGAACTGGTTCTCGGTGGCCTGTGAACTGCAGCGCGACTGGCGCAACGACATCGAAGTTCTGGGTAACCTCCTGTCCCCGCGCATCCCTAATTATTGCAACCTGATGAACAGCTATTGAGCGCTAGCGGCACGCCAATCGTAAGTCTGGTTTGCAGCCCCAGGCCCACTCCTGCGGGCTTTAGGCATGGACGTCATGTGGAATGTCTTGTACATCGCGCTTAGTGAAATGGGGCCCTCGAAGGGCCCTTTTGTACTTAAACCAAAATCACTTGGTCAACCAAGACTCGACAGTCGCGGCGCCGTGTTTCGATTTCCAATCTTTCAGCGTTTTGTGATTGCCACCCTTGGTTTCTACGACTTCACCAGTGTGAGGATTTTTATAAACCTTCAACTGGCGAGGCTTGCGACTGCCCACTTTGGACTCGGCTACTGGAGCGCGACGGCCTGCTTGTGGATCTAGCAGGTTAATCACGTCCTTGAGGCTGTAGCTGTATTTTGCGAGCAAATCGCGCAGCTTCGTTTCGAATTCGATTTCTTTCTTAAGGCCTGCGTCGCCCTTGAGGGCTTC
>NZ_JBJXHJ010000011.1:0-166195 GCF_046487845.1 Pseudomonas sp. PHC1
TTGTTTGGTCATCTGACACCTCGATCTGGCGAGCATTCTCGCCTAAATGGGTGTCCGGTTTCATTAGACCACTACACTGATCCCACAGACATTTCAAAAGGCGGCCAAGGAGGTTGAAGACCTCCTGATTCACACGCCGCCGGAAGACTTGCGAGGTCATCTGCGCCATTCACTTGTTCAGGAAGCCTTAGCTGGGATGAAGCGCTGGAATCCCATCGTCAAGAGCACGGATCCCAAAGGTCATAACTACGTTCTGTTGGAATTAGGAAAACTGCGCATCACAGCCGTTGTACTGCCTTGGCAGAAAGAAATCCGAGCTGCCAAACACCGCAACGAACTCAAAACGCTGAATGAGTCACTGGCATCAATTCAAATGGATTGGATTGACGGGCTCGCGCATACGGTTACCGAACAACTGATTCATGCGCTTGTCGTAGTCCATGCACCGCCACCTCGTTCAGCAGATCAATCAGAACCTGTTGCAATCATGATGGCGGTGCCCTATTTCAACGGGAAAGGCTTCCACATGGATTGCACGTTTGAGGAGCTGCTTCAGAGCTATTCTGATAATCAGGCAACTGATCAGAAACCGATTGAATTGGTGAAATTGCGAGATAAGATGCGCCGCGCCGAAGACGTTGAAGATCAAATTGATGATGAGAAAAATTCCAAGAGGTGAACCATGAGAACTGGAGTCGCGGGCTTTCAGTCCGAGCGTCTCAAGCAGTTACGGCTCACGTTTGGTATCACCCAAACCGCGTTGGCCGAAATGGTGGGGCGCGCCTCTGGAAACATCTCCAAGTGGGAAAACGGGGTGCAGGTTCCTGAGGCCGATGCTTTCCAACGATTATGTGAGGTCTTCGGCGTCAGTGAGAATTGGCTGCTTGAAGAAAAAATCGTAACGAGCGAGCGTACACCGTTCTTTTTTCGTTCTCAGGTAAGCGCCACAGCAAACGCCAGGGAAATAGCGGAAGTACGCTTGGAATGGCTTCAAGACGTTTCCTACAAGCTGCAAGAAAGCCTGGAGTTCGTGGCAGTCAATGTTCCTCATCTGGAAGAAAGTAACTGTTTACTGATTTCGGACGAAGAAATCGAGAGAATGGCCAGCGAATGCCGCCAAGCCTGGGGACTTGGGACTGCTCCCATCCCCAATGTCATTCAGACCCTCGAAAACGCAGGTATCATCTGCGCTCGAACCACACTGGGCCATTTGAAAATGGACGGTGTTTCAAATTGGTACGAGTTGGATCAGCGGCCTTATGTCCTCCTTGTAGCAGACAAGGCAAACGGCATACGAAACAGATTCGATGCTGCACATGAATTGGGGCATATCGTTCTACATCGTCATGTATCGAAGGAGCAGTACGAATCGAATTACGATCTGCTTGAGTCGCAGGCTCATCGATTCGCCAGCGCATTCCTGATGCCAGCAGAGAGCTTCCTGAGAGAAATTCGATGGCCTACCTTGGATACTTTGCTAGCACTGAAACCACGCTGGAAAGTCTCTGTAGCAGCGATGGTTCGCAGATGCCAGGATCTGGAAATAATCAACGAAACCACTACTACGAGACTGTGGAAGGCCAGGTCAGCAAGAGGCTGGGTCAAGGGTGAGCCGATGGACGCTGACTTCGACTTTGAAAGGCCTCAGTTGATTGCACGAGGCGTAAAAATGCTCGTGGAAAATAAAGTCCTTTCTCGATCTCAACTCAGACAGTTGCTCGGACTACCGCTACCTACACTGGAAAGCCTATGCAGTTTGGACAAGGGTTACTTCACCCTGCCAGATCAGTCACAGGTGATCGACATACAACTGAGAAAACGAACCGCAAGAGATTCCTTTTACAGCGAGGCGGCAGAAGTACTCGGGTTCCCGAGCAAAAAGTAGAACTACAAAAAATTACGGAGAAACCTTGTCCAGTGAGGTTTCTCCGTAATGACGCTTCAAGTCTTCGAAACCACCTATTCCGCCGTCGAAGGCTTCTCCCAAAGATTGATCCCGCCCTCCTGAGCAAACCGGTCAATCTCCGCCAGCTCTTCCGCACTGAAGCTCAAGTTCTTCAACGCCCCGACGTTCTCGATAATCTGCTCCGGCCGGCTCGCACCGATCAGCGCCGAAGTCACTCGAGGATCGCGCAGCGTCCACGCCAGCGCCAGTTGCGCCAGGCTTTGCCCGCGACGCTTGGCGATCTCGTTCAGTGCCCGCACATGAGCGATATTGGCCTCGGACAAATGCGAAGCCTGCAACGAACCACCGCCCGGACGATTGACCCGCGCATCCGCCGGCACGCCGTTGAGGTATTTGTCGGTCAGCAGACCTTGCGCCAGCGGGGTGAACGCAATCACGCCGGTGCCGAGTTCGTCGGTGGTGTCGAGCAGGTCCTTTTCCACCCAGCGGTTGAGCAGGTTGTACGCCGGTTGGTGAATCAGCAGCGGCACTTTCCACTCTTTGAGCAACGCGGCGATCTCGCGGGTTTTCACCCCGGAGTACGACGAGATGCCGATGTACAACGCCTTGCCCTGCTGCACCGCCGTGGCGAGGGCGCTGGCGGTTTCTTCCAGCGGGGTGTCCGGGTCGAAGCGGTGCGAATAGAAGATATCCACATAGTCCAGACCCAGTCGTTGCAGGCTCTGGTCGAGGCTCGCCAGCACGTATTTGCGCGAGCCACCGCCCTGGCCGTAAGGACCGGGCCACATGTCCCAGCCGGCCTTGCTGGAGATGATCAGTTCATCGCGATACTGCTTGAAGTCCTCACGCAGCAGACGGCCGAAGTTGATCTCGGCGCTGCCGTAGGGCGGGCCATAGTTGTTGGCCAGGTCGAAGTGGTTGATGCCCAGGTCGAACGCCGTGCGCAGCAACGAGCGCTGGGTGTCGATCGGCGTGCTGTCGCCGAAGTTGTGCCACAGGCCCAGAGACAGCGCCGGCAGCACCAGACCGCTGCGTCCGACGCGGCGGTAAGGGATGGAGTCATAGCGGTTTTCGGCAGCGGTGTAAGTCATCGAATCCTCTCTTGTCGGTCTTGAATCGGGTGTCGATTGCTACGCAAATCTGTTGCCGGGCCGGGCGAGGCCAAGGTTCTGGCGCAAAGTCCGGCCTTCATATTCGGTTCTGAACAGCCCGCGCCGTTGCAGTTCCGGAACCACGCCATTGGCGAAGTCTTCGAGCCCGCCGGGCAGGTGTGGCACCAGCACGTTGAAGCCGTCCGCCGCGCCCTGCTCGAACCATTCCTGCAAACGGTCGGCAATCTGCGCCGGAGTGCCGACGACGCTGTAATGTCCGCGACCGCCGGCGATTCTGCGCCCCAGTTCGGCCAGAGTCAGATGCTCGCGGCCGGCCAGTTCGGTCAGCAGTTTCTGTCGGCTTTGCTGGCCGCTGTCGGTCAGCGGTAATTCCGGCAGCGGCCCGTCCAGCGGGTACTTCGACAGATCGAAGTTGCCCAGCATACGCCCAAGCAGGGCGATGCCCACCTCGGGTTCGACCAATTGCTGAAACGTTTCACATTTTTCCTGCGCTTCGGCTTCCGTCTGCCCGACCACGACAAACACGCCGGGCATGATTTTCAGCGAATCGGCACTGCGTCCGTACTTCGGCAAGCGCCCCTTGAGGTCGGCGTAAAACGCCTGGGCGCTGGCCAGTGAAGTCTGCGCGGTGAACACCACTTCGGCGGTCTGTGCCGCCAGTTCACGCCCGGTTTCCGACGATCCGGCCTGCACGATCACCGGCTGACCCTGTGGCGAACGCGCCACATTCAGCGGGCCTTTGACCTTGAAGTGCTTGCCGACGTGATTCAGCACGTGCAGTTTTTCCGGGTGGTAATACGCGCCACTGACCTTGTCGCGAAGAAAGGCATCGTCCTGCCAACTGTCCCAGAGCCCGGTGACGACCTGATGAAACTCCCGGGCGCGGCTGTAGCGTTCGGCATGGCCGATGTGTTCGTCGCGGCCGAAATTCTGCGCTTCGGCGGCGTTGTCGGATGTCACCAGATTCCACCCCGCTCGCCCGCCGGACAGGTGATCGAGAGAGGCGAATTTACGCGCCACGTGGTACGGCTCGTTGTAACTGGTGGTCGCGGTGGCGATCAGGCCGATGTGTTCGGTCACTGCGCTCAATGCCGAGAGCAAGGTCAGCGGTTCGAAATGATCGGAGCGGGCCATGCGGCTGGCGATGTCCTGGGTCGGGGCGGCGACGCTGTCGGCAATGAACAACGTATCGAACTTCGCGGCCTCGGCAATCTGCGCCAGACGTTTGTAATGGGCGAAATCCAGTCCCGCGTTGGCCGGTACGTCTGGATGACGCCACGCGGCGACGTGGTGACCGGTGGCCATGAGGAACGCGCCGAGTTTCAGCTGTCTGCTCATCTCAGAAGTCCTGGCGCAGTTGCACGCCGAAGTAGCGCTCGTCGTCGCGAGGCGCAGCGCGGTAGATGTAGCTGCCTCCGCTGGCGAGCAGCGGCGTATAGGACTTGTCGGTGAGGTTCTTGCCAAGCAACGCCACGCGCCAGCCGTTGGTGTAATCGGCCAGAGCCACGCTGGCATTCCAGAGGCCGTAGGCGCCCTGCTTGGTGTCGGCGTTCTGGCTGATGTCGTACTGCACTTCGCTCTGCCAGCTGTAGTCGGTGCCGAGTTCGATATCCAGGCCATTATCCAGCGGGATGGTGTAGTCGGCCCGCACGTAGCTTTTCCAGTCCGGGCTAAACGGCAGCGGTTTGCCGTTGACGTTGCACGACGCCGCCGCGCCCGCCGGGCAGGCGAACTCATCAATGCGGGCGCGGGTGTAGGCCAGCGCACCCGACAACTTCAGTTGCTGGGTCGCCTGCAGGGCGAAATCAAGTTCCACGCCTTCGGTGCTGACGCTGCCGGCGTTGATCAGGCGCGTTACGACTTGCCCGGCGACGGTGTCGAAAAAATTCGCCTGATAGTTGTCGTAGTCGCTGTGGAAAACCGCGAGGTTGGTGGTCAGGCGATTGTTCCAGGACGAGGCTTTGATCCCCGCCTCCCAGGTGTTGGAGGTTTCCGGTTTCAGCGCTTCGGTGTCGCGCGGCTGCATGTTGAAGAACACGTTGTAGGCCGGGCCTTTGTAGCCGCGCGAGTAGGTCAGGTAGGTGGTAACGGTATCGCTCAGGTCGTACTGCAAACCGAGCCGGCCGGACCAGCCGTCCTCGTCCACCGAACCGGAACTGCGGGTGGCCGGTTGAATGCCGCTGACCGTGGTGGCAGAAGTGGAAACGCGACGGTGATCGTATTCCAGATCGTCGTGGGTATAGCGCAGGCCGGCGATGCCACGGAAGTCAGAAGTGAAATTCAGCGTGCTCTCGCCGAACACCGCGTAACTGTCGCTGGTGGTGCTGTAATCGGCGATGCCACGGTTGATGCTGGTTGTTGTAGTCAGCGTGCGCTGATAAGTCTCGTCATCCTTGCCATGCATGTAGAACAGGCCGCCGACGTATTCGAGGAACTCGCCTTTCGGCGACGCCAGACGCAGCTCCTGCGAGTACTGGTCGAAGGCCAGATCGCCCTTGTCCGCCGTGCCGGGGAACGCGGCTGTCACCGTGCCGAGGCGGTCGCCGTCCTGATACTGGGTGTTGTCCCAGCCACGCCACGCGGTGATCGAGGTCAGGGTGTAATCGCCCAGTTGCCAGTCGAGCTGGCCGGACAGGCCCTTGTTGGTGTCCTCGACGTGGGAGCGGGTGTCGGTGGTGATGTCGCGGTTGTGGCTGGTGGCACTGACCGGGCTCAACGCATTGGCGAAAGCCGGGGTCAGAGCCTTGGTCACGACGCCGTTGGGGCCGTCATCGTGGGACTGCATGTAGTCCGCGATCAGGGTGAAAGTGATGTCGTCGTTCGGAGTGAATTCCAGTTTGCCGCGCACGCCGCGATGGTTGTAGCCGTTGACCTCCTGGCCATTGTGCTGGTTGTCGACGTTGCCGTCGTACGTGCCGAACAGGGTACTGATCGAGCCCTTGAGCGTGTCCGGAATCAGACTGCCGCCGATGCCGAAACGGGTGCGGCTTTCGTTGCCGCTGTAGTACGACTGATCAATGTAGCCGTGGGTCGCGGCGGTCGGCGCCTTGCTGGTGATGTTCAGCACGCCGGCCGAGGCGTTCTTGCCGAACAGCGTACCTTGGGGGCCACGCAAGACTTCAACGCGTTCCAGGTCCAGCAGATCCAGAGTGGATTGGCCGGGGCGCGCATAAACCACGCCATCAATCACCGTGGCCACGGTCGGCTCGACGCCCGGCGAGGTGGAAATCGTCCCCACGCCACGTACGAACAACGAGGTGTCCTTGTTCGACGCGCCGGTGCGGAAATTCAGCGACGGCACTTGCTGCACGATGCTCGCCACACTGTTGCGGTTGTCGCGTTCCAGTTGCTCGCCGTCGATCACCGACACCGCCACCGGCACCTTTTGCAGCGACTCTTCGCGGCGGGTGGCGGTGACCGTGACGGATTTGAGGGTCGGCTCCTGATCGGTGCTGTCGGCGGCAAACGCGACGGGCAGCGGCAGCGCAGCCAGCCCGGTGAGTAGCCAGCCCGCAGCGCGGATCGATTGCGCCAGTGTGTGTGTCGCCCCAGGAATGTTGTGCATGTTTGCCCGCTCGAAAAGTTGCCCTGAACCGCTGCCGTTCTGCGACGACAGCGCCTGTCTCGGTGTCTCGGCATTCGCTCGAGCGAGTAGCAGACAACGCGCTTTGTTAGCGCTAACATCGCCAGTATTGGCAAGCCCGGCATAGACCGTCCAATACTGAAAAATTACTTTTATATGCCTTTTGGTTTTTAAGAAGGATCGTGCCTTGAGCGAAGAAAAGCCCCGCAAACGCCGTGGCGCCGGTCGCGTGACCCTCAACGCGGTGGCACACCAGGCCGGTGTTTCGGCGATCACCGTGTCGCGCTATTTCAACCAGCCGGAACAGGTCTCGCCCGAACGCCGCGAACGGATCGCGGCGGTAGTCGCGGAGCTGGGTTATGTGCCGAATCTGGTGGCCGGCGGGCTCGCTTCGGCGCGGGGGAAAATCGTTGGCATGGTGATCCCGAACATTTCCGGGCCGATCTTCGCCAACACCATTCAGGGCTTCAGCGACACCCTCAGCCGTCACGGTTATCAGCTGTTGCTGGCCTCGAGTTACTTCAGCACTGAACAGGAAGAAAACGCCGTGCGGGCGTTCCTCGGCTGGTCGCCGGCGGCGCTGGTGGTCACCAGCCACTTCCATAGCGCGGGCACGGAAAAGATGCTCGCCGAAGCGGATATCCCGGTGATCGAAACCTGGGATTACCAACCGGATCGCGAGCCGATGCAGATCGGTTTTTCGCACTTTGAAGTGGGGGTCAACGCCGCTCGCTATCTGCACGGCAAGGGTTATCGACGCATCGCCTTCGTGCAGAACAGCGTACCCGGCGACTTCAGCGCGCTGGAACGCCGCGACGGCTATGCGACGACCGTCCGCGAGTTGGGCCTGGAGCCCTGGGTATTCGCACCCGACGCCGATCGCGCGCCGTTCGAGGCCGGCAAACAAGCGATGCAAGCGCTGATGAACGCCTCACCACGGCCCGACGCCATCCTCTTCGCCAACGACAACCTCGCCGCTGGGGGCCTGCTGGCCGGACAACGCGCCGGCCTCAACATCCCCGAAGACTGCGCCGTCCTCGGCTTCGGCGACTATCCGTTCGCCGAGATGCTGCTGCCGAGCCTGAGCACCATCAAACCGCCGGCGCTGGAGATCGGCGTATTGGCGGCAACGCGGGTGCTGGAAAGCCTGGGCGTGTTGCCGAGCGATGAGGTGCAGCGGTTGAATCTGCTGCAGTGCACGGTTATTGAGCGGGAAAGTACCTGACCCAAATCCTGTAAATCAGCCTTAAGCCGACAATTCGCGCAAGGCAGCAGCGGCCAAAAATCCGGAGCGGGAACTGTAGCGCTGGTCACGCCGAACCGTCTGATCGATACGCTCCAGCAACTGTTCCGGCAGCGTAGCGTTGAAGCGCACCGACTTACCGAAATAGGGTGTGATATCAAACTCGACCACACCCCAGATACCGCCGGCGTAATCCGGATTCTCGAGATGGGCATCAATGTCCTGGATCCGAGGTAACGGCGCGCCATCAGCGACCAATCCCTCATAGTGCAAGGCCAGAGCCTCCTGAGTATTGTCAAAAGCTTCGGCTACCGTAGTGCCTGCGGAGAAGCACCCCGGTACATCCGGGATAATCACTCCGTAGTCTGAGTCGGCATCCTTGTGCAGAACGACCGGGAATTTCATGTAAGTGAGTCCTTCCTCTGACATGTCCATAAACGGACTTTCGTTTCCAATCACAGGCTTCATTTCAAACCCGCCTGTTTCAAAATGCTGTTGATCGTGCCCTTGGGAAGATCCGAATCCGGATGCTTGATCGTCACCCTCCCTGGCTTGCCCGGATGTTTGTATTGGTGATGACTGCCTTTGACGGCGACCAGATAACAGCCATCCTCCTCGATCATCCTGATCATTTCCCGACTACGCATTTCCTTCGCCCTGTTCGACAGCAAGAGCTGCGTACTTTAGGAGCTGGAAGTCCTGCCCAATACACACCATACACACTTGGACAAATATTAGCCTACCAGGCAGACAAGTGTTTAATAGCCAGATCGGCGGTGAGCGCGCCTGACACGCGGCCCACATAAACAGATAGATACGTGCCGAGATGTGTCGAACGACATGAGGCTGACAGCTGGCCTATGCTCAACATGAGCAAAGCCAGGACGATTCATTCACAGGCAGATCCCGACCATGCACACCGCAATCATCATCTTCTTCGGCCTGATCCTGCTGGCGCTGATGTTCTACATCGGCGAGCGCATAGGCTTCAGTCGGCAGACGCTGGCTTATGGTTTCGCAGCGTTGTGGCTGGCGTTGACGGTGATCAATGGTGCGGTTGGCGTGGTGCACGCCGGGCAGCCGCTGGGGTCGGAGATTGCGATCGGCAGTGCCGTGTATGGCGTGCCGCTGGCGGCGATGGTGTTGTTCATGGTGCTGAGCGCCGAGACCTGAAAGCGTCCCGGCGCCCTGCCCCGATCAACGCACCAGATGCAGGAACTGCATGTGCCGTTCGTACTGGTCGAGGATGTCGTTGATGATCTGCTCTTTGGTGTAGCCGACCAGATCGTAGTCCTGACTGCCCTCGCTCAGGTGCACTTCGGCGCGGTAATAGCGGCGATTGTTGAGCTGTTTGGAGCCCATGCCACCGCGGGCGAACGACGGCGTGAAATAGCCGCGCATCTGCACCTGATAGATGAACGGGTGCTGCTCACCGTGACCGATTTCCAGGCTGACGCTGTCGTGAGCCGGATCCGGTTGCGTCACGACATTCAGCCCCTTCTCGGCGAACACCGCCGTCACTTCTTCGATGGCCGGTTTCACCGTGGTGTCCATGAAGCGGTACACCTCGTCCCGCGACGGGAAGTGCACAGCCTGACTCAGACGCTGACGCCAACCGCCCTTGCCACGTCGTGAACCGGACACCGGCGCCAGCGAATGCAGTTGCGCGATCTGCTTCTGCGACTCCAGATAGAACGCCTTGTGCAGGCCCCACATCATCAGCAGCAAGATCATCGAGAACGGCAGCGAGGTCAGCACCACCGCCGACTTCAGCGCATCGATGCTGCCGGAGAACAGCAGCGCACTGGTCACCAACGCGGTCATCGCCCCCCAGAACACCCGCAGCCATTTCGGCCCGTCTTCATCCGGATTGCCGCCCTTGGCCGACAGGGTCGAGAGCACCACGGTGCCGGAGTCGGCGGAGGTGACAAAGAACACGAAACTGATGAATACCGTCACGGCGATGACGGTCTTGCTCCACGGGTAGGTTTCCAGCAGCAGGTAGAGCGTCATCGACGGATTGTCGAGGGCCGACATGCCCAACGCCGACATACCGTGATTGAGCACCTGGTCGATGGCGCTGTTGCCGAAGATCGACATCCACGCCAGGGTGAAACCCAGCGGAATCAGCAGCACGCCGAAGACGAATTCGCGGATGGTCCGGCCACGGGAAATCCGTGCGATGAACAGGCCCACGAACGGCGACCATGCAATCCACCAGGCCCAGTAGAAGACGGTCCAGCCGCCGAGCCAGTCGCTCGGTTTGCCGTAGGCGTAGAGGTCGAAACTCTTCATCGGCAACGCGCCGAGGTAGTCGCCCAGGTTCTGGATCAGGGTGTTGAGCAAATGCTGGGTGGGGCCGGCGAACAACACGAACAGCAGCAGCGCACAGGCCAGCAGCATGTTGATGTCAGACATCACCCGCACACCTTTATCCACACCCGAGACAGCGACGATGATTGCTGCCCCCATCATCAGCGTGATCAGGCCGACCTGAATCCACTGGGTGTGGGCGATGCCGAACAGGTAGTCCAGACCGGAGTTGAGATGGAGCACGCCGAAGCCCATGTCCGCACCGAGGCCGAACACCGTGGCGATGATGCCGAAGCCGTCCACCGCGTAGCCGATGGGGCCGTTGATGCGCTTGCCGATCAACGGATACAGCGCCGAACGCAAGGCCAGTGGCAGGTTGTGCCGATAAGCGAAATACGCCAGCGCCATGCCGACGAAAGCGAACACGCCCCAGCCGTGCAGGCCCCAGTGCAGAAACAGAATCTGCATCGCCTGACGCGCCGCGTCCGCCGTGCCAGCCTCGCCCTGGGGCGGCTGGAGCATGTGGGTCAGCGGTTCGGACACGCAGAAGAAAAACAGCGTGATGCTGATTCCGGCGGCGAACAGCATGCCGGCCCAGGACAGGTAACTGAATTCGGGTTCGTCGTGGTCGGCACCGAGTTTGATCTTGCCGTAGCCCGACAATGCGGTGACCACCACGAAGATCAGATACAGGGTCATCGCGAGCATGTAGTACCAGCCGACCGTGTTGGCCGCCCAGTTCTGCGCTTCGAGAAGCCAGGCACCGGCCTGTTCCGGCATGGCGATGACTGTCAGGCCGAACAGCAGAATCACCGTCGCGGCGAACCAGAACACCGGCGGATTCATGCGCACCAGACCGCTGGCGGGGGTGGACGATGCACTCATGAACGGTGCACCTCAAGGGGTTGGAAAATGGCTGAAATGATCGGACTCAGCAAAGGCAAGCCTCCTGTTGTGAGCGGGCAGCGAACCGCCGGTTTAACTTGAATGAACGTTCAAGTTAAACATGGATAGCGCGCAAGGACTAATCGCAGGGCTCAGCGGTACCTTTCGTACGCTAGCTCAAGGAGAGGTATGACGCTGTGGCGAGGACGATCGTTCCCAAGTGATCGTTCCCACGCTCGGCGTGGGAATGATCAGGTGCAATCGTCACTTCTGCGTCCCGTCATCATGCTGCAGATTGGCCTGGGTCAGGTTGCACCCAGCCGGCACGCTGCGGGTCAGCCACACGTTGCCGCCGATGGTCGAACCCTTGCCGATGGTGATCCGCCCGAGAATCGTCGCCCCGGCGTAAATCACTACGTCGTCCTCGACAATCGGATGCCGCGGATGGCCCTTCTGCAGCTGGCCGTCCTCGTCCGCCGGGAAGCGTTTGGCGCCTAGGGTCACCGCCTGATAAATCCTGACGCGCTCGCCGATGATCGCGGTCTCGCCGATCACCACACCCGTCCCGTGGTCGATGAAGAAACTGCGGCCGATCTGCGCGCCCGGGTGAATATCGATGCCGGTCGCCGAGTGGGCGATTTCCGAGCTGATCCGCGCCAGCAGCGGCAGGCCAGCGCGATACAAATGATGGGCCAGTCGATGGTGAATCACCGCCAGAATGCCCGGATAGCACAGCAGCACTTCATCGACGCTGCGCGCCGCCGGATCGCCGTGATACGCCGCCAGCACATCGGAGTCGAGCAGGCTGCGCAGACCCGGCAGTGCGAGGGCGAAATCCTGGATGATCCTGATCGCCTGCGCCTCGACTTCGGTGTCGGCCTGGGCGTTGCGGCGGGCGACGTAACGCAGCTCCAGTCGTGCCTGGGCCAGCAATGCATTCAGCGCGACGTCGAGGGTGTGGCCGACGTAGAAATCCTCGCTCTCCTCACGCAGATCCACCGGCCCCAGCCGCATCGGAAACAGTGCGCCGCACAAGGCTTCAAGGATCTGCGCCATCGCATCGCGGGAGGGCAATTCGCGCCCGCCCTGCTCGCCGCTGGCACGGCCATTTTGTGCACGCCACTGATCCCGCGCGGTACGCAGCTGGCTGACGATGGTCTGCAATTGCCAATGGCTGGAACGCTCGCTCACGGTAAAGACTCCTCACGGGCGGCCGGACGGTCTGGCCGCGTCAACGGCGACTACTTTACGGCAACCCCACGGGCGCGAATTAAGAACCGATAGTGCTGGCTTAAGCACGTTTGGCTATAAGCGATTGGCGGTTGCCCCGGTAAATCGGCGTGCCTATAGTCCTGACATCTCCTTGCATCAGTACGGAACCATGTCCACACAACCGATCAAACAACAGCTGGATCGCTTTAACCGCCTCGACCTGCTCGGCCAACCGACCCCACTGGAAAAGCTCGAACGTCTGTCCACCTGGCTCGGCCGCGATGTCTACATCAAGCGTGATGACCTGACGCCGCTGGCCATGGGCGGCAACAAGCTGCGCAAACTCGAATACCTTGCCGCCGATGCCATCGCCCAAGGCGCGGACACCCTGATCACCGCCGGTGCACTGCAATCGAACCACGTTCGCCAGACCGCCGCGCTGGCCGCGAAACTGGGCCTGGGTTGCGTAGCGCTCCTGGAAAATCCACTGGGCACCGACGACAGCAACTACACCGGCAACGGCAATCGCCTGCTGCTGGACCTGTTCGACACCAAGGTCGAGCTGGTCGACAACCTCGACAACGCCGACGAACAACTGGCCGCACTCGCCGTGCGCCTGCGCAGCAACGGCAAGAAGCCGTATCTGGTACCGATCGGTGGCTCCAACGCCCTCGGCGCGCTGGGTTACGTGCGCGCCGGGCTGGAGCTGGCAGAACAGATCAAGGACACCGGCCTGCAATTCTCGGCCGTGGTCCTGGCCTCAGGCAGTGCCGGTACCCACAGCGGTCTGGCGCTGGCCTTGAATGAAGCCCTGCCACAACTGCCGGTGATCGGCGTGACGGTATCGCGCAGCGAAGAAGACCAGCGTCCGAAAGTTCAGGGCCTGGCCGAGCGCACCGCCGAGCTGCTGGGTGTGGCGTTGCCGGACAGCTTCAAGGTCGAGTTGTGGGACGAATACTTCGGCCCGCGTTACGGCGAGCCGAATGCCGGGACGCTGTCGGCAGTGAAACTGCTGGCCAGCCAGGACGCCGTGCTGCTCGATCCGGTCTACACCGGCAAGGCCATGGCCGGGCTGCTCGACGGCATCGGCCGCGGGCGTTTCGACGACGGCCCGATCATCTTCCTGCACACCGGCGGCGCCCCGGCGTTGTTTGCGTACAAGGATTTTCTCTGATGCGCTCGCTCCCACGCTCTGCGTGGGAATGCAGCCGGAATACGAAAAATGCATATTCCGCAGATGAATAACAATTGGAAAATTCATTATTTTCCATTCTAAAAGAACCACCCTATAGTCTCGCCGCAGGCGAATTTCGCGAGAGACGCATAAGCTGCTTTAAGGCAGGATAGCGCTGTCGTCCAATTCCCGGATTCGCCAACTTTCCTTAAGCGTCTTCCATAAGAAAACACAGGGGCTTGTCATGATTCTTTCCGCACTACGTCGAAATCTGCTGGTCGGTTCGCTGGGCCTGGCACTAAGCGCCGGTCTGATCAGCAGCGCCGTTGCCGGTGAGCAACTGCAACAGATCAAGGACAAAGGCGTTATCAACGTCGGCCTGGAAGGCACTTACCCACCGTTCAGCTTCGTCGATGCCGACGGCAAGCTGTCGGGTTTCGAAGTCGAACTGTCCGAAGCCCTGGCCAAGAAGCTGGGCGTGAAGGCCAAGATTCAGCCGACCAAATGGGACGGCATCCTCGCGGCCCTGGAATCCAAGCGTCTGGATGTCGTGGTCAATCAAGTGACCATCTCCGAGGAGCGCAAGAAGAAGTATGACTTCTCCGAGCCGTACACCGTGTCCGGGATTCAGGCGCTGGTGTTGAAGGACAAGGCCGCCGCGCTGAACATCAAGACAGCCGCTGACCTGTCCGGCAAGAAAGTCGGCGTGGGCCTGGGCACCAACTACGAGCAGTGGGTTCGCGCCAACGTGCCGGGTGCCGACGTTCGCACCTACGACGATGATCCGACCAAGTTCGCCGACCTCAACAACGGCCGTACCGACGCGATCCTGATCGACCGTCTGGCGGCACTGGAATACGCCAAGAAAGCGCCGAAAACCGTCGCCGCCGGTGAACCGTTCTCCCGTCAGGAAGCCGGTATTGCCCTGCGCAAAGGCGAGCCTGAACTGCTGGCCGCCGTGAACAAGGCCCTCGACGAACTGCGCGCCGACGGCACCCTTGAGAAGCTGTCCACGAAATACTTCAACGCTGACGTCACCCAATAATGGAAGAGGCTTTCCAACTCGCTCTGGACTCCGCGCCCTTCCTGTTGAAGGGCGCGTACTACACGGTAATCCTCAGCCTCGGCGGCATGTTCTTCGGCCTGCTGCTGGGCTTTGGCCTGGCACTGATGCGCCTGTCGCGTTTCAAGTCGGTCAGTTGGCTGGCCCGCCTCTACGTGTCGTTCTTTCGCGGCACGCCGTTGCTGGTGCAACTGTTCGTGATCTATTACGGCTTGCCGCAATTGGGCATGGAACTCGACCCATTGCCGGCGGCGCTGATCGGCTTCTCGCTGAACATGGCCGCCTACGCCTGTGAAATCCTGCGTGCCGCGATCGGTTCGATCGAACGCGGCCAGTGGGAAGCCGCTGCGAGCATCGGCATGACCCGCGCGCAGACCCTGCGCCGGGCCATCCTGCCGCAGGCCATGCGCACGGCCTTGCCGCCGCTGGGCAACAGCTTCATTTCGCTGGTCAAGGACACCGCACTGGCCGCCACCATTCAGGTGCCGGAGCTGTTCCGTCAGGCGCAGCTGATTACCGCCCGGACTTTCGAAGTCTTCACCATGTATCTTGCCGCCGCGCTGATCTACTGGATTCTGGCCACGGTGCTGTCGCACTTCCAGAACAAGTTGGAAGAGCGGGTCAATCGGCACGACCAGGAGTCCTGACCCATGATTGTCGTGGAAAAACTGACAAAGCAGTTCAAGGGTCAAGTCGTGCTCAACGGCATTGATCTGGAAGTGAAGGAAGGCGAGGTCGTGGCAATCATCGGCCCCAGCGGCTCGGGCAAGACCACGTTCCTGCGCTGCCTGAACTTCCTCGAAGAACCCACCAGCGGCCGGATCAAGGTCGGCGAGATCGAGATCGATACCCGCCGCCCGCTGAACCAGCAGCAGAGCCTGGTGCGCAACCTGCGCCAGCACGTGGGTTTCGTGTTCCAGAACTTCAACCTGTTCCCCCACCGCACCGCCCTGGAAAACGTCATCGAAGGCCCGATCGTGGTCAAGAAGACGCCCCGCGATGCAGCCATTGCCCTGGGCAAGAAGCTGCTGGCCAAGGTTGGCCTGGCGGGCAAGGAAGACGCCTACCCGCGGCGCCTGTCCGGCGGTCAGCAACAGCGTGTGGCGATTGCCCGGGCGCTGGCGATGGAGCCGGAAGTGATCCTGTTCGACGAGCCGACCTCGGCCCTCGATCCGGAACTGGTGGGTGAAGTGCTGGCGACCATCCGCGGCCTCGCCGAGGAGAAACGCACCATGGTGATCGTCACCCACGAAATGGCCTTCGCTCGTGACGTGGCCAACCGCGTAGTGTTTTTCGACAAGGGCGTAATCGTCGAACAAGGTGAAGCAAAAGCATTGTTTGCCAATCCAAAAGAAGAACGCACTCGACAGTTCCTGAGCAAGTTCAGAAACAACGGCTGACCTGTAAACTTTCCTGACTACAAACTTCCAAGGATGGAAGTTTTACTTACACCTTTCCCCGCCAAAACTTAATCCGCAATTGCAGACATATATATGTCCTGCAACAGACTCGACCTGATTCAAGTGCATCCACTCGAATCTTCACTGCACGATCCAAGAGCCGTCAGAGCAGGCCAAGCCCGGCAGATCCTGTGGTTAAGTTCGCCGCACCAGATAGGTAGAGTGCCTTATCGATGTAGGAGCATTCTGATAAGTCCGTAATTCACAAATTAACTAACCCCATCCATTGACATGCCTTTCGGCTAACTTTTATCTAGTCACTCATCACAACCCGCTACATCACAAAGACCCTATAACGATTGGCCGAAAGTACTGGTTTTTATTTGCCGGGCAATTCTGGCCTTTTGAACTTTCAGAAACGGATTTCGCTGCAAAGCTTCAAGGAGAGGATTTCATGACCCGCACTTCGCCTATCCCCGAACTGGCCGCGCCGAGCCTGGCGCTATCGCAAACCAACGGCATCAATCTTGCGGCAGCGGCTCATCTGCTGGTCGATGTGCCGCCCTACCCGGACATGGACACCGGTGATCTGATCGAACTGTTCTGGAACAACTGCTACGTCGCCTCCCACGTGCTGACGGAGCAGGACGTCGCCGCCGCGGTCAGCCTGCGAGTGCCGGAGAGCTTCATCGCCAGCGGCTCGTCACGCATCCACTATCGGGTCATGCGCGTGGGTCATGGACCGGCGTTGTCGGCGGCAGCACGGGTCACGGTCAAACTCGACTGCCCCGGCGGGCAGCCCCCGGCGGTGTGCGGTGACGAAAACCAGCAACTGGCCCCGGTGACCCTGCCCGACACCATTCGCCGTCAGGGCGTCAATGCAAACCAGATCAGGCGCGGCGTGCCGCTGACCATCGAGCCGTATCTGAACATGGCCGATGGTGACGCCATCACCTTGCGCTGGGGCGATGTACGGATGGATCTGGCGCGCATCACCCCGGCCGATATCGGCAAGCCGATTCAGGTCTGGGTGCCCCCGGCAATCATCACCGAGGCCGGCGAGGACCTGCGGCTGGACGTGACCTACTGCATCCTTGATCGGGTCGGCAACAACTCGCGCTGGGCGCCGCCACGAACGCTGAAGATCGGCTGTGTGAACCCGTACCTCAAGGTGCCGCTCAAGGAAACGCTGAAGGCAGCAGAGCCGCAAAAAAAATGAGCATCGACGGCCGGTGAGGGACGACTTCCCTCGCCGCCGCACGCTTGACCAGCCGGACCACGCCCCCTTCTATACATATTCCTAAAAGTTAGTTTATTTAAATTTTATACGCGCTTAGGGTATATGAACCGGACCACCGGACATTCTTTCGTTCGCCGCACTTTTGCGGCGTTTTTCATGAGATGTGAGGTAGGTAACATGGTCCGGAACACAATCACCCCAGTGCAGATCGCCAGGGCATTGCGTGCAGCCAGGGAGCGGCACTGATGTCCAGTCTGGCAGACGCAAACGTCCAGAGTGACCTGGACATCGCCCCGTTGTTGTTGCCCGCGCAAGTGCTGCGCAACGACGCTCAAGCCATCAAGGCCGCCCACGAGCTGGCGCAAGTCGCCCGCGTGCAGGCCGCCAAACGTGATCGCCAGCGCAAGCTGCCATGGTCGGAAATCGAACAGTTCACCCGCAGTGGCCTCGGCAGCATCGCGATCCCGCGCGAGTACGGCGGCCCGCAGGTTTCCTTCGTCACCCTGGCCGAGGTGTTCGCGATCATTTCCGCAGCCGACCCGGCGCTGGGACAAATCCCGCAGAACCAGTTCGGCATCATCAACCTGATCCTCGGCAGCGCCACCGAGCAGCAGAAAAAGCATTTGCTGCAGAGCGTACTCGAAGGCTGGCGCATCGGTAACGCCGGGCCTGAACGCGGTACCAAGGACACCCTGGAACTGAAAGCGCGCATCACCGCCGACGGCGATGACTACGTGATCAACGGCCAGAAGTTCTACTCCACCGGCGCACTGTTCGCCCACTGGGTGGCGGTCAAGGCCCTCAACGATGACGGCAAGCAAGTCCTGGCCTTCGTCCGTCGCGGCACACCGGGATTGCGCATCGTCGATGACTGGTCCGGTTTCGGCCAGCGCACCACCGCCAGCGGCACGATCCTGTTGAACAACGTGCGGGTCGATGCTGGCCTGGTGGTGGACAACTGGAAGATCAACGAAAAGCCCAACACCCAGGGCGCGGTGTCGCAGCTGATTCAGGCAGCGATCGATGCCGGTATCGCCCGTGGCGCCATCGATGATGCCATCGAATTCGTCAAGACCCGCGCCCGGCCGTGGATCGACGCCAACGTCGAACGGGCCAGCGATGACCTCTACGTGATCGCCGACATCGGCAAACTGAAAATCGAACTGCACGCCGCCGAGGCGCTGCTGCGCAAGGCCGGTCAGGTGCTGGATCAGGTGCACGCCGCGCCACTGACCGCCGAGTCCGCCGCCCGCGCCTCGATTGCCGTGGCTGAAGCCAAGGTGCTGACCACCGAGATCTCGCTGCTGGCCAGCGAAAAACTCTTCGAACTGGCCGGCAGCCGCGCGACCCTCGCCGAATTCAACCTCGACCGTCACTGGCGCAACGCCCGGGTGCACACCCTGCACGACCCGGTGCGCTGGAAATACCACGCGGTTGGCGCCTGGCGCCTCAACGGCAAGTTGCCGGCTCGCCATTCCTGGATCTGACGACCCGAACACTTTTGACCAGATCTCTGGAGAAACACATGACTCTTTCCCATCCCGTCGCGGTCATCACCAACGACGAGCAAGCCCTGATCGTCGCCAGCGACCTGGCCGAAGATTTCCAGCGCGACAGCAACCTGCGCGACCGCGAACGCCGCCTGCCGCTGCCGGAGCTCGACGTGTTTTCCCGCTCCGGCCTGTGGGGCATCAGCGTGCCCAGGGAGTACGGCGGCGCCGGCGTGTCCAACGTGACCCTGGCCAAAGTCATCGCCCTGATCGCCCGGGCCGATGGCTCGCTCGGGCAGATTCCGCAGAACCATTTTTATGCCCTCGAAGTGCTTCGGGTGAACGGCAGCCACGAGCAGAAACAACGGCTGTACGCCGAAGTCCTCGCCGGCCAGCGCTTCGGCAATGCCTTGGCAGAGCTGGGTACCAAGACCGCCCACGACCGCGTCACCCGCCTCAAGCGCGACGGCAGCGGTTATCGCATCAACGGTCGCAAGTTCTATGCGACCGGTGCGATCTACGCCCAACGCATTCCAACGTCCGTGGTGGACGAAAACGGCGTGCAGCAACTGGCCTTCGTCCCCCGCGACAGCAAAGGCCTGACCGTGATCGACGACTGGAGCGGTTTCGGCCAGCGCACCACCGGCAGCGGTTCGGTGGTGTTCGAAGACGTGTCTGTCGCCGCCGAAGACGTCATTCCATTCCAGAGTGCATTCGAACGCCCGACCCCGGTCGGCCCGCTGGCACAAATCCTTCACGCCGCCATCGACACCGGCATCGCCCGCGCCGCTTACGAAGATGCGCTGCACTTCGTGCGCAGCAAGACCCGGCCATGGATCGACTCGGGCAACGACAAGGCCACCGAAGACCCACTGACCCTCAAGAGCTTCGGCCACTTGAGCATCCGCCTGCACGCCACCGAGGCCCTGCTCGAACGCGCCGGCAAATTTCTCGACGCCGCCCAGGCCGAGACCAACGCCGAGACCGTTGCAGCGGCCTCGATTGCCGTCGCCGAAGCACGGGCGATCAGTACCGAAATCTCTCTGGCCGCCGGCAGCACCCTGTTCGAACTGGCCGGCAGCCAGGCAACCCTGAGCGAGCATGGCCTCGACCGTCACTGGCGCAACGCCCGGGTGCACACCCTGCACGACCCGGTGCGCTGGAAATATCACGCGGTGGGCAACTACTACCTCAACGATGAAAATCCGCCACTGCGGGGGACCATCTGATGAGCAAGAAAAAGATCCTGCTCAATGCGTTCAACATGAACTGCATCGGCCACATCAACCACGGGTTGTGGACCCATCCACGCGACACCTCGACCCGATACAAGACCCTCGAATACTGGACCGAACTGGCGCAACTGCTGGAGCGCGGGCTGTTCGACGGGCTGTTCATCGCTGACATCGTCGGCGTGTACGACGTCTATCAGCACTCGGTGGACGTCACCCTGAAAGAGTCGATCCAGCTGCCGGTCAACGACCCGCTGCTGCTGGTGTCGGCGATGTCCGCGGTGACCAAAAACCTCGGCTTCGGCCTGACCGCCAACCTCACCTACGAGCCGCCGTATCTGTTCGCCCGGCGCCTGTCGACCCTCGACCACCTGAGCCGTGGCCGGGTGGGCTGGAACATCGTCACCGGTTATCTGGACAGCGCCGCCAAGGCCATGGGCCTGAGCGAACAGGTCGAGCACGACCGGCGTTACGACCAGGCCGACGAGTACCTCGAAGTGCTCTACAAACTCTGGGAAGGCAGTTGGGAAAACGGCGCGGTGCTCAACGATCCGCAGCAACGGATCTACGCGCAGCCAGACAAGGTGCACAAGGTCGAGCACAAGGGCGAGTTCTATCAGATCGAGGGTTATCACCTGTGCGAGCCGTCGCCACAGCGCACGCCGGTGCTGTTCCAGGCCGGCAGTTCGGAGCGTGGTTTGCTGTTTGCCGGGCGTCATGCCGAGTGCGTGTTCATCAGCGGCCAGAACAAGCCATCGACCAAGGTACAGGTGGACAAGGTCCGTGCCAGCGCCGTCGAGGCCGGGCGCAATCCCGAGGACATCAAGGTGTTCATGGGCCTGAACGTGATCGTCGGCGAGACCGAGGAAGCAGCCTGGGCCAAGCACGCCGAGTACCTGAGCTACGCCAGCGCCGAAGCGGGGGTGGCGCATTTTTCGGCGTCCACAGGGATCGATTTTTCCCGGTACGAAATCGACGAACCGATCCAGTACGTGAAGACCAACGCGATCCAGTCCGCCACCAAGAACCTGCAGAACAACGACTGGACCCGGCGCAAGTTGCTCGACCAGCACGCCTTGGGCGGGCGCTACATCACGGTGGTTGGTTCACCGCAACAAGTGGCGGATGAATTGGAATCGTGGATCGCCGAAACCGGCCTCGACGGCTTCAACCTGACCCGCATCGTCACCCCGGAAAGCTATGTGGATTTCATCGATCTGGTGATTCCGGAACTGCAACGGCGCGGCTCGTACAAGACCGCGTACGACAGCGGCAGCCTGCGGGAAAAACTGTTTCACAGCGAAGCGCATTTGCCGCCGCAACACACCGGCGCCCACTTCCGACACACCTCCTCGCACTGACTGGAAAACCACCATGACCAAGAAACTGCTGTCCCACCCAGTCAAAGCACTGGCCCTGGCCTTCGGCCTGTTCAGCTCGGCCGTTTTCGCCGCCGACGCTCCGTTGAAAATAGGCACCACCGCCGCCTTCGCGATTCCGCTGGAAGCCGCCGTCGAGGAAGCCTCAAAACAGGGCCTTAACGTCGAGCTCGTGGAGTTCACCGACTGGATCGCACCGAACGTCAGCCTCGCCGCCGGTGACATCGACGTGAACTACTTCCAGCACATCCCGTTCCTGGAAAATGCCAAGGCTGCCTCCGGTTTCGACCTGGTGCCGTTCGCGCCGGGGATCATCAACAACGTCGGCCTGTACTCGAAGACATACAAAAGCTTCGACCAGCTGCCGGAAGGCGCCAGCGTTGCCATCGCCAACGACCCGATCAACAGCGGACGCGGCCTGCAACTGCTGGCCAAGGCCGGTTTGATCACCCTGAAACCGGGGGTCGGCTACAAGGCCACCGAAGACGATATCGTCGCCAATCCGAAGAAGATCAAGATCCTGCAAGTCGAAGCCGTGCAACTGGTACGGGCCTACGATGACGCCGATCTGGTCCAGGGCTACCCGGCCTACATTCGTCTGGCGAAGACCTTCGATGCCGGCTCCGCGTTGCTGTTCGACGGCCTCGACCACAAGGAATACGTGATTCAGTTCGTGATCCAGCCGAAGAGCAAAACCGACCCGCGCCTGATCAAGTTCGTCGACATCTACCAGCATTCGCCGGCCGTTCGCGCCGCACTGGATAAGGCCCACGGCAAGCTGTACCAGGCCGGTTGGGAAAGCTGAGGATGACGGTAGCTATCCAACGGCGACTGGATCTTCCAGAGCCACTCGCGCTGGCACAGCGCACCGAATTGCATCCGGAACTGAACCGCGCTCATGTGCGCTTCGTCGGGCTCGGTAAGACCTACGCCGGCAAGCAAGGCCCGGTCGCGGCGCTGCAAGGCATCGACCTGGCGATCCAGCGCGGTGAAGTGTTCGGCATCATCGGCCGCAGCGGCGCCGGCAAGTCGTCGCTGATCCGCACCATCAACCGCCTCGAACAACCGACCTCGGGCCGGGTGCTGATCGATCAGGTGGACATCGGCGAGTACGACGAGGATCGCCTCGTCGCCCTGCGCCGGCGGATCGGCATGATCTTCCAGCACTTCAACCTGATGTCGGCGAAAACGGTGTGGCAGAACGTCGAGCTGCCGCTGAAAGTCGCCGGCGTCCCGAAGGAACAGCGGGAAAACAAGGTTCGCGAACTGCTGGAGCTGGTGGGCCTGCAAGCCAAGCACAAGGCGTATCCGGCGCAGCTGTCCGGCGGGCAGAAACAGCGTGTCGGCATCGCCCGCGCGCTGGTGCATGACCCGGACATTCTGCTGTGTGACGAAGCCACTTCGGCGCTGGATCCGGAAACCACCCAGTCGATCCTCGGCCTGCTGCGCGAGATCAACAAACGCCTGGGCCTGACCATCGTGCTGATCACTCACGAGATGGCGGTGATCCGGGAAATCTGCGACCGCGTCGTCGTGCTCGAACATGGCCGCATCGTTGAACAGGGCCCGGTCTGGGAAGTGTTCGGCAATCCGCAACACGAGGTCAGCCAGACGTTGCTTGCGCCGCTGCAACATGCCTTGCCCGAAGAATTGCAGAGCCGTTTGCAGGCACAGCCTTTGTCGGCGGACGCCGCCGTGGTGCTGCGCTTGCAGTTCACCGGCAGCCAACAGGACGAACCGGATCTGGCCGCGCTGTTCGCCGCGCTCGGTGGCCGGGTGAAATTGCTCCACGGCGGCGTGGAACGGATTCAGGGCCACGCGCTCGGGCAACTGCTGCTGGCGGTCGCAGGTTCGCAGCTGAATGCCGAGCAATTGCGCGAGCGCGCCAGCCTGTGGGCACAACGCACGGAGGTGCTGGGTTATGTGGTTTGATCGCTTGCTGCAAGGTTTCATCGACACGTTTCTGATGGTCGGCGTGTCGTCGCTGATCGCACTGCTGGCGGGTATTCCGATGGCAGTGATTCTGGTCACCAGCGACAAGGGCGGGATCTACGAGGCACCAGTGCTCAATCGCGCCCTGGGTGCGTTCGTGAACCTGTTTCGCTCGATTCCGTTTCTGATCCTGATGGTCGCGCTGATTCCGTTCACCCGGCTGATCGTCGGCACCACCTACGGCGTATGGGCCGCCGTTGTGCCGCTGACCATCGCGGCCACGCCGTTTTTTGCGCGGATCGCCGAAGTGAGCCTGCGCGAGGTGGACCACGGTTTGATCGAAGCCGCGCAAGCCATGGGTTGCCGACGCTGGCATATCGTCTGGCACGTGCTGTTGCCCGAAGCGCTGCCAGGGATTGTCGGCGGGTTCACCATTACGCTGGTGACGATGATCAACTCATCGGCCATGGCCGGGGCGATTGGCGCCGGCGGTCTGGGTGACATCGCTTACCGCTACGGCTATCAGCGCTTCGACAGCCAGATCATGCTGACCGTGATCGTGCTGCTGGTGGCGCTGGTGGCGGTGATTCAGCTGGGCGGCGACCGTCTGGCGCGAGGGCTGAACAAGCGCTGAAATCATCAACGGCTCAACAGGCTTTCAAGCAGCCGGCTGTCTGCGATTCTGGTCAGATGCAGAGCCTGCAGACTCGTGGCGGCGTAGATAATGCTGTCGGCATTGTTTGAGGCCAGCGATGTCCGGACGGCCGGGTAGGCATTGAACAAGTCGACGGCCGTCTGGACTTCCAGCTTGCCCGACAGTCCCAGAGCCTCTCTGACTCCGGCTGTGAAACGGCTGTGGTCACTTGTGAAGCCCTCCAGGTACGCCACCGTCATGCCGCCCTGCATGATGACTTCGGAGACACCTCGCTCGGCCAGGTCGTAAACAGGTACAGGACGCCCCAGAGCCTTGCCCATGCGCGCATCCAGATAAAAGAAATCCAGCGCGCCTGGCCCAACGCTCTTGAACCGGTTGACCCTGTTGGTGTGCAGCATTTCATGACCCAGAACGGCCGCAAAATCCCCGGTTTGCAGGTGGTTCAGACTGATGAATAAACGGCCATGAAAATCGAACTGATACACCCAGGCCCTGCGATCCTGGTCAAACTCCACCCCCACGAACTTGTCCATCCCCCAAGGCCCCTGATACTCCTTCGACAACGCCTCGCCTCGCGACAGGCAAGCGGCGAGCTTCACCCTGATGAATTCATGATGAATACCGAAAAACCCCTGAAAAATGCCTCCGGCCTCGACGTAGTTCGCCGCGAGCCCATTGCCCGCATCGGAAAATATCTGGTGCGTGGCGATCAACTCGGCACGCAGGATGGCTGCATGCCGGGGTTCAAACTGGCTCAGCCCACGCGCAACGATCGTCACGGTTCGGGAGGCTTGACGCTCGAACCGGTCATCCAGGCCTTCGTAAAGGCTCCTCTGCGCAGCTGTCGCATCCCAGTCGATTGAAGGCTTGAGGCCGATCAGCTCGGGATCGGATCGGGTGCTCATGCCGTCGCCGATGTCAGCCAGAATCGACAGTGGTTCGGTTGTCCAGATCATCGTCCGCTGATCAAGCACCAGACTCGGCCCAGAGGCGGACTGTTCGGACGGGAGCGTCGCACGGTATTCACCGGTTGCCACGTCCTGCCGGACCTGCACGATTTCACCCGGGGCGATATCGACGAACTCACGGCCCTTGAAACGCCTGATGCCCTGGGCATCGGCAGCCGGAAGGCTGCTCGGCAGTCTGAGGCGATAGTTTTCAAGCGCCATCACGACAGACCGGATAGACGTGTTTTCCGCCAGAGGTAACCCGGTAATCGTGACCCCGGCATCAGCAGAAACCGGCATAGCCGGATCTTTTTCCAGCGCAAGAGCAGTTCGCTCAACCTTGATTGTCGGGACGTCGATCGAAACGGAGTCGCCTGAACGCGTACGGGGCTGCATGGCATCCGGCGCAAAGTGGGCGTGTGATGGCGTGACGTGGGGCTTGCGACCGATGACCATAAGAAATCCTGCTTTTGAAGAGGTCGCCCGAGAGGGGGCGGCGTCGCGACAATCATCTGTCGCACAGGCGCTATTTCATCCGCTTTGGAAGCGTTCCGTGCGGTACAGGATTATTGCCTGCACGCCAGCCTGTTCCTGTATGGCGTATATTCGCCAAACCCCAAATGCCACCGCAGTCCGACCATGAAACAGACCCCGACCGATCTTGAACAGATCACCTCCACCACCCTCGGCCACTACAACGCGGTGGCCGAGGACTTTCGTGAAGGCACCCGCGATCACGATGTCAGTCAGAACATCGACGCCCTGTTGCGGCACATCCAGGGGGCGGCGCCGTTTTCCATCCTCGATTTCGGCTGCGGACCGGGGCGGGATCTCCAGACGTTTACCCGGATGGGACACCTCGCCGTCGGCCTCGACGGCGCGGAAAAGTTCGCGCAGATGGCTCGCGAGGACAGTGGTTGCGAGGTGTGGTGTCAGGACTTTCTGAAACTGGATCTGCCGGCAGAACGCTTCGACGGGATCTTCGCCAACGCGGTGCTGTTTCATGTGCCGCTGCAGGAATTGCCACGGGTTCTGCAGCAGTTACACGGGACACTGAAACCGGGTGGCGTGCTGTTCAGCTCAAATCCGCGTGGGGACAACCGTGAAGGCTGGAACGGACCACGTTATGGCTCGTACCACGATCTGGAGGCATGGCGCGGATTGCTGACGGCGGCAGGGTTCGTGGAGCTGGAGCATTACTACCGCCCGGCAGGGCTGCCGCGGGAGCAGCAGCCGTGGCTGGCGAGTGTCTGGCGCAAAATCTGAAACTCAGGGCTTCGCCTCAACCTGAAACCGGATCGGCGCACTTGCGGGTGAACGCACCGTGAGACTCCGTCCGGGCAGCGTCTGCCCCTGTACTTCACGCGCCTGCGTATCAAAGTTGGCCAGCAATCGCGTGCCGTCTTCAAAGGATGTCTGCTGAACCAGCCGGTCCGCGCTCAACCATTTGAAACCGGTGAGCGACTGGGTCGCCAGACGTTCATGCAAAGGCCGGAAGAACGCAGCCTGACGGGCAATCTGCGGCAATCGCTGCCCAAGCGTGTCAGCACTGAGGTGATACAGCGGCGCAACGTTGTAGAGCAACTGCGCGAGTTCGTTGTCCGCCCGTACATTGGTCAGTTTGAGACTATCGAACAGCCAATGGTGGGACGTGATGACCGAACCATGGAACACCGACTGATACAACGGCAAACGGTTGGCCGGATCAAAGTGAATACGCCGCAACGACTCTTTGACCGGCACAGGTTTGAAGAAAATCTCTGGCTGCTCCGGCGGATACCACTTGCCTGCAAAGTACCTGGATTCGGGGTTCCTGGTCATTTCGACGTCACCCCAACCGATCACCGGGGTCTGCATGCCATGGGCGAACAACACGCCTTGCGCGGTCGTTGCGTTGCCATCCTCCGAACCGGCGGGCAGTTTCAGCACTTCGTTGATCCAGCGTGACGCTCCGATATTGCCTTCGGCATTCTGGGCCTGGGTCATCGTTGCTCCGGGACGATAGCTGTCGAACAGCATGCCGGTGGCATAGGCATCGAGAAACCAACTGTTGAAACCGGCGGCCTCCCGAATGGCAACGACCCGTTGCTCGAGCAGCGGTCGCACACAACGGGGATCGGTGTAATGCCCCGATTGCTGGAAGCCGCTTTTCAGCGTTCCGTCGCTCTTCACGATTGCGCACTCGAGATTTGCCCTGTCCCCCAGATGCGCGGTGGTCCAGTCAGGATTCTCGCTACGACTCAGTGCCGTCTCATAGGAATCGTAAGGCGCGATCAGATAACCCGCCGCCACGCCTGCCCTGATCGTCTCGGGGTGCCAGAGTCCGCCCTCCCAACCCTCACCCAGTCCCAACCACAAACGGGACAGCCCGGCGCTCTGTAATTGCTTGATCGTATCCAGCGACAAGGTGCTGCCCCAGCGCTCGGGTTCGATCGTCAGCGCCTCACCGAGGTCGGCTGCCACTTGAGCTCTTACATCAGCGTAACCGCTGACCAGCGCCTGCATGTTCGGCACGGCCCGGGCCTGCCAGGTCTGGCGGGCCAAGGTATTCAGGGCGTGGTTGAGACCGCGCAAAAGCACTTTTTTCTGATAGCCGTCTAACTCCCTGCCGGTGGCAAGGATCTGCAACGCCTCACGATCCATTCCCGTTTTCAGCCCACTGGCCAGTGAGCCACCACCGCGCAAGGTGTCGAGCAACGCGGGCCAACTGCGCACATCTTTGGCCCCCAGCAGGTCATTGCCCCATAGGTACAGATGACTGGCGCCCAACAGCCGCTTCGCCTCAGGTGTTTTTTCGAGTTTGCTGTTCAAGGTTTCATGGCGACCGTTATCGATCAGCCACTGCCGGTAGCGTTTGGCGCCAGCCAAGGGGTCGGCCGCCCCGAGAAACAGGGTGAATGTCATTGGCGTCGACGGATCGAGCGGGGTGAAACGATGCCGGGCGGACAATGCCAGGGCCTTGCCCTCGTCACTGAACAGCAGCCGATTGTTGTACGGATTGGTCATCAGCCAATGCAGGCTGAATCCGTCATGTTCGACACCCCAGAGCGGCAAACTCAGATCCTGAGTGGTATTGAATGCCCCCTGACTCAACAGAAAGGCCTGCCACACCGGATCGCCACGCGGCACGTAGTGCCCCTCGGCCAGAGGCCAGATCAGCGCCTTGCCCATCGCGCTGGGGGACTGACGCAGAAATTCCAGCTCTGCGGGCTCACGCGCCGTGATCGAAAAGGACAGATCACGTTGATCGAGTGTGGCGCTGAGGGTCCAGGCTCCGTCATCCCACTGCCAGTCGATGCGGTTGTTGCGTTTGCTCAACTGACTGACTTTGTGCGGGGCAATCCCCGTCGATGCCTGCACCGTCTCACGGCCCGCAGGGGTGATATGGACAGCCAGCGTTGCCGGGTCGAGTTGCACGCGCCACTGTGAGTTTTCCAATAGCGTGTCGGCCCATGACAGGGACGACAGGCATAAACCCGCGATCAGCAGCGAAGCACGCAGCCAGCAGATAACAATAGACATCGGACGTCCCCTCTCCCAAAGGAGAAGGGACGTTAACTGAATACGCCGACGCTGTAAGTCAGACCCTTCGCAAATATGTAACAAGCCTGCTTAATGTGCCGATGTCGAAGCGTCCTTCTTCGGCTCGCGAATCTTGTACCAGGCCACATACAGCGCCGGCAGGAAAAGCAGCGTCAGCAGGGTCGCAATCACGATCCCGCCGATCATCGCGTAGGCCATCGGCCCCCAGAACACTTCGCGGGCGATCGGGATCATGCCCATGCTCGCCGCCGCGGCCGTCAGCAGGATCGGACGACGCCGGTGCTCGGAGGCCTCCACCACCGCATCCCACGGCGCATAACCTTTGCGCTCGAACTCGTCGATCTGGGTCACAAGGATCACCGAGTTGCGGATGATGATGCCGATCAACGCCAGAATCCCGAGGATCGCCACGAAGCCCATCGGCGTTCCGGTCGGCACCAGCGCCAGCACCACACCGATCAACCCCAGCGGCGCGACACTGGCCACCAGAAACAGCTTCTGCACACTGTGCAGCTGGATCATCAGGAAGGTGGCCATCAGGAACAGCATCAGCGGCAACACTTTGGCAATCGGCCCCTGCGCCTTGCCACTTTCCTCGACCGTACCGCCGGTGGCGACCTTGTAGCCCACGGGCAGTTTTTCGGCGAAGGCATCAATGGACGGCTTGAGGATTTTCACCAGATCGGTCGGTTGAATCTCGTCCCGCACCGACGCCTTGATAGTGATGGTCGGCAGGCGGTCACGACGCCACACCAGCGGCTGCTCCAGCTCATAACGAACCGTGGCGAAGGCCAGCAGTGGAATCGACGTGCCGTTGGGTGTGACGATCTGCAGGTTCTGCAGGGTTTCCGGCGTACCGCGTTCCGAACTCACCGCGCGACCGACCACGTTGATCAGGTAGATGTCGTCGTTGACCTGGGTCAGCGGCGCGCCACTGACGATGCTGTTCATCAGGTTCGCCACGTCTTCGGAGGACAGCCCGAGCTGGCGCGCCTTGTCCTGGGCAATGTCGATACGCAGGACTTTGCCCGGCTCGTTCCAGTCGTAAATGATCTCGCCGATGTGCGGATTCTTGTCCAGTTCAGTCGCCAGGTCGATGGCGTGCTTGCGCACCTGGTCGATGTCCTTGCCGCTGATCCGGTACTGGATCGGGCGCCCCACCGGCGGGCCCATTTCCAGCGCCTGGACGTAACTGCCGATGCCGACGAAGTCCTTGTGCAGACGTTCGCGCAGGCGCTGACTCAGGGCCTCGCGGGCTTCGAAGTCTTTGCTGACGATCACCAGTTGCGCGTAGTACGGGTTCTGCAATTGCTGGTCGAGTGGCAGGTAGAAACGGATCGCACCCTGACCGATATAGGTGCTCCAGCGCACGATGTCCGCATCGCCCTTGAGCGTGGCCTCGAGTTTGTCGACGGCCTTGCGGGTTTCGTCGATCGAGGCGTTTTGCGGCAGGTTGAGGTCAACCAGGATTTCCGGCCGATCCGAGGACGGGAAGAACTGATTCTGTACAAAGCGCATGCAGAACACCGCCAGCACAAACAGCAACACCGTGATGCCGATGGTCCACCAGCGATTGCGCATGCACCACAGCAGACCGCCGTTGAACGCTCGGCCAACGCGCCCAGGTTCGGCCTCATGGGATTTGACGTTGGTGCTCAGAATATGTACGCCAATCACCGGGGCGAAGAACACTGCCACAATCCACGACACGATCATCGCCACGGCAATCACCGCAAACAGCGTGTAGGTGTACTCGCCGGCAGAACTGGCGTTGAGGCCGATGGGGACGAAACCGGCGACCGTCACCAGGGTACCGGTGAGCATCGGGAACGCGGTCGAGGTGTAGGCGAACGTCGCAGCCTCCTCCTTGCTCTCGCCCATTTCCAGGCGCGTGACCATCATCTCCACGGTGATCATCGCATCGTCCACCAGCAGGCCGAGGGCAATGATCAGAGCGCCGAGGGAAATCCGCTGCATGGTGATGCCGCTGTATTCCATGAACACGAACACCATCGCCAGCACCAGCGGGATCGAACACGCCACCACCAGCCCGGCACGTACGCCGAGGCTGATGAAGCTGACCACCAGCACGATCACCACCGCTTCGAACAACGCACTGGTGAATCCGCCGACAGCCTCCTCCACCACCACCGCCTGATCGGACACCGTGTGCACACCCACGCCGACCGGCAGATCCGCGATCAGCTCATCGATGCGTTTGTGCAGGGCCTTGCCGAACTCCTGGACGTTGCCGCCCTTCTGCATGGCAATCGCCAGACCGATCGCCGGCTTGCCGTCAAAGCGAAATTCCGGTGTGGCCGGGTCGACGTAACCACGAGTGATGTCGGCCACGTCGGCCAGGCGATAGAAGCGGTCGTTGAGTTTGAGATTGACCTCGGCCAGGTCTTTCTCCGAAGCGAACTGCCCCGAAGTCCGCACGGAGATCCGCTCGGGCCCCGCCTCGATGACACCGGCCGGGGTCACGGCGTTCTGCGATTGCAGGCTCTGCACCACCTGGCGCTGATCGATGCCCAGCGCCGCCAGTTTGCGGGTGGAGAAGTTCAGGTAAATCACTTCGTCCTGCTGGCCGATCATTTCGATTTTGCCCAGCCCCGGCACATTGCGGATCTCGGCCCGCGCCTGTTCCACGTAATCGCGCAACTGGCGCATGGTCAGGCCGTCGGCGGTGAAGGCGTACACCGAGCCGAACACGTCACCGAATTCGTCGTTGAATCCCGGCCCCTGAATGCCTTGGGGAAACTGCCCGCGAATATCGTCGATCTTCTTGCGCACCTGGTACCAGATTTCCGGAATGTCCTTGGCGCTGGTGGTGTCGCGCAGGTACACGTACACCGTCGATTCGCCGGGGCGCGTGTAGCTTTTTACGTAGTCGAGGGAATCGAGTTCTTCGAGTTTTTTCTCGATGCGGTCGGTGACCTGCTTGAGGGTTTCCTCCTGGGTCGCGCCTGGCCATCTGGTCTGGATCACCATGGTCTTGATGGTGAACGACGGGTCTTCCTCGCGCCCCAGATTGAAGTAGGAAAACACCCCCATGAGCAATGCGACGAACATCAGATACCAGACGAAAGACTGATGCTTGAGGGCCCATTCGGAGAGATTGAAAGAGCCTTTCATTGACTGTCCTCGTCAAGTTTCACGGATTGTCCGGGTTTGAGACTGTTGACGCCGGCGCTGACCACGCGCTCGCCGTTCTTCACGCCCCCCGCGAGCACCACGCTGCTGGCGGTGCGGCTGATCACACTGACGTCGCGCGGGTTGACGGTTTTGCTTTGGGGGTCGATGACCCAGATCCGCTGTTTGCCGTCGACCTCCTGCAACGCCGTGGCTGGCAATTCGATACGCGGCTTGATCGCCGAACTCAGGGTGACGCTGATCGCGGTGCCGAGGCGGAAGCCGTCGGGCGTGTTGGCCAGGGTCAGCCGTGCACGCCGGGTGCGCGTCGCACTTTGTGCCTGCGGTTCGATCTCGCGCAGGGTGGCCGTGGTGTTGATGCTCGGGTCGAGCTGCCCGGCCACCAGAAACACCACGTCGGACGGGATCTCATCGACCAGGGTGTCCGGCAGATCGATCACCGCTTCCTTGATGTCCGGTTGCGCCAGGGTCACCACCTGCTGGCCCGCCGTCACTACTTGCCCGGCCTCGGCGTTCCACGCGGTGACCACCGCCTTGTGGTCAGAGCGCAGCTGGGTGTAATCGAGTTGATCCTTGCTCTGGTTGACCGCCGCGCGTGCCTGATCCAGCGAGGCCTGGGTGGTCTTCAGATCCGTCATGGCAATGTCCAGTTGTGCCTGCGCCCCGACGCCGCGATCGAACAGCGCCTGCTGACGGCGGGCATTGGCCTGGGCGTTGATCAGCTGTGCCTGAACCCTGGCCAGGTCGCCCTGGGCCGAACGCAACTGGTTCTGCTGATCGGTCGGATCGAGCGTAGCGAGCAGCGTGCCCTTCTGCACCTCAGTACCGACATCGACGTTGCGGCTGGCAATCCGCCCGCCGACACGAAAACCGGTGTTGCTTTCATAGCGCGCCTGAATGCTGCCGGCGAAACGCCCGAGGTTTTCCTCGCTCAACGCTTCGACCTTGACCGACAACACCGGCCGTACCGGCTCCGCCGGCGGCTCGCTTTTCGAGCAGGCGGTCAGCAACAGGCCAATGGATAACAGCCCCAGAGGCTTCATGGCTGTGCTCCCGGTTGCAAATCCTTGTAGGTGTTTTCGGCAATTTCGACCTTCATGCCCGGATGCAGCAACTGCCCTCCCGCGACAATGACTTTTTCCCCGCCCTTGAGGCCCTCGCTGATGATGACCTTGCCGATCAGGTAGCGGCTGACGGTGACGTTGTGCAACTGCGCTTCCCCTTTTTCGTCGACCATCCACACCGCCGGATCGCTGACGTTCTTGGTCAGCGCCGACCACGGCAATTCAACCGCCGATTTGCCGGTGCCCTTGGCGGTGGCGCTCACCACCGAGCCCAGTTGCATCCCCTGCGGCAGGCTGTCGAGGCTGACCTTGACCTGCACCGTGCCGGACTGCGCGGACACCGCCGGGGTGATTTCGCGCACGGTGCCGGTGGTCTTGATGGCGGGGTTGTCGAGCAGGCTGACGACGATCGAACGCTCCGCCGGCCGCTCGGCCAGCAGGGATTCGTAAACGTTGAACACGGCGTCGCGGTCACCGTCCCGGGCCAGGCTGAAAATCGGTGCCGTGGCTTGAACCACCTGGCCGACTTCGGCCTGACGCTCGGTGATGATGCCCGGCGCATCGGCGATCAGCGCGGTGTAACTCAGTTGATCCTTGGCGTTGGCCAACTGCGCCTGCGCGGCACTCAAGGCACTCTGGCTGCTGCGCAAGGCGGCCTGCGCGGAATCGTATTCGCTCTGGCTGGTGTAGCCCTTGGGCAACAGTTTCTGCTGGCGGACGAACGCGGCGGCGCTCTGTTTGACCCGCGCCTGCTCGGCCACTACCTGGGCCTGGGCGGAATCGACGTTGGTCTGCAAATCCTTCGGATCGAGTCTGGCCAGCACTTGTCTGGCCGAGACCCGGTCACCGACATCGACCATGCGCTGGATGATCTTGCCGCCGACCCGGAACGACAGTTCGGTCTGCACCCGTGCCTGAATATCGCCGGTGAGGGTCACGGCGGCGGCGTAACTGGCGGGGTTCACCTCCTGCACGAAGACCCGGGGCAGGTATTCCTCCGGGGCCTCTTTCTCGCCACACGCACTCAATAAAGCGAACAGACTGAGCATGACCACTGTTTTCAATCCGGGACTCGCCATGCAGACTCCTTCCTGTGTACGAACGTGCAAGTGACGATACGACTGTGAGCTTAGAACAGGGTTCCGAGTCTGTGTGCGCGAATCTTATACTCCCGGCGATCGTTCCCACGCGCTGCGTGGTAACGCCGCCACGGACGCTCTGCGTCTGCCTGTGACGCGCAGCGTCACGGGATGCATTCCCACGCAGAACGTGGGAACGATCAATGAGGATTCAATGCTCAAGACCCTCGCGGTGGCCAATTACCGCTCGATCAATAAATTGGTAATCCCGCTGCGGCGGCTCAACCTGATCACCGGCCCCAACGGCAGCGGCAAGTCCAACCTGTACCGGGCGCTGCGGCTGCTGGCGGAAACCGCTCAGGGCGGCGTGGTCAATGCGCTGGCCCGAGAGGGCGGGCTCGACTCGACGTTCTGGGCCGGGCCGGAAACCATCAGCCGGCGCATGCGCAACGGCGAGGTGCCGATCCAGTCCACCGTGCGCCAGAGCGTCAAACGCCTGCGCCTGGGCTTTGCCGGGGAAGATTTCAGCTATTCGATCGCCCTGGGATTGCCGGAGCCGAGCCTCTCGTACTTTTCCCTCGACCCGGAAATCAAAAAGGAATGCATCTGGGCCGGGCCGCTCTATCGTCCGGCCAGCCTGCTGGTGGATCGCGACGGGCCGATGATCCGTACCCGCGACGGACGCAACTGGGACGTGATGGCCCAGCACACGCCAAACTTCGACAGCCTGTTCGATCAGGTCGGCAGCCTGCGCACCTCGCCGGAGGTGTTCCAGATGCGCGAGTTCATCCGCCGCTGGCGCTTCTACGATCACTTTCGCAGCGACGCCGACGCCCCGGTGCGCCAGCCGCAACTGGGCACGCGCACGCCAGTGCTGCATCACGATGGGCGGGATCTGGCGGCGGCGTTGCAGACCATCCGCGAGATCGGCGACCCCGAGGCGTTGCAGGCGGCGATCAGCGATGCCTTTCCCGGTGCACGACTGAACATCGCGCCGCTGGCGGGCGGACGCTTCGCCATCGAGTTCTTTCAGGAAGGGTTGTTGCGGCCGTTGTCGGCAGCGGAACTGTCGGATGGCACGTTGCGCTATCTGCTGCTGGTCGCCGCGCTGCTGACGCCACGCCCGCCGTCGCTGATGGTGCTGAACGAACCGGAAACCAGCCTGCACCCGGACCTGCTGCCGGCGCTGGCGCGGCTGATCATTCGAGTGTCGGAGCAGTGTCAGGTGTGGGTGGTGTCCCATGCCCGGCGCTTGATTTCGGCGTTGCAGGAAGACCCGGAATGCAATTGCATCGTGCTGGAAAAGACCCTCGGCCAGACCGGGATCGTCGGGCAGAGGGTGCTGGATGAGCCGGCGTGGAATTGGCCTGATTAGGCACCGACTTTGGAGGCATAAGGAAAAGAATTTAAATACCGTTAAAGCATATTGATATCACGCGAAAAACTATCCTGCGGGTTTGCCCCGACAGAATAAGAAAGCTATTTTTCCTTTCGCTGTAGGAAGGATCTTTTTTTCATAAAAGGCCTCCAAGGACGAACAGCTTTTGGCCAGACTCCCCCGGCCGAACTCATAACAAGGAAGAGAACATGGACGTAAAAGTGCCGCAGCGACCGGACCCGCAGGATTTCGTGAAATGGCTGGTGGCCTTGCGCAGGGCGCTGAAAACCAGCGCTGCCTGAGTTATCCACACGCCAGAAAAAACGCCGATGACCATCGCTGGTCATCGGCGTTTTTTTCAACCTTGAAGGGGGGTGCTGCTGCGTCGGATCAGAACGCCGGCAATACCGCGCCGTTGTACTTCTTCTCGATGAACGCTTTGACTTCAGGGCTGGTCAGGGCAGCGGCCAGTTTCTTGATGGCGTCGCTGTCCTTGTTGTCTTCACGGGCGACCAGGAAGTTCACGTAAGGCGAATCCGCACCTTCGATCACCAGGGCGTCCTTGGTCGGGTTCAACTTGGCTTCCAGCGCGTAGTTGGTGTTGATCATGTCCAGGTCGACTTCTTTCAGAACACGCGGCAGCAGGGCCGACTCCAGTTCCTTGAACTTGAAGTTGTGCGGGTTCTTGGCGATGTCTTTCGGCGTGGCCAGGGCGTTCTTCGGATCTTTCAGTTCGATCAGGCCAGCCTTCTGCAGCAGGATCAGAGCGCGACCGCTGTTGCTGCCTTCGTTCGGAATGGCGATGGTGGCGCCGTCCGGCAGTTCAGCCAGGGTCTTGTACTTGCTCGAGTAGCCACCGAACGGTTCAACGTGCACGCCTTGCACGGTCACCAGGTACTTGGCCTTGTCATCCTTGTATTTGCCGGCGTTGAAGCTGTCCAGGTAAGGCTTGGTCTGGAAGTAGTTGGCATCCAGACGCTTCTCGCCCACCTGTACGTTCGGCTGAACGTAGTCGGTGAAAACCTTGATTTCCAGATCCACGCCTTCTTTGGCGAGGGTCGGCTTGATCAATTCGAGGATCTCGGCGTGCGGCACCGGCGTCGCGGCCACCACCAGTTTCTCGCCGGCCTGGGCCAGGGAAGCCGTCAGAGCAGCCGCCAATGCGGTAAACAACAGAACCTTTTTCATGCAGTGTCCTTATCGAAAATCACGGTCGTCATCGACGACGGCATTAATACGTGTGCCAGCGATGTGCTACTGCTGGCGTGAAGCGGACAATACCGGGATTTTTTATTCCCGGACAATAACGTTTATTCAGCTTCATATTCCATTTTGTTCATGTTGAACAAAAGGGTTACAACGCCTCGCTCAGGCTCAACAGCCATTCTTTCAATGCCTTACGTTCATCGGCAGTGCCGTTGAGGCTGACGCTCGCCACCTGACGCTCGATCTGAACCAGCGGCCCAGACACCTCGGGCAGGTTCAGGTGCTCCGGCAGGATTTCGTCGCCGGTGCTCACCAGCAGCGCAAAATGAATGACGTTTTCCAACTCCCGGGTGTTGCCCGGCCAGCTGTGTTGTTCGAGCACCTGCTGCGCCGCTTCGCTGATCAAAGGCACCGGCAGATCCAGGCGCTGGCTGTAGATGCCGAGGAAATACTCAGCCAAGGACAAAATGTCGCCAACCCGCGCGCGCAATGCCGGCAGTTCCAGATGCCCTTCGCTGAGATAGTGATAAAGCCGCTCGTGGAATTTCCCCGCCGCCACCGCTTGCGCCAGATCGATGCTGGTCGCGGCGACCAGACGCACGTCCACGGGGCTTGGTTGATGAGCGCCGACGCGGGTCACTTCGTGGTTTTCCAGCGCGGAAAGCAACTTGATCTGGATCGGCAGCGGCAGGTCGCCGATCTCGTCCAGGTACAAGGTGCCGCCGTTGGCCGAGCCGAACCAGCCGGCGCGACTGCTGGCCGAGCCGCTGTAGCTGCCGGCGGCGTAGCCGAACAATTCGGCATCGGCGTAGGTCGGGCTGATCGCCCCGCAATTGACCGAGACAAACAAGCCGCTGCGATCACTGGCGCGATGAATGTGACGGGCGAGCAATTCCTTGCCGGTGCCGGTCTCGCCGCGAATCAACACCGAAATCGAGCGCGGTGCGAGTTGGGCCATTTCTTCGCGCAACTGGCGCGAGCGCGGATCGACGAACACCAGCGCCTTGGCGCGGATGCTCAGGGGACTTTTTTCCGCATCGGGAAAGGTCAGCAACGGCTGACCGAAGGTTTCAAGACTCATGGCAGACTCCCGCCCCAAATCGCCGGGAGACGGGGGCGTTGAAAAAAATAAATTGGGTCAGGCACGGCGCCGGGCGTGGTGTTCCATGCGGTTTTGCAGGCGATACAGATAAGCGAATCCCTGCTCCCAGCGTTGATGCCCGGACTTCACGTTGATATGGCCGGCGCCGGCGAGAATCCCCGCCTCGGCGCCCCAGTTGCTCGCCAGTTCCAACGCACGCGGCGCACTGACGGCGGCGTCGTTGTCGGAGCTGACCACCTGGCTCGGGAACGGCAGCAGATCGCTCGGGATCGGTGCGAAATTGCGCAGTGCCGGCACGCACGCCGGGCGCTCGACATCCGCTGGCGCCACCAGCAGCGCCCCGCGCACCTGACGCAAATGATGCAGTGGCGCGGTGGCCGCCCAGTGCGCCACGGTGATGCAGCCCAGGCTGTGCGCGATCAGAATCACCGGCGAGCTGTCGGCGGCAATCGCCTCGGCCAGCGCCGCGACCCAGTCTTCACGACGCGGCGTCAGCCAGTCGGCCTGCTCCACCCGCGCACTGTTGGGCAGGCTGTTCTGCCAGTGGGTTTGCCAATGATCTTCTGGCGATCCTTGCCAGCCCGGCACAATCAGATAGCGGATTGATTCGTTGCGCATGGGGAGCTCTCCTGCGTCGTGTCTGTTCCTGAACGAGTATAGGGACGGGATTTATATTCGTTAAGGAATAAGAAGCTATTTATTAAGACCTTAAAAGAATATTAAGCTGCAGACAAAAAAAGGGCCGCACCCTGCCAAGGAGACGGCCCCGGAAAAACCTGAAACCCTTATCGTGCAGTGATCACCGACAACTTGGTGATGCCTGCCCGCTCAATCGAAGCCATGGCTCGCGCCACTTCGCCGTAATTCACCCCGTCGTCCGCCTGCAATTGCACGCGCACTTCCGGGTCCTTGGCCTTGGCCGATTTGAGGTTGAACTCCAGCAGATCCGGCTGGATTTCGTCCTTGTTGATAAACAGTTTTCCCGCACCGTCGATGCTCACCACCAACGGGTCTTTCTGCTCGACCGGCGCCACCGCTTCGGTCTTCGGCAGGTTGATCGGTATCGCGTTGGTCAGCAGCGGCGCGGTGACGATGAACACCACCAGCAGCACCAGCATCACGTCCACCAGCGGCGTCACGTTGATCTCGCTCAGTACCTCGTCGCTGTCTTGCGTGGAGAAGGCCATATCAGGACGCCTCCTTCACTTTTGTTGCATTGCCCTGGGCCGCTGCCTTGTGCGCGGTCGGGTGAATCAGCACACGGAACGCGCTCTTTTGCGCCAGGCTATAGAAGTCGTGGGCAAAGTCGTCCAGGTCCGCCGCCGTCAGTTTCAGACGACGCAAAAAGTAGTTGTAAACCAGCACCGCCGGCACCGCGACCGCGATCCCCACACCGGTGGCGACCAGCGCCGCCCCGATCGGTCCTGCGACCGTTTCCAGGCTCGCCGAGCCCGCCGCGCTGATGCCTTTGAGCGCTTCCATGATTCCCCACACCGTGCCGAACAGGCCAATGAACGGCGAGGTGCTGCCAATACTCGCGACCACCGCCAGACCGGTTTCCAGCGAACGGCGCTCGCGGACGATCTGCTGGCGCAAGGCACGTTCGAGGCGATCCTGATGGTTGATCGCCTGGCTCAGGTCATTGGCCTGCGGCGCCTCGCCCACTTGTATCGCCGCATAACCGGCCTGTGCCACCCGCGCGGCCGCGCCGGGCTGGGCTTCGCTCAACTCGGCGGCGGAGTCCAGACTCGACGCCGCCCAGAAGCGCTTGTGAAATTTGCGGTCCTGCGCCTTCAGCCGGCCGAACTGCAGCGCCTTGAGCAATGCCAGCCCCCAGGTGGCGACGGAGAAGACCACCAGCAGCCAGATCACCGCGCTTTCGATGGATTCCAGTGGAGATGCCAGTAACGTCATGATGTGTTCCCTCGTGTAAACATTTCGCGCGAATTTGGTTTCGGTTTAGTGAATCTTGAAATCGATGGGTACGCTGACCCAGCCGTCCCGGGCGACATCACCCTGCTTGGCCGGCACGAAGCTCCAGCGCTTCACGGCGTCCAGCGCCGCGTCGTCGAGCTGTTGCCGGCCACTGCTTTTCTGAATCTGGATCTCGCCCGGTTTGCCGTTGGCCAACACGTGCACCCGGAGCAACACCGTGCCTTCCCAACCGCGACGCTGGGCCAGCGACGGATATTCCGGCGCCGGGTTCTTCAGGTACGCGGCGTTGGCCGAGGCCGGCGTCACCGGAGCAGGCGCCGGTGGTGCAGGTGGCGCGGGCGCGGCGACCGGAGCGGCCGGTTGTGGCGGAGCCGGTGGTTGCTCGACCGCTTTCGGCGCCGGTTTCGGTACGGGTTTGGCGACCGGTTTCGGTTTGGCAATCGGCTTCGGTTTCGGTGGCGGCTTGGTGGCCAGTTCGTCTTCCACCGGCGGCGGTGGCTCGACCACAGGCGGCGCCGGAGGCGCCGGGCGCGAAAACTCGATGGTCATCGGTGGAATTTCCGGCGGCACGATCGGCAGCGCCGGCGTCGGATGCCGGTTGATCCAGTAGATCACCGCGCCGTGCACCACCAGCGCCAGAACGCCGAGCAGAATCGTTTCGCGGCGACTCAGAATGCCCTTGGGCGCACGCTGCAAACGCAGCTGCCCCAACGGCACGCGATGGGGCCGGCCGAGATCGACCAACTCGCCGCTCGGCGCCTGGCGCCACAGCACCTCCTGTGCGCTGGCGGCGGTCTGAACATTGCCCATTGATTGACTCCCTGCGGTCTCTTTGCGTTTTTTCGCTTAGCCGATTCGCCGTTTGTTGAATCCCCCACGGCGTGATCGATGGGGCAATCATTGGGCCCGTGGCTTATCTCCGAAAGTAATCTTTCATGTTATGGATAGACGTTTATGGAATACATGAACCGGTCATTTCCGCCGGAGCCACGGCCTGCAAGGCTTTCAGCGATTCGTCGAAATCGACATGCTTTCCCGGCATAAAAAGTATTCATCCAAGGCATCGATTGATCGATGACCCGGGATTCAGTGACCACTCATAACGAGGTGATCGTTGACGGACTTTTTAAAAGGCAAATAAAAAGGCCGATGCATGTTTAATGCCCCGGCCGTCGATTGACGCAATTTCTTATTGCTTAAGAAACTCCCTACCCAAGTTCACAACTTCACCATCGAAGTTCACGCGGGAGCCGGTAGCCCGAAGTTTCGCGTAGTTGTGATCGGGCGAAAACAGCGTCCAGATCTGATAACCGCTATTTCCGTTCTGAGCCAGCACCGCGATTGTGATCGGGTTGTCGGTGCTGTTCTGGAAGTGGTAGTTCCCCAGCGGATGTCGTCACTCACGCCACCCTGGCTGAGGGTGCCGCTAAAGCGGCCATTGGAATCATTGCCGTCGGTGATAACTAGCTTGGCGCCAGAGTTGGCATTTACATAAGTGCCGTTAATGCGCGACAACCCATCATCGGGTAACACATATAAAACAACGCCACACCTGTCAGGTTTGACAGGTGACAGGCCTTCGCTTTTGTCTCATAAACAAAAACGATGTTCCGGGTCTATCGATCTGTTCAAGGAGATTCGCCATGAAAACCAGACGCCTGATTTGCTTTTTACTTCTAATGCTTCCGGCCTGCATGCAGGTCGCACAAGCCGATACCACGGCGCTGACCGACGCCCCACTCAACGCCGTACCTATCGAAGGGCGCGTGACTCGCTCGGGGTCACAGCTTGCCCTTTCGGTATCGGTTCATAACAAAACCGCCGCCCCGATCAATGTCTTCCAGGGCGGCACAAAAAATCTCGTTCAACCCAAAGACTCCTGGACTTCGGATTACTCGAAAGGTGTCGTAACCCTGACGACCACCGGAAAGGATTCGAAAATCTTGTTCGTAATCGCCGAAGGACGAAGCTCCAAGTGCAAAAGCGAACTTTGTCTGACAGTGCAGTGACTTCCTGCGCAAGGCCTCAGAAGTCGTAGCGACCGGTGACGCCGAGGGTGCGCGGCGTACCGAGCAGGCCTTCATAGCCGCCGTTGCCGCCGGTCCACAGAGTCGTGTAGTAGGTTTTGTCGAAGGCGTTTTTCAGCCACAGCGAGACGTCCCACTGACCCTGATTGAAATCGCCGCGCAGGCCGGTGGAGAGATTGACCACTGCGTAGCTCGGGATCTGGCCGTAGTCGGAATCCTCGACCGTGCCCACTGCTTTGGAGCGGAATGCGTAGCTGCCGGTGACATAAGGTTGCAGGCCGTTATCCAGATTCCATTCGTACTTGCCGTTGGCGTTGCCGATCCATTTCGAGGCGCCGACCACCTGATGGCCGCTGAGGTCGCACGAGGCCGGAGCACCCGGTGCCTGGCTGACTTCCGGCGGGCACGGCGCATCCTTGTAAGAGAGATAGCTGACGTCGTTGTACGAGCCGTTGAAGTTCAGCGTCAGGCCGCGCAGCGGAATCAAGGTGCTTTCGAACTCGACCCCGCGCGAGCGCACCGAGCCGGCGTTGGTCAGGTATTGCACACGGTTGACGTCGTCGTAGGCGTTGGTCTGGTAGGCGTTGACCTGAGTCCAGAACACGTTGGCGTTGAGCTGCAAACGGCGATCCCACAGCGTGCTCTTGAAACCGAGCTCGGCGTTGTTGGCGCGCTCGGTGCCGATCAGTAGCGAGTCAGCTCCAGCCGTTGGTGCGGAACCCACCACAAGGTTGACCCCGCCCGATTTTTCGCCGTGAGACAGCGTGGCGTAGCCGAGCAGATCATCGGTAAAGCGATAGCTGAGGTTGAGCAATCCGGATGGGCTGGAGCTGTACTGGTTCAAATCGCCGGAATCGTAGGCGCCGGTCCGGCCGCGTCGCGCGGTGGCTGCGGCACCCGTGACAGCGGCGCCACCGACCGGCGCATCGCGATTGACCCAGGCGTTCTTCTCTTCGTAGGTGCCACGTACCCCGGCGGTGAAATCCAGACGCGGTGTCAGGTGCCAGGTGCCTTGGGCGAACAGCGCGAAGCTGTCGGTCTTGATATGGCCACGGCCGACACTGTTGACGTTGGCCAGCGCGCCCCGTGGCGTGCCGTTCCAGATGTCCGCCTGCGGGCCGTAATAGGCGAAGGATTTGTTGTCCAGGTCCGAGCCGAAATAGTAGGCGCCGAGGACGTAATCGAAGAACTCGCCCTTGGGCGATGCGAGACGAAATTCCTGGGAATACTGTTTGTCCTCCACCGACACCCCGGCGCTGTAGGTCGCCGGCACATTGAGGCCATCGTCGTTGCGCGGGGTGAAATTCCAGAAGCGGTAGGAACTGACCGAGGTCAGGGTGAAGTCGCTCGGCAGGGTCCAGTTGGCCTCCACCGATGTGCCGCCCTGATGCACGGAGACATGCTGGTCGTTGTCCAGATTGACCTTGCGATGCGAGCCGTTGACCAGCGTCGCACCGGCAGCGGCGGCACGGGCCGAGTAGAGATTGACGCCATTGATGGTCGGCCCGGTGTTGTACAGCACGCGGGTGCCGGCGCTGGAATCCTCTTCGTTGTAGTCACCGATCCAGCGCAGGTTGAAATTCTCGTTGGGCTTGAACAGCAGTTGCGCCCGGAAGCCGTCGCGGGAACCGCCGTTCAGGTCATGGCCGTTGAATTCGTTCTTGATGTCGCCGTCGCTGCGGGTGCGATAGGCAGAGATGCGTCCGGCCAACTGATCGTTGAGCGGCCCGGAAAGCGTGCCCTTGGTCTGGAAGTAACCGTCCTCGCCGACCGACGTCTCGATGCTGCGCTCCGGGGTGAAACTCGGGGCGCGGGTGCCGATGTTGATCACCCCGGCGGTGGTGTTCTTGCCGAACAACGTACCTTGCGGCCCGCGCAGGACTTCAAGCTGTTCGATGTCCATCAGGTCGAACACCGCCATCCCCGGGCGACCCAGATAAACGTTGTCGATGTACAGCCCGACGCTGCCTTCCAGACCATCGCTGGCCGGGTTGTTGCCCAGGCCCCGGATCGACACGCTGGACTGACGCGCATGCATGTAGGCGACGTTGACGCTGGGCACCAGTTGCTGAAGATCCTGGATTCGGTAGACCCGTTGCGTCTCCAGCGTCTGGCCGCTGACCACACTCATTGGCGTCGGCACGTCCTGAGAGCTTTCTTCGCGACGGCGGGTGGTGACGGTCACGGTTTCCAGTTGCGAAGTGGCGTTCGCGGTCTTGCCTGCCGGTGCCGGCGCGGGAGTTTCTGTCTCAGCGGCGTAGCCGTGGGTCCAACTGGCACTCCCCGCCAGCAACAGGGCCAGAGGCAGGCGTTTGAGCCGTCGTGGCGGCGGCGGTGAAGCGAGGTTCAACGGACTCATGGGACTGCTCCTGGTCAAAAAACACACAGACATCTTCCGTGTCGCATATTCTTTTAAGTTATTTATTTATGTTTTTACAAAGATTTACTGCATAAGAGATTGCCTTTATAAGGAGTCGACCTAATGCATATCCAATGCATTTCCCGGATATTTTTTATGTGAAAAATGCATATCGACTTGCGCCAACTCAGACACTTCATCGCCCTTGCCGAACAACGCAGCTTCGTCGCCGGTGCGCAGGCGGTGAATCTGTCGCAGTCGGCGTTCAGCCGTAGCATTCAGGCGCTGGAGCACAGCGTCGGTTGCCAGTTGGTGGATCGCGGGCGCAAGGAGTTACCACCGACCAAACAGGGCCATGTGCTGCTTGAACACGCGCGGCGACTGGTCAGCGGCGCGCAACAGATGGCCAACGAGATCAGCCAGTTCAACGGACTGGAGACGGGGGAATTACGCTTTGGTTGCGGCCCTGCGCCGGCGGCGGGATTAATCCCGCGAGCCATTGGCAGCTTCATCGGCCGATACTCGAAAGCGCGGGTGCATTACCAGGTTGATGACTGGCAGAGCCTGAGCAAAAGACTGCTGAGCGAGGAGTTCGAATTCTTCGTCGCCGACACTCGGCACTTCGAGGCGGATCCGGATTATCTGACCCACCGCTTGCGGCCACGCAAATGGCATTTCTGCTGCCGCGCCGGGCATCCGCTGGGCGCTTTCGAACGAGTCACGGCAGAGCAACTGATGAGTTATCCACTGGCCGTGAGCATTCGCCCGCCAAACCTGCGCAAGGTCATCGTCGACCTCAGTGGCCGGCCGGATTTCGTCCCGAACGTAGAGTGCGAGAACAGCGCCAGCCTGCTCGGCGTGGTGCTGCGCTCCGATGCGATCGGCATCGTCGGCACCTATTCGGATGCGCTGCACCAGGACCGGGGTGAACTGGTGCGCTTGAAGGTCGAAGGGTTGGCGGATGATCTCGAGGAGCTCTACACCCGTTACGGCATTGTCAGCCGCGCCGGGTATCGGTTGTCGCCATTGGCCGAGGCGATGATCGAGCAGATCAAGGCGATTGATGCCGTGGAAGAAGAGGTGTGTTCGCTGGCGAACCTCGCCGTCTGACACACCGCCTTCGCGAGCGAGCCCGCTCCCACAGGAGTACGCGTTCCAAATGTGAGAGCGGGCTTGCTCGCGAAGGCGTCGCCACGGGCAACGATGCATTCGCTGCATATAACCCATTCCCCGAATGCACTTGCCGAACACCCTCGCCGAAAGCGAAAAACCTCGCCTGTCTTTCTGACTGGTGAACCCCATGCCCACCCCGCAAAACCCTGTGCGCAACGTGCTGTACATCATGTGCGATCAACTGCGCCGCGATTACCTGTCCTGCTACGGCCACCCGCACCTGCACACCCCGAACATCGATCGCCTGGCCGCCGCCGGCGTGCGCTTCAGCCGCGCCTACACCCAGGGCACGATCTGCGGACCGTCGCGGATGTCGGCCTACACCGGGCGTTATGTCAGCAGCCATCAGGTGGCGTGGAATGCCGTACCGCTGCCGCTGGAAGAACTGACCATCGGCGATTACCTGCGCCCTCACGGCATTCGTACCGCGCTGGTCGGCAAGACCCACGCCACGGCCAATGTGGATGCCTTGCAGCGGTTGGCGATCAACCCTGAAAGCGCCCGCGCCGAAGTGCTCAATGAAGTCGGCTTCGAGCCGTACTTGCGTCACGACGGCATCTTCCCCGACGACCCGCTGTTCGATGAAAAACGCGAATCCGCGCCCTACACCCACTACCTGCGCGAGCAGGGTTTCGAAGGGCGTAACCCCTGGCACGACTGGGCCAACGCGGCCGAAGGCGACAACGGCGAAATCCTCAGCGGCTGGCAAATGCGCAATGCCCATTTGCCGGCGCGAATTCCCGAGCAACATTCAGAGACTGTCTACACTACAAATCGAGCCATCGACTTCATCGGTGAGCAAGGTGAAAAACCGTGGTTTTTACACCTGTCCTACATCAAACCCCACTGGCCCTACATCGTACCGGCGCCGTACCACACTTTGTACAGTACGAAATCGATTCTCGAACCGGTACGTAATGCCTCTCCAAGCGACCACCCGGTCTATCAGGCCTTTCGCCAGCATGAGGAAAGCCTGAATTTCTCCAAAGATCCGGTACGACTGAACGTGATCCCGACGTACATGGGCCTGGTCAAACAGGTCGATGATCAGTTGGGCCGGCTGTTCGATTTCCTGCAAAGCAACGGACGCTGGGAGGACACGCTGATCGTGTTTACCAGCGATCACGGCGACTTTCTGGGCGATCACTGGCTGGGCGAGAAGGAGTTTTTGCTGGAGCAGGCGGTGGGGGTTCCATTGATCGTGCGCGACCCGCGTGCGGCGGCGGATGTCACACGGGGCACCGTGGATGAACGTCTGGCGGAAACCATCGATGGCGTGCCGACCTTTCTCGAAGCACTGGGCGTGACCGGCGCCGAGCATCGGCTTGAAGGTCGCTCGCTGATTCCGTTGCTGCACGGTGAAACTGCGGACTGGCGCCGCTATGCAATCAGTGAATACGACTACGCCTTCCAGGCCCCGGCACGTGAGCGTCTCGGCCAGCCGATCGACCGTTGCCGGATGACGATGGTGCGCAGCGAGCGCTGGAAATACCTGGCATACGACGGCTTCCGGCCGCAGCTTTTCGATCTGTTGAATGATCCGCAGGAGCTGCAGGATCTGGGCGCAGACCCGGCGTATGCGGCGGTGCGCGAAGAGCATGCGGGGTATCTGTTCGAGTGGATGCGCGGGTTGAAGCGGCGCACGACCATCAGCCATCAGGAGATTGATGTGCGTGGGCAGCGGTTTCGTTATGGGGAGCCGGAGACCGAGAAAATCGTTCAGATTGGCGTTTGGTGATCGAGGCTGCTGTTGATCGTTCCCACGCTCTGCGAGGGAACGATCAGCGAAGTCAGCGGTGAGGCCCGATCAGACGCCGACGATTTCAGCGCCTTTGATGGTCTGACTACGCTGCCCATTCGCCCCGACCGGCACTTCCCCTCTGAGCGTCACCCGACGCACCACCCGATCCTGAGTGCCGTAGTCATCAATCGCATAATGCTGCGTCGAACGGTTATCCCAGATCGCCACATCACCGGCCTTCCAGCGCCAGCGCACGACGTTCTCCTGGCGAATCACATGGCTCTGCAACAAGCCGAACAGGTGCGCCGAATCAGCCTGGGAATAACCCTTGATGCGCTTGACGAAATGCCCCAGCAGCAAGCTCTTTTCGCCGCTGATCGGGTGTACCCGGACCACCGGGTGCTCGGTCTCGTAGACGGTCGAGGTGAAGATCTTGCGATAGCGCTCAAGCTTCTCCGCCGATACGTCCGGCTTCACGGCGGCGTAGTCGTATTCGTTGCTGTGGACGGCCACCAGTTTGTCCGCCAGTTCGCGCAGCTCGGTCGGCAGTTCGTTGTACGCCGTCGCGGTGTTCGCCCACAGCGTATCGCCACCGAACGCCGGGGCCACCACCGAACGCAGGATCGAGGCCTTCGGGTAGGCATCGACGAAGGTGACGTCGGTGTGCCAGGAGTTGGCGCGCTGCCCTTCGGCGCCGTCCAGTTCCAGCAGATAACGAGTGCCCTCGCGGGACGGCACGGTCGGGTGCGCCACCGGCTCGCCGAGCAGATGCGCAAAGGCTTCCTGACGCTGATCGTCGAGCTGGGTCTGCTCGCGAAAGAACACCACCTTGTACAGGATCAGCGCCTGTTGAATGGCTTCAACCGTCGCGGCATCCAGCTCACCGGACAGCTGCACGCCACGGATTTCGGCGCCGATACGACCGGCCACCGGATGAATGTCCAGCGCGTGGACAGCGGGTTTTACAGCGAGTGCGGCATTGCTCATGGGTAGACCCTCATCGACTGCTTGCGGTTGGACGGCAGCGAAACAACGCTCTATCTATATTCCATTTACATCTAATAGATATCTACATGCTTCGTTGACGGAATAAGAGCTTGCATTTAAAACCTCAAGCAACCTCGTCGCAAATGCCTTCGAGCTATTTTTAGGATGCCGGAAAAGCATATGGATCTTCGCCAGTTGCGCTACTTCATCGCCCTCAACGAACACCGCAGTTTTGTCCGCGCGGCCGACGCCATGGGCATCACTCAACCGGCGTTCAGCCGCAGCATTCAAGGGCTGGAGCAGGAGTTCGGCTGCGTGCTGGTGGATCGCGGCAACAAGGATCTGCGCCCCACTCCCGAGGGCCAGGTGGTGCTGCAACACGCCCTGACGCTGGTGCAGGGCGCGGCATTGCTCAGCGCCGAAGTGACGCAGATGACCAAGCTCGATGCCGGCGAACTGCACTTCGGTTGCGGCCCGGCGCCGGCGGTGAAACTGGTGCCGGACGCGGTGGCGCAATTCATCAATGCGCACCCGAAAGTGCGCACCTGCTTTCAGGTGGATAACTGGGAAAAGCTCAGCCGCGCCCTGAGCCGCGAGGAGATCGAATTCTTTATCGCCGACATTCGCCATTTCGAATCCGACCCGAATTTCCAGACCCAGCCGCTGACGCCCAAACGCGGGGTGTTTTTCTGTCGGCCGGGGCATCCGCTGCTGGCCAAGGAAAGCCTGTCGACCAACGACATGTTCGACTACCCGCTGGCGACCACGCTGATCCCGCCAGGCATTCGCAAACTGCTGGCGAATCTCAGCGGACGGATCGATTTCTCACCGACCATCGAGACCGAGCATTTTCCGGCGCTGGTGAAAGTGGTGCTGCAATCCAACGCAATCGGCGTGGGCACCGAAGAGGCGTTTGTCGAAGATATCGCCCAGGGCTCGCTGGCACCGCTGCACTGGCGCAATCTGCCGCAGAACCTGGAAAGCATGAATGCGCGGTGCGGGATTGTGAGTCGCACGGGATTCCGGCTGTCACCGGCGGCGCGGGCGATGATCGAGACGCTGGTGGCGGTGGATAAACAGCAGATCAGCGTCGCGGTTTGAGGGTCATTCCCACGCTCGGCGCGGGAATGACCGCATGACTCAGAGCTTCGCAGCCGCCAGCTCAGGCGCCACCCACTCGTTCACCTTGAACGGCTTGCGAATCAGCTTCTGCTGCGCCGCCAGATCGACCTTGCCCTGCAGGTTCTGAAGGAACAGCGGATCCAGTGTCGACGGGAATACTTCACTCAGGTTCTGATCCTTCAGATCCTGGGTGAGGATCACCGATGGATAGCTCGCCAGCCTCGACACAAGCTGCACATAGGCGTCCTTGTTGCTGTCCTGCGTCAACCACTCCACCGCCTGCTGCTGCGCCTTGAGCAGTTTTGCCACGGCTTGCGGATGCCCGTCGACAAACTTGCCGGTACCCACCAGCACCGACTGCACACTGCCGGCGCCGCCAAGGTCTTTGGTGTTAAGCGGCAACTCAGCCAGGCCTTTGGCCTGCAACGCGGTCAGCCCGGAGCTGCCCCATGACGCATCAATCTGCTTCGCCGCCAGCGCAGCAACTGCTGCGTTGAAATCGAGGTTGATGACTTTCACGTCCTTCTCGCTCAAGCCCACGCTGGCCAGCGCCGCATCGAACGACAATTGGGTAGCAGTGCCGCGGAAGATCGCCACGCGCTTGCCCTTGAGATCCTGCAACGTCTTGATCCCCGAACCCGGCACCACGCCCAGGTATTGCTTTACACCGCGGGCACTGGCGCTGAGCAGGCGCGTATCCAGTCCGTTGGATTTGCCGATGATGGCCGCCAGATCTCCGAGATAGGCCAGGTCCACCTGGCCGTTGGCGAACGCTTCGTTGATCACAGGTCCAGCGCCCTTGAAGAAGCTCCACTGAATCTTGATGCCCTGATCGGCGAAGGCTTTTTCGAAGATCTGTTGATCGCGCAACACGTCCACGATGCCCCCGCCGCTGTGCTGGGTACCGGCGCTCAGATCAGGCACGGCAATCCTGATTTCCTTGAGCTCGTCGGCCTGGGCAGAAAACGCCAGCAGCCCCGCCAGCGCCGGCACGGCAAACAGACTGATGACACGTTTGAAAGGAAGGTTCATGGGTACGGCTCCTGATTACGACGGGCATTGAGGAGCCGAAAGTAGGCACATTCCGCATTAGCGTTTAAATACTTAAAAAGCACATTTTTATAGCTTTAAACGCTAAGCCATTGTCCGAAGGACCTGTAGATCGATATGCATGCAGAGCATCAAAAATATTCTCCGAATGCATTGGATGCGCATGGGCTGGAGGCCTTAAATGGCCTGGCTTATCTCCCAATAGCATTGAATTGAATTTTTATATATCTAATTTGCATACCGCACTTCCATGAAGGCAGGCCTGCCTGCAACCCGACAACGGAGGTCACCCATGGCCCGACAATCCCTGCTCAGCCTGCCGCTGCCCGCACCACCGCTGAAAGCACTGCGCTCATGGCCAAGCCTTGGCCAGCGCCTGCTGCCGTGGCTGTTGCCCCTCACCCTGTTCGCCCTGTGGTGGCTGGCGGCGCGCAATCAATGGATGAGCGAACAGATCCTGCCGGCGCCGTCACTGGTGTGGAACAGCGCGATCGAGTTGTCTCAGGGCGAGTTATGGAGTCACTTGTGGATCAGCCTGCAACGGTTGTTCTGGGGACTGCTGGCAGGCGTTACCGCCGGCGCGGTGCTCGGTGCGGCGCTGGGCTTCAGCCGTCGCCTTGAACGCTTGATCTTCCCGACCTTCGCCGGCCTGGCCCAGGTGCCGACGCTGGCGTGGATTCCGCTGTTCATGGTGTTTTTCGGCATCGGCGAAACGCTGAAACTGGTGGTGCTGATCAAGGCCATCGTGGTGCCGGTGACCCTGCACACGCTGGTCGGCGTGCGCGATGCGCAACCGAAACTGCGTGAAGCCGCCGCCGTGTTGCGCCTGCCGCCACGCCTGTTGATCCGCCGACTGGTACTGCCCGCCGCCCTGCCGGCGTTCATGGCCGGCGTGCGTCTGGCACTCGCCGCTGGCTGGACTTCATTGCTCGCGGTAGAGCTGCTGGCCTCCAGCGAAGGCATCGGTTACCTGATGGTCTGGGCGCGTCAGCTGTTCATGCTCGACATCGTCTTCGTGTGCATCGTCGTAATCGGCCTGATCGGCGTGGCGATGGATCGCGGCATCGGTCTGCTGGACAGGAAACTGCTGCACTGGCCGCACCCGGCCACGGCGGAAATTCGTCGCGGCCCGCGCTACGAAGGCTGGCAGCGCGTACAGCCGTGGCTGCTGCCACTGGCGCTGTTTGCCCTGTGGCAACTGGCAGTCGACCAGCAATGGATCGATGCCAACATTCTGGTCAGCCCGTGGGTGGTGCTTGAGGCGACGAAAAACGGATTGCTCGACGGCACGTTGATTTTGGGCATGGCCCTGAGCCTGGGCCGCACCCTCGGCGGCCTGTTGATTGGCGGCGGCCTCGGCCTCGTGCTGGGTTTGCTGCTGGGTCTGTCACACACCAGCGAACGCGTGCTAGGCCCGACCCTCGCCGCCCTGCGCCAGATCGCTATTTTCGCCTGGGTGCCGCTGCTCACCGCCTGGTTCGGCCTGGGCGAACTGGCCAAGTGGGTGTTCGTCGCCCTCGCCGCGTTCTTTCCATTGTTTGTCGCAACCCAACGCAGCGTCGCCAACCTTTCGCCGCAACTCAACGAAGCCGCGCAGGTCCTGCGCCTGAGTCTCGGCCAGCGCCTGCGTCGACTGGTGTTGCCGGGCGCTGCACCGGGGATTTTCGCCGGCCTGCGTCTGAGCCTGATCTACGCCTGGCTCGGCACCATCGGCGCCGAATATTTCATGCCGTCCAACGGCGGCATCGGCAGCCAGATGATCGGCGCCCAACAACTGCTGCGCATGGACCTGATCATGGCCGGGATGCTGCTGGTCGGCCTCACCGGCGCCCTGCTCAACCTCATTGGCCAACGCCTGGAAATCCGCGCCACCCGCTGGAGACACGCATGAACGCACCGATTGTCAGCTTCAACCATGTAGGCAAATCCTTCGACGTCGACGGCTTCGAACTGGAGGCGATTCGCGAATTCAACCTCGACATCGCCGAGGGCGAGTTTGTCGCCATCGTCGGCTCCAGCGGCTGCGGCAAATCCACCTTGCTGCGTTTGCTGGTAGGCCTCGACACGCAATTTCGCGGGCAGATCAGCGTCGATGGCAAAGCCGTCAGCGGCATCGGCGGCGAGCGTGGCATCGTGTTTCAGGAACACCGCTTGTTCCCGTGGCTGACGGTGGCCGACAACATCGGTCTGGGCCTGGTCAACGAGCCGCTGAGTGCCGCCGAAAAGCAGCAACGCACCAACGATTTCATCGAACTGGTAGGCCTGCGCGACTTCACCCGCGCCTACCCGCATCAACTCTCCGGCGGCATGGCCCAGCGCGTGGCGATTGCTCGCGGACTGGTAGCAAGCCCACGGATCCTCCTGCTCGACGAACCCTTTGGCGCCCTCGATGCCCTGACCCGCCAGCAGATGCAGGACGAACTGCTGGCGATTCGCGAACGGGCGAAAATCACCACGATTCTGGTCACCCACGATGTCGAGGAAGCGATTTTCCTCGCCGACCGCGTGGTGGTGATGGAACCGCGCCCCGGCCGGATCAAACAGGTGGTGGACATCGCCCTGCCCCATCCGCGCCAACGCAGCAGTTTCGACTTCCATCAGTTGCGCGAAGAACTGCTGCACGAACTGACCCATGACGACCATTACCAACCGAGCGCACCGGTGCAGATCCGCGATCTGCCGCTGTCGTTCATTGCCTGCTGAACAGGAGCCTGTCGATGCCGCAACGTCCCAACTTTCTGGTGATTCTGGCCGATGACCTCGGCTTCTCCGACATCGGCGCGTTCGGTGGCGAAATCGCCACGCCGAACCTCGATGCCCTGGCCAACAACGGCCTGCGCCTGACCGATTTTCACACCGCACCGACCTGCTCGCCGACCCGCTCGATGCTGCTCACCGGCACCGATCACCACATCGCCGGCATCGGCACCATGGCCGAAGCGCTGACCCCGGAGCTGATCGGCAAACCGGGTTACGAGGGTTACCTCAACGACCGCGTCGTCGCGTTGCCGGAGTTGCTGCGCGAGGCGGGTTACCAGACCTTGATGAGCGGCAAATGGCACCTGGGCCTGACCGCCGAACTGGCGCCCCACGCCCGTGGTTTCGAGCGTTCGTTCTCGCTGCTGCCTGGCGCGGCGAACCACTACGGATTTGAACCGACCTACGATGAGCGCACACCCGGCCTGCTGAAATCCACCCCGGCGCTGTACATCGAGGACGACAGGTTCATCGACGAACTGCCCAAGGATTTCTATTCCTCCGACGCGTTCGGCGACAAGCTGTTGCAGTACCTCAAGGAGCGCGACCAGAGCCGGCCGTTCTTCGCGTACCTGCCGTTTTCCGCGCCGCACTGGCCGTTGCAGGCGCCTGCCGACATCGTCGAAAAATACCGTGGGCGCTACGACGCGGGGCCGGAAGTGCTGCGCCTCGAGCGTCTGGAAAAGCTTAAGTCGCTGGGGCTGATCGAGCCGGATGTCGAACCGCATCCGCTGATCCAGCTGACCGCGCAATGGGCAGCGCTGAGCGATGAACAAAAACGCATTTCCGCCCGGGCCATGGAGGTCTACGCCGCGATGGTCGAGCGCATGGACTGGAACATCGGCCGCGTCGTCGATTACCTGCGCCAGCAGGGCCAGCTCGACAACACCTTCATCCTGTTCATGTCCGACAACGGTGCCGAAGGCGCGCTGCTGGAAGCCTTCCCGAAATTCGGTCCGGAGCTGATGACGTATCTGAGCCAGCATTACGACAACAGCCTCGACAACATCGGCCGCGCCAATTCCTATGTCTGGTACGGGCCGAACTGGGCGCAGGTGGCGACTGCGCCTTCACGCCTGTTCAAGGCTTTCACCACCGAAGGCGGGATTCGCGTTCCGGCGCTGCTGCACTATCCGCAACTGCCGCTGAAGGGGCAGATCAGCCATGGTTTCGGCACGGTGATGGACATCACGCCGACCATCCTCGATCTGGCCGGCGTGCGCCATCCGGGCAAGCAGTGGCACGGCAAACCGGTGGCGCCGTTGCGCGGTAAATCGTGGCTGGGTTTCCTGTCCGGCGAGACGGCGCAGGTGCATGACGAGCACACCGTCACCGGCTGGGAATTGTTCGGGCGCCGGGCGATTCGGCAGGGGCAGTGGAAGGCGGTGTGGATCCCGGGCCCGGTGGGGCCGGCGACCTGGCAGCTTTATGATCTGGGCAGTGATCCGGGGGAGATTCATGATCTGGCGTCGAGTCAGCCGCACAAGCTTGAAGCGCTGATCGAGCATTGGCAGCGGTATGTGGAGGAGACCGGGGTGATTCTAAGCGAGTCGCCGTTTCAGCCGGATTGAGGGTAGCTGACGCAACGCTATCGCCGGTTGGCCGGCGATAGCCTCGGATACCTTCAAGCCTGAGCCGTCTGCACTTCTTTCTGCTGGACTTCTTCCTTGCGAACAAACCGGTTCGCCCGCCCGAACGTCCCGAAATCATTGAACCTGACGCCCATCTCCCGCATCACCTTATGCGCCACCGGTACCGTCAACTGACGAATGTAAAACGGCTCCTTCACCACAAAATGATGAATCCCGTGACTGCTGCCGAAGTTGAAGCAGAACGCCTGCAACGGCCACAGCCACCACGGGTTCAACACCTGGCACTGCTGAAGGACATTACCCGGTTCCACATCCCCGTAGTAATGCATGTTCGAACTGATGAAGTGCAGGCAAAAGGTGCGCAACACGTTCGGGCCAATGAGCACCACGGCGGCGATGTCGATGACCTGCATCACCGCCAGCGTGGTCGCTGACCATTCAATCGGCGAGCCCATCAGGTAGGCGATCCCGTTGGCGGCATGGAACCCGAGAAACACATACCACGCGCCCCAATGCACTAGCGCCAACGGTGCGTACACCTTCAGCGTGCGTTTGATGATGCTGAACTTGTGCGCCCAGGTCTTGGCCCGCAGCATGCGGATGAACGCCGACATCACGTTGTCGCCGACCATCAGCAACCGCGCAAAACCCCAGGGCTCGCCGTTGGTGATCGCCCGTTCTTCCATGTCGGCTTCGGTGCCGGACACCTTGTGATGATTGAGGTGCAAATGACGGCGAATCCACGGGTTGATCGTGCTCGGCCGCGCCAGCCATACCAGCCCCATCATCAGGTTGTGCGGCACCCGCTGTTTGCGGAAATACATGCTGTGGATCAGGTCGTGTTCGAGTTCGTGGGTCAGCGAAGCGAAAAACGCGTTGAGTAGCAGACACGCCCACCACGCCATGTGCCCGGTGATATAGAGCGCCGCCGAACCGATCATCCCGGCCAGGGCCAGGGCGAGAATCCCGGCGCCGAGGGCGTCCTGATGCTGGAGAATCGGGTAGCGCTCGCGCAGCTCGACGCCTTTGGCCAGCACCACTTCGCGAATATGCGCTGATCGCTGGGCAGCATTGTGTCGCTGGGGACTTGCAGAAGTACGGTCCATGCTTCCATCCTCTGGTTACTGATGTTCGCATCCTGCCCCGCGCAGATTTCGAACGCGGTAGCCGAGAACGCCAACCTGTTGACCGGAAGCGCCAATCAGCATGAAGGAACCGACTTCTCTCGCCAGCTGGACCCGTGCCCTGCGCAAGCAACTCGACGCGCTGGGGCTGGACAGCACTGCCCTGTGCCAGCAGGCCGGGCTCGATCCACAACTGATGGATGACCCGAACGCCCGCTATCCGTTGTCCGCGACCACCCGCCTGTGGGAAATCGCGGTGCAGGTCAGCGGCGATCCGGCGATCGGTTTACGAGTGTCGCGGTTCGTCAGCCCCACGACGTTTCACGCGTTGGGTTACGCGTTAGTGGCCAGCGGCAGCCTGCGGGAAGTGTTCGAGCGGATCGTGCGTTATCACCAGGTGGTCAGCGACGCACTGGAACTGGAGCTGACCCGCACTGAGGACCGCTACCGCTTTCGCCTGAAAATCCCCACCGCCAACCCGGCGCCCGCCTTCGAAGCCATCGACGCCTTCGCCGCGATCTACGTGCGCACCTGCCGCAATCGCCTGGGCCGCGACTACGCGCCGCTGGCGGTTTATCTACGTCGCCCGGAACCGACCGATGCGCATCAATGGCACAAGGTATTCCGCTCGCCGGTGCATTTTTCCGCCGAAGAGGACCGCATCGAATTCGCCCTCACCGACTTCGACAGCCACCTCGACGACGCCAACCCGGAACTGGCCGAGCACAACGAAGCGGTACTCAAGCGCACCCTCGCCCAGCTCAAGCCCCTGACCTGGGAGCGCAAGGTGCGTGACGCCATCGAAGAACAACTGCCCGAAGGCGAACCCAGCGCCGAACGCATCGCCCAGGCCCTGCACCTGAGCCTGCGCAGCCTGCAACGGCATCTGGCGGACGAGGGTTGTCGCTTCGATACGTTATTGAATGAAAGCCGCGAAAACCTCGCACTGCTGCACCTGCGCGATCCGCAATGCTCGCTGAGTGAGGTCAGTTACCTGCTGGGATTTGCCGACACCAGCAGCTTCAGTCGGGCGTTCAAACGCTGGACCGGGATGACGCCGGGGCAGTTTCGGGATCAGTTGCGCTGAAGGGGCTGGAATTTGTACTGAATCGACCAGCCTCTTCGTGGGCAAGCCCGCTCCCACAAGGATTGGGGCGTACAAAAATCCGCGTCACACCTTGACTACTATGGGAGCGGGCTTGCCCGCGAAGAAGCCATTCAGATCGCTGCAAATCCAAGCTCAAAAACCGTACCCGTTGCACCACTGCTGACCCGCACCCGCCCCCCATGCAATTGCATGATCGACTGCACGATTGCCAGTCCCAATCCGCCGGAGTCTCCCGGTTCCGCGCGGGACGGGTCGACGCGGTAGAAGCGGTCGAACAGTTTGCCCAGGTGCTCATCCGCGATGACCGGGCCGACGTTGTGGACTTGCAGCCAGCACAGGCCTGGCTCATCGCGCCGGCGCAGGCGGATGACCGAACCGGCATCGGCATGGCGCACGGCGTTGGCCAACAGGTTGCCCAAGGCGCGTTGCAGCAGTTGCTGATCCGCCAGCAACTCTCCGCTGAACGTATTTTCGAGGCGGATTCCCCGGTCATCGGCCAGGGCTTCGAAGTAGTCGCACAACTCATCGCCAATGTCGTGCAACTTCAGCGTGCGCAGATCGAGTGCCCGTTCAGCCTGCTCTGCGCGAGCCAGGAACATCAGGTTCTCGGCCATGCGCTTGAGCCGTTCGAACTCGTCCATGTTCGACGCCAGCACCTCCTGATACTCCGCACTGCTGCGTGGATGATTCAGAGCCTGTCCGTTGCTGGCGAGCAGCGTGTGCAGGGGCGTGCGGATTTCGTGGGCGAGGTCGGCGGAAAACTGTGAGAGGCGCTGGAAGCCGTCGTCCAGCCGCCCGAGCATGCCATTCAGCGCGAGCACCGGCTCCAGCAATTCCGCTGGCGTGCCGGCGGTAGGAACCCGTTGGTCGAGGCTGAGCAGGTCGATGCCGCGCAGCGCTTCACTCAGCTTGCGCAGAGGTCGCAAACCACGGCGCAACAGCACCAGGCCCAACGTGAAGGCGAGCACGGCACCCAGGCCGACGGCCAGATACAAGCGCAGGCGATAGCTGCCGAGCATTTGTTCACGCTCGCTCAGCACCTTGCCGGCGATCACGGTCAGCGCTTCGCCGTTCGGCCCTTGGGCCTGACCTGACAACAGGGCCAGCTCGACACCGTCCGCCGCCTGCCAGGTCAACACATCGCGGCGTTGCGGCGGTTGATCCCGGGGGATGGCCTGCACGGGTGGCAATGCACGTTGGCGAGGGTTGATCGTGATCACATTCGAGCCGTCCGCGCGCTGCACCAGCAGCAAACTGTCGAGGTTGCCGAGCATGTTCTGGTACAGCCGTGGCCGGGCCTGCAAGGCGCCGAGGCTGTCGCTGTCGGCGAGCAACGCGCGCACCTGTTCCAGGCGACCGAGCAAGGCCATGTCGTCGCGCCAGGCGATTTCCGAGGCCAGCGAGCGATACAGGAACACGCCAATCACGCTGAGCACCAACGCGCAGACGGCGGCGAACGCCAGGGCCAGGCGCCAGGCGATGGATCTAGTGCGCATCGTCGGGCGCTTCGAGTTGATAGCCGACCCCGCGCACGGTGTGGATCAGCTTCGGCATGTACGGATCATCGACTTTCGAACGCAACCGGCGCACCGCGACTTCGACCATGTTGGTGTCGCTGTCGAAATTCAGGTTCCACACCTGCGAAGCAATCAGCGTGCGCGACAGCACTTCGCCCTGACGACTGGCGAGCAGATGCAGCAGGGCGAACTCCTTGTTGGTCAGGGCGATGCGCTGGCCGCCACGGCTGACCCGACGGCGCAGCACGTCGATTTCCAGATCGGCGATGTTGTACGACTCGGCCTCGCGCAGCGGCCCGCGCCGCAACAACGTGCGCACCCGCGCGAGCAATTCGGCGAAGGCGAACGGCTTGAGCAAATAGTCATCGGCCCCCAGTTCGAGGCCGCGCACGCGGTCTTCGATGGCGTCCTTCGCCGTCAGGAACAGCACCGGCGTGGCGCCGCGCTGGCGGATCAGCTGGAGCAATTGCCAGCCGTTGAGGCCCGGCAGCATCACGTCGAGGATGATCAGGTCATATGCCTGCTGCTCAATAAAGTAGCGCCCGTCGAGACCATTGAGTGCTACATCCACGGCAAAACCGGACTCGCCCAGCCCTTTGGCGATGAAGTTCGCGGTTTTGGCTTCATCTTCTACGACCAGCAAACGCATGGCACACCTCGATTGATCAGAGACACAGGCTAGGCCCCTTCGGCGCCGTTGCCCATTACAAACTTGTAATCCGACTGACGAGGTTTCGACGGGGACCGGCGGATAAGGTGGTGGCCTTCGCTTATGGAGCCTGCCCATGTTTGCTAAATACTTGATCGCCAGCCTGGCAATCAGCTTCGGCACTGCCGCATTCGCCGCACCTGAGCTGCCCCGTCACGCCGATCTCGATCTGAAAACCGCACGACTGCTGGCCGACGCGGCGCTGGAACACTGCACTGGCACGGTGTCGGTGCTCGACCGTGGCAGCAACCTGCTGGTGACCTTGCGCGGCGACGGTATCGGCCCGCACAACACCGCCGCCAGCCAACGCAAGGCCTACACCGCGCTATCGACGAAAACCCCGACCCGATTGTTCGCCGAGCGCGCCCGCAGCAACCCGGAAACCGCCAACCTCAACACCCTCGATGAATTGCTGTTGCTCGGCGGCGGCATCCCGTTGTTTGCCGGCAAGGAACTGGTCGGCGCCATGGGCGTGGCCGGTTCCGGCGGCGGCGAGCAGGACGAAAACTGCGCGATCAAGGCTGCCGACATCGTCGGCCTGTCCATCAACCGTACTTGAACCCAGGAGCATCTCCATGACCCCACTGCGCATGACTTTCGCCGCGCTCGGCCTGAGCGCTTTTTCGAGCCTGGCGCTGGCCGCCGGCAACCCGCTGAGCGTTCACGTGCTCAATCTGGAAAACGGCCTGCCGTCGCCGGGCATCAACGTGACGCTGGAACGCCACGTGGGCCAGGACTGGCAGCCGCTGGCGCAGGGCACCACCAATGAACAGGGGCGGATCGCCGAACTGTTCCCGGCGAACAAACCGTTCGAGGCGGGTGAATATCGGGTGGTGTTCAAGACCGGTGAGTACTTCGAGAAGGCGAAGCACGAGACATTCTTTCCAGAGATTCCAGTGATTTTTAAAGTGAAGCAGACGGATCAGCACTATCACATTCCGCTGCTGCTCAGCCCGTACGGCTTCTCCACTTATCGCGGTTCGTAGAAACAACATCGATCCAATGTGGGAGCGGGCAAGCCCGCTCCCACAGGGAAACCCGTGTTCTTCAGAGGGTCGCCAGCGCGCGCAGTCGTGCAGCGTCGAGGATTTCGATCTCGCCATAACTCAAGCCGATAATCCCCTGCCCCTGCAACTCCTTGAGGATCTGGTTGGTGGTCTGCCGCGACAGCGACAGCATCGACGCCAGCTGTTCCTGAGGCAGTTGCAGCACTCGGCGCGGCGGGTCCAGTTCGCCGTAGCCTTCGGCGATCATCAGCAGACGATGGGCCAGACGCGCCGGGGCCGGCAGCAGGCTCAGCTGTTCGAGGTTGATAAAGGTCAGGCGCAGTTTGTGGCTCATCAACAGCGCGAGATGCCGCCAGTAGACGGGTTGCTCGTCGAGCAGTTTCAGCAGCGTGGCCTGGGGAATGTTCAGCAGCGTGCAGTGCCCGACCGCGTAGGCATCGTGGGTGCGGGGCTGGCCGTCGAACAGGCAGATTTCGCCAAACCAGTGCGGTGCCTCCACCAGACTCAGCAACGCCTCCTTGCCCTGCTCGCTGACTGCGCCGATGCGCACTGCGCCGTCGAGCACCGCGTACAGGCCGCACGGCGCATCGCCGCGCTGAAACAGCCGCTGCCCCGCCGCCAGCCGCCGCTCCTTGGCCGCCGCCAGCAGACTATCCTGAAAGGACGAGGGCAGATGACTGAACCATTGCCCGGTCAGCAGGCGCTCGCGCCAGACCTTATCCATGCGTTCTCCGAAAGATTGTCGCCTGCCTGACAGAGCGAGCCGTGAACCCGGGGCATGATTCGATCACCCTACAGGAGGAACAACAATGAAAAGCCTCGTCGATCATTTGAGTCAATACGCCGCTTACCACCGTGACCCGCGCAACATCGCCAGCCACTTTATCGGGATTCCGCTGATTGTGGTGGCGGTGGCCGTGCTGTTGTCGCGGCCGGAATGGTCGGTGGGCGGGTTGTGGATTTCCCCGGCGGTGATCGCCGCCCTTGCTTCGGCGGGGTTTTACCTGCGTCTGGAACTGAAGCTCGGGGTTTTGATGACGGTACTGATGGGCTTGTCGGTCTGGGCCGGGCATGTGCTGGCGCAGCAGAGCACCCTGGTCTGGCTGAGCGCAGGTCTGGCGATGTTCGTGATCGGCTGGGTGATCCAGTTTGTCGGCCATCACTATGAAGGGCGCAAACCGGCGTTTGTCGATGACTTGAGCGGGTTGATCGTCGGGCCGCTGTTTGTGGTGGCCGAACTGGCGTTCATGCTCGGGATGCGGCATGAGCTGAAAGAGCAGATCGAGGCGCGGGCAGGTGTGGTGCGGGTCAATCCGAATCGCGCGGCTGTCTGAACCACTGCCCGGCTCGCTCGTTCCCACGCTCTGCGTGGGAATGCATCCCGTGAAGCTCCGCGTCACCGTGGACGCGGAGCGTGAGAACGCGTGAGATCAAACGTTGGCGACTTTCTGCCAGACCTTCGGCTTGAAGAACAACGTCTCACCCTTGGCCAACCCGGTCAGGCTGTCGTGGTCTTTCACCACTTCCGCCTCGATCAGATCAGCCTGCCCTTCAACCTTCAACGTCACCCGCGTGGTCGCGCCCAGCGGCCGGATATCGCGGACTTCGGCAGCGTGGTGATCCTCCAGTTCATGCCGCGACAGCGACACTTCATGCGGACGGAACAGCACATGGTTGTCATCCCCCAGATGCAGACGGTTCGAGTCGCCGAGGAAGTGATAGACGAAATCGCTGGCCGGATTTTCGTAGACATCGCCCGGTGAGCCGATCTGCTCGATGACACCCTTGTTCATCACCACGATACGGTCGGCCACTTCCATCGCCTCTTCCTGGTCGTGGGTCACGAACACCGAGGTCAGGTTGATGTCTTCGTGCAGGCGCGCCAGCCAGCGACGCAGTTCTTTACGCACCTTGGCGTCGAGGGCGCCAAACGGCTCGTCGAGCAGCAGCACTTTCGGCTCTACCGCCAGCGCACGGGCCAGAGCGATACGCTGACGCTGGCCGCCGGACAGTTGCTCCGGATAACGATCCGACAGCCAGTCCAGTTGCACCATGTTCAGCAGCTCGTGAACCTTGGTCGCAATCTGGCTTTCGTTCGGGCGCTGGTTTTTCGGCTTCATGCGCAGGCCGAACGCGACGTTGTCAAACACGGTCATGTGGCGGAACAGGGCGTAGTGCTGGAACACGAAACCGACGTTGCGATCCCGCACGTCGTGGCCGGACACGTCCTCGCCGTGGAACACGATGTTGCCGTTATCCGGGGTTTCCAGACCGGCAATGATGCGCAGCAGGGTGGTCTTGCCGCAGCCGGACGGGCCGAGCAGCGCCACCAGTTCACCGCTGTGGATGTCCAGGCTGATGTTGTCCAGCGCCTTGAACGCATTGAAATTCTTGCTGACGTTACGCACTTCGATCGACATGAATTATTCCTCCGCGGCGCTGGCGCGCAGGCGGTTGATACGGTTTTCGCTCCACTGCTTGAGCAGCAGGATGAAGAGCGCCAGGATCAGCAACAGGCTCGCCACGGCGAACGCGGCCACGTGGTTGTATTCGTTGTAGAGGATCTCAACGTGCAGCGGCAAGGTGTTGGTCACCCCGCGAATGTGCCCGGAGACCACCGACACCGCACCGAACTCACCCATGGCCCGCGCGGTACACAGCACCACGCCATAGATCAGGCCCCATTTGATGTTGGGGACGGTCACGTGCCAGAACATCTGCCAGCCATTGGCGCCGAGCAGACGCGCGGCTTCCTCTTCCTGAGTGCCTTGCTCCTGCATCAGCGGGATCAGCTCACGGGCCACGAACGGCACGGTGACGAAGATCGTCGCCAGCACGATGCCCGGCAGGGCGAAGACAATCTGGATGTCGTGATCCTGCAGCCACGGCCCGAACAGGCCCTGGGCGCCGAACATCAACACGTAGACCAGACCGGCGATCACCGGCGACACCGAAAACGGCAGGTCGATCAGCGTCACCAGCATGCTCTTGCCACGGAACGAGTATTTGCTCACGCACCACGCGGCGCTGACGCCGAACACCAGGTTCAGCGGCACCGAAATCAGCACCGCAATCACCGTGAGTTTCAGGGCCGACAAGGCATCCGGTTCAAAGATCGCGGTGAAGAACGCACCGAGGCCGTTCTTCAAGCCCTGCGACACCACGATGAACAGCGGCAGCAGCAGAAACAGGAAGAAAATCAGCCAGCCGAGGCCGATCAGGAGTCTGCGCGAAGTGGCGCTGCCACGGCGGGCGGCGTTGGCCGAGGAAGCGGCCGCAATAGACGATTGGGACATGGTTCGCGCCTCCTTAAGGGGTTTCGATGCGCCGCTGCAACAAGTTGATCAGCAGCAACAGGACGAAGGAAACCACCAGCATCAGCACGCCGATGGAGGTAGCGCCGGTGTAGTCGTACTGGTCGAGCTTGACCATGATCAGCAGCGGCAGGATCTCGGTTTTCATCGGCATGTTGCCGGCGATGAAAATCACTGAACCGTACTCGCCGACGCCCCGGGCGAATGCCAGGGCGAAACCGGTCAGCCAGGCCGGCAACAGCGCCGGCAGCAGAATGTGGCGGAACACCTGCAACGGCTTGGCACCGAGGCATGCGGCCGCTTCTTCGACTTCACGGGGGATGTCGGCCAGCACCGGCTGCACCGTGCGCACCACGAACGGCAGGGTCACGAAGGTCAGCGCCAGCGTGATCCCGAGCGGGGTGTAGGCGATCTTGAAACCGAGGTCGGCGGCGAACTGCCCAACCAGCCCGGTCGGCGTGTACAGCGCCGTCAGCGCGATACCGGCCACGGCGGTCGGCAGGGCGAACGGCAGATCGATCATCGCGTCGATCACCTTGCGTCCCGGGAACGTGTAGCGCACCAGCACCCAGGCCAGCAACGTGCCGATGATGCCGTTGATGATCGCGGCGCACAGCGCGGTGCCGAAGCTCAGCTTCAGTGCGGCGAGCACGCGGGGCGCGGAGATGATCGTCCAGAACTGATCCCAGGTGAGTTGGGCGGCGTGGACGAACATCGCCGCCAGCGGGATTAGCACAATCAGGCTGAGGTACACCAAGGTGTAGCCCAGCGTCAGCCCGAAGCCGGGTATGACGGGGGAGATACGACGCGACATAAAAGTCCTTGGTTTGAGAACGCGCAAAGCCCCGAAAATAAATCCGGGGCTCGTTTTAGGCTATTGAAACTTACTGTGCCTGATAGATCTGGTCGAACACGCCACCGTCGTTGAAGAATTTCGGCTGCGCGGTTTTCCAGCCACCGAAGTCCTTGTCGATGGTCACCAGTTCCAGTTTAGGAAACTGCTGGGCGTATTTGGCCGCCACGTCCTTATCACGCGGACGGTAGAAGTTGTTCGCCGCGATTTCCTGGCCGGCCGGGCTGTAAAGGTGCTTGAGGTAGGCTTCGGCGATCTGCGCGTTACCCTTCTTCTCGGCGTTCTTGTCGACCACGGCCACGGGTGGTTCGGCGAGGATCGACAGCGAAGGCACGACGATGTCGAACTTGTCCTTGCCGCCGTCTTCCTTCAGCGCCAGAAACGCTTCGTTTTCCCAGGCCAGCAGCACGTCACCCTGACCGTTGTTGACGAAGGTGATGGTCGAGCCACGGGCGCCGGTATCCAGAACCGGTACGTGTTTGAACAGGGTTTGTACGTACTCCTTGGCTTTGGCTTCGTTGCCGCCGTTGGCTTTCAGGCCGTAGGCCCACGCCGCGAGGAAGTTCCAGCGTGCACCGCCGGAGGTTTTCGGGTTCGGAGTGATCACCGAGACGTCATTCTTGATCAGATCGCCCCAGTCCTTGATGCCTTTCGGGTTGCCCTTGCGTACCAGGAACACGATGGTCGAGGTGTACGGGGTGCTGGCGTCCGGCAGACGCTTCTGCCAGTCGGCCGGCAAGGTCTTGCCGAGCCTGGCGATTTCGTCGATGTCGCCGGCCAGGGCCAGGGTCACGACATCGGCGCGCAGACCGTCGATCACCGCACGGCCCTGCTTGCCCGAACCGCCATGGGATTGCTGGATTTTCACGGTGTCGCCAGCGTGCTCCGACTGCCAGTACTTCACGAACTCGGCGTTGTAATCCTGATACAGCTCACGCGTCGGGTCATACGACACATTGAGCAGTTCGTAATCCTTGGCAACCGCGGAACCGGCAAACACAGCACTGGCCAGGGCGGCCAAAGCGTAACGGCGAATCGACGACATGGTGAAAGCTCCTGGAATTCTTGGTGGTGGCTTTTTCTTATGGATTGCTGGCATCGGGTTGCTCGTTCAACGACCGCAGCCTGTGGCAGCTTCTGCCGACAACCCCCGCAGGAGCTGCCGCAGACTGCGAATCAGCTCGGTTTGTTGCCCGGTTGCTGCAAGCGGAATTTCTCTTTGCGTTCGATCTGGACCACCTGGGCGTTATGCACAGTGATTTCCACCGCGCCGAAACGCAGGTCGCGCAAGGCGCTCTGGATTTCGCGCAGAATGGTGCTTTCGTCCTGACCCTCGACGCTACGCAGGGATGCGCTCATGGTGCTGCTCCTTTGTATGGGATATGCCTGGCAGTGGGCGGCACTGCGTTCGGCGTGGGAGCAATATAAGAGAGGCTCAGATATTCTTAAAAAGACTATTTAAGAATGTTTATATAACCGAAAAACATTATGTGACGCAGCAAGGGTTTGCGGCGGACTTGCCCGTCGGCAAACCCGCCGTACGCCGCCATCAACCGATCAAGGGCGCCCGGTTCCAGTCGATTTGTGCTTGCGGAACCGGCCGCCCAAACCAGTAGCCCTGGCCCAGATCACAGGCCTGCTCCAGCAGGAACGCGGCCTGTTCCACCTGCTCGATGCCCTCGGCATGCACCTGCATGCCCATGCTGCGGGCCAGGGCGATGATCACCCGGACGATCGCCGCATCGTCCTCGTCCCACGGCAGCCCGGCGACGAAACCCTGATCGATCTTGAGCTTCTGTACCGGCAGGCGTTTGAGCCGCAGCAGCGACGAATACCCGGTGCCGAAGTCATCGATAGCCAGACGTATCCCCAGCTCGCGCAGACGATGCATCTGTTCCAGCGCGACTTCCGGATCGTCCATCACCGCGCTTTCGGTGACCTCCAGTTCCAGATAGGCCGGATCCAGGCCGGTGTCGTGCAGCACCTGCGCCACCTGTTGATACAACTCACGGCGGGCAAACAACCGTGACGACACGTTCACCGCGACAAACGACAGCACCACGCCAGCCTGCTGCCATTGGCACATCTGCCGGCAGGCCTGCTGCATGACCCAGGCGTCGATTTCCGAGATCAGCCCGGTGCGCTCGGCAATCGGGATGAACTCCGCCGGCGACACCAGGCCCCGCTGCGGGTGCTCCCAGCGCACCAGCGCCTCGACGCCGATCAGGCGACTGGTTTTCAGGTCGTGCACCGGTTGGTAGTAGACCCGCAACTCCTGCTGCTCCAGCGCTCGGCGCAGTTCAAAAGCGATCTCGACCCGCTGCTGGGCATGAGCCGTGAGTTCTTCGGTGTACAGCGCGTAACCGTTGCGGCCACTGCTCTTGGCCTTGAACAGCGCCGCATCGGCGTTGCGCAACAGCTGTTCGGCGCTCAGTGCATCGCTGGGGAACAGGCTGATGCCGAGGCTGGCGTTGATGAACAGTTCATGGCCGTCGAGGCAGAACGGCTCTTTAAGTGCATCGATGATGCGCTGAGCCAATGCCGCCGCCTGCGCCGGTTGCGGACAACTTTCCAGCAGGACCGCGAACTCATCGCCGCCCAGCCGCGCCAGGGTGATGCCCGGCCCGAACAACGCGTGCAAACGCGCCGCGACGGCCTTGAGCAAACGGTCACCGATGGTGTGGCCGAGGCTGTCGTTGATCAGTTTGAAGTGGTCAAGATCGATCAGCAGCAGCGCGCAACCACGCTTGTGGGTCTGCGCCGATGCCAGCGCCTGCTCGGCGCGGTCGCTGAACAGCAGGCGGTTGGGCAGGTCGGTCAGCGGATCGTGGTGGGCCAGGTGCTTGAGTTCGTGCTCGGAATCCTTGATCGCGCTGATATCGGAAAACACCGCCACATAGTGGCTGAGCCGACTGTCATCGTCGCGAATCACCCGGATCGTCTGCCACTGTGGGTAGATTTCGCCGCTCTTGCGCCGGTTCCAGATCTCACCGCTCCATTCATCCTGCGCCTGCAACGTGGCGAACATCGCCTGATAAAAACCCGGCGGATGGTGCCCGGACTTGAACAGGCTGGGCTGCTGGCCAATCACTTCGTCGCGCTGATAGCCGGTGATTTCCATGAAGGCGCGATTGACGTGCACGATCAGCCCCTGTCGGTTCGTGACCAGCACGCCTTCGCGGGTGCAATCGAAAACCGCAGCGGCCTGACGCAGGCGTTCGCGATCCGCCTGGCGTTCACGCAATCGGGCACCGATGCCCAGGCATTCAAACAGGCGCGCCCGGGCCAGGAAGATCAACCCGGCACTGAGTGCCACAAAGGCATAGCCGTTGATCCGTTGCCAGCGCAGCAGTTCGTCAGAGTTATCGAAGAAACTGTTCAATAAATAACCAGTGCCTTGCAGCCAGACCACCGCAAGGACCAGGTAAAGCAGCGCTGCACGCAAGGCATCGCGGTAAGTGGCAGACATTCGGCCGTCCATGTCCCTACAAAAATGTCGGGATTATAGGTCAAGAAACATCCAGCCATCTCTTATCTGAAAGGGCGACTGGTTTTATCTGTGTGCTTGGTGATAATGCAACGGCTGTTTTTTCTTTATCGAGGGCCCTATAGCCTATGTGGTACGAAGGTTTTCTTGGCTTGTCGGCCTGGTCGCTGGTCGCCGTCACCCTGGTGATGACCCACGTGACGATTGTTGCCGTCACGGTCTACTTGCACCGCTACTCGGCCCATCGCTCCCTGGAGCTGAATGCCGGCCTGAAGCATTTCTTCCGTTTCTGGCTGTGGCTGACCACGGCGCAGAACACCCGCGAGTGGACCGCCATCCACCGCAAACACCACGCCAAATGCGAAACCGAAGACGACCCGCACAGTCCGGTCGTCAAGGGTCTGTCCACCGTCCTGCGCAAAGGCGCCGAGCTGTACCGCGAAGAAGCGCAGAACCCGGAAACCCTGCGCATCTACGGCAAGAACTGCCCCGAAGACTGGATCGAGCGCAACCTCTACAGCCGCTACCGGCTGCTGGGCGTGGCGATCATGGCCGTCGTCGACCTGCTGCTGTTCGGCACCATCGGCATCACCATCTGGGCGATCCAGATGATGTGGATCCCGGTCTGGGCGGCCGGCGTGGTCAACGGCCTCGGCCATGCCGTCGGCTACCGCAACTTCGAGTGCCGCGACGCGGCGACCAATCTGGTGCCGTGGGGCATCCTGATCGGCGGCGAAGAACTGCACAACAACCATCACACCTATCCCAATTCGGCCAAGCTGTCGGTCAAGAAATGGGAGTTCGACCTCGGTTGGGCCTGGATCCAGGTGTTCAGTTTCCTGCGTCTGGCCAAGGTCCAGCGGGTCGCGCCGATCGCCCACCGCGTCGAAGGCAAGGGCAGTCTGGACATGGACACCGCCATGGCGATCCTCAACAACCGCTTCCAGATCATGGCCCAGTACCGCAAGCTGGTGATCGGCCCGCTGGTCAAACAGGAACTGGCCAAGGTCGATCATTCGGTACGCCACCAGTTCCACCGGGCCAAACGCCTGCTCTCGCGGGAAACCAGCCTGCTGGAAGATCGCCACCACGCGCGCATCCAGAACATGCTCGAGCACAGCCAGGCGCTGAAGGTAATCTACGAGAAACGTCTGGCCCTGCAGCAGATCTGGGTCAAGACCAGCGCAAATGGCCACGACATGCTCGCCGCCATCAAGGAGTGGGTACACGAGGCCGAGGCCAGTGGCATCCAGTCTCTGCGTGAATTCGCTGACCAGTTGAAAACCTACTCGCTGCGCCCTGTCGCCGTCTGAGTGCCGTTGATCGGTGCGCCCGTTTCCCGGGCGCACCCTTCGGAACTTCACCCTCGATCCCCTATCTCAAAGACACTTCGCCACCCCCGGCGGGTTTTCCCGTGGCCGTTGTCGATTGATCGGCACGCCCTTTGAGATTCGTGTCGATGGTCAACAACAATCAAAAAGACTTATCCCCTCCCCAGTGGCCCGAGGCCGCGCAAACCCTGATGGCATTGATGCACGCCCAGGGCGAAGTCGCCCGCCTGAGCGAACGCGAGCAACTGTTCAGCTCGCTGCTGGTCAGCGTCAACGCCGTGCTTTGGGCCTTCAACTGGGAAACCCGTCAGGTGCTGTACGTCAGCCCTGCCTACGAACGGATCTTCGGCCGCTCCGCCGCCCTGTTGCTGGCCGACTACAACCAGTGGCGCGACAGCATCTACCCGGACGATCTGGAATACGCCGAACGCAGCCTCGCCGAAGTGCTGCACAAAGGCGCCGTGGAGGACCGCGAATACCGGATCATCGCCGCCGACAACCAGGTGCGCTGGATCAGCGACAAGTGCTTCATCAACCGGCAGGACGAACCGGGGCAACCGGTGATCATCGTCGGCATTGCCGAAGACATCACCGACAAGAAGCAAATGGAAACCGAGCTGCAACGCCTGGCCACCACCGACGTGCTGACCCAGAGCAGCAATCGCCGGCACTTCTTCGAATGCGCCCATAGGGAGTTTGCACAAGCCCGCCTGCAAGGCGCGCAAATGGCGTTCCTGCTGATGGACATCGATGATTTCAAAGTGATCAACGACACGTACGGCCATCCTGAAGGCGACAACGTGCTGCAACGGATCGCCGAATGCGGGCGAGCCTCCTTGCGCCGGGGAGACCTGTTCGGACGGATTGGCGGTGAGGAATTCGCTGCAGTTTTTCCGGGCTGCGCGCCGGACATGGCCATGCAGGTGGCCGAACGGCTGCAACGGGAAATCCAACGGCTGAGCTTCAATCACGGTGAACAAACGTTCGGCATCACCGTCAGCCAGGGCCTGACCAGCCTCACCCCGGAAGACGAAAGCCTCGACACCCTGTTCGCCCGTGCGGACGCGGCAATGTACGAGGCCAAGCGGCAGGGCAAGAACCGGATCATTTCCGCCTGATTCCGGAGCGGATGCGCAATCAAGCCGCTATTTGCGCATTCGCATCAGCTCCGGCAAGCCGATCTTGAGCAACCGCGCCGTACGGCTCTTGGCCAGTTCCTCGACGCCCTCATGCTCGGTCAGCCGCGCCATCTGCGCCGCCATGTTCATCACCAGCGCCTCGCGGGAATACACCCCGCCACCGAGCTGGTAGACCGAGGCAATCAACTCACGCAACTCCAGCGGCAGGCGCCAGCGAGTACGCAACGCCGAACCATAGGCCGCACCGAATTCGGCCAGCGCATCGCCGATCTCCTCCAGCTCATCCAGCTCGCCGCCGGCCTGCTTCCACTCCTGCAGACAACGCAGCAACGCCAGATCGCCGAGGCGATGAAGCATTCCGGCGCAGTAGCAACGTTCCTGATCCAGATCGAGCAGCCGTGCCAGCGTGCGGGCGTACTCGGCGGTGTGCAGCGACAGGTCCCAATAGCGCTCGGCGTAGTCGGCCAGGCCGGGATCACTGAGTCGAGCGCTGCGCTTGAGTGCCAGGCCAAGGATCAGGTTCATGCTTTGCCCGGTACCGAGGCGATGCAGCGCCTGCGCCAGGGTCTGCACGGGCGAACCGTGGTGCTGGGCGGCGCTGTTGGCGGCAGCGATCAACACGGCGGTGATCTGCGGATCGGTGCGGATTTCCTCTTCCAGCAGCTTCAGGTCCAGCCCGTTGGGATTGAGGCTGCGCTTGACCGCCACTTGCACGTCAGTCATCAGCGGCGCGCCGTCGGCCTGCTCGCGGCGGCGCTCGAGGAACACCGACAGCGTCATGCCCGGCGCCAGCGCCGGTACTTCGCAGAACACTTCTTCGCCGGCGTTCAGCAGCAATCCCTGCAAACGCTCGGTCAGGCTTTCCATGTTCAGGGGTTTGGCAAGATAAGCAGTCGGCGCCAGCGGCAAGGCTTCGCGCACACTGGCGCTGTCATTGCGGCTGCTCATCAGAATGAACGGCAGCGGCGGATTGCGTTTGCGCTGACGGACACTGCGCAACACGCTCAAGCCATCGACGCCGGGCAACTCCCAGTCGACGATCGCCAGGTCATAGGGCACTTCGCTGAGCAGCGTCATTGCCTCCTGGCCATCGGCGCACAGGTCCAGCCGCGCATCGCAGCGCACGTTCAGCAACACTTGTTTGAGCAGGTCACGAGACCACGGGTCGGCCTCGGCAATCAGGACTCTCGGTACAGCGGGTAAATCGACGGCCGTCATGCTCGCTCTCCCTTGCAATGCTAGAACCTTAGCCAATGCTGGCGTTTCGGTACAACCTGAAAACCGCGCAGGTGTTTTCCCCGGCATGAAAAAACCCGCCGAAGCGGGCTTTTTGTCGATCCGATCACGCGGAACTACGGATTACAGCTCCGAGAAGCACTCTTCGATGATCGCCAGGCCTTTGTCCAGTTGCTCGTCCGGCGAGGTCAGCGGTACCAGGACGCGCAGAACGTTGCCGTAGGTGCCGCAGGACAGCAGGATCAGGCCCTTGTCACGCGCCTTGGCCACGACAGCCGCGACGGCGGTCGGGTTTGGCTTGTGGCTGTCGCCGTTTTCGAACAGCTCGACCGCGATCATGGCGCCCAGGGCACGGACTTCGCCGATCACCGGGTACTTGGCCTGGATGGCTTTCAGGCCGGTAACCAGACGCTCGCCGACAGCCTTGCAACGGTCCAGCAGTTTTTCTTCTTCGAACACTTCCATCACGGCCAGGGCCGCGGCGCAAGCGATCGGGCTACCCGCGTAGGTGCCGCCCAGGCCACCTGGCGCGATGGCGTCCATGTATTCGGCCTTGCCGCAGACACCGGCCAGCGGGAAGCCACCAGCGATGGATTTGGCGAAAGTGGTCAGGTCGGCGGCAACGCCCATCTGTTCCATGGCGAAGAACGTGCCGGTACGGCCAGCGCCGGTCTGCACTTCGTCAGCGATCAGCAGGATGCCGTGCTGGTCGCACAGGGCACGCAGACGCTTCATGAATTCTTTCGGCGCGACGTAGAAACCACCTTCACCCTGCACAGGCTCGATGATGATCGCGGCGATGTCTTTCGGCTCGGCGTCGTTCTTGAAGATGCGCTCGATGGAAGCGATCGAGTCATCGATGCTCACACCGTGCAGTTCGTTCGGGTACAGCGCACGGAAGATGCCGCCTGGCATCAGGCCCATGCCGGCCGAGTAAGGCACGACTTTACCGGTCAGGCCCAGGGTCATCATGGTGCGACCGTGGTAAGCGCCGGTGAACGCGATCACGCCAGCGCGGCCAGTGGCGGCACGGGCGATTTTCACGGCGTTTTCAACGGCTTCGGAACCGGTGGTCACCAGCAGGGTTTTCTTGGCGAAGTCGCCCGGTACGCGCGCGTTGATTTTCTCGCACAGCTCGACGTACGGCTCGTAGGCCAGCACCTGGAAGCAGGTGTGGGTCAGCTTGTTCAACTGCTCGGTCACGGCGGCGATGATTTTCGGGTGCACGTGGCCGGTGTTCAGTACGGCGATACCGCCAGCGAAGTCGATGAACTCGCGACCTTCAACGTCGGTCACGGTCGCGTTCTTCGCGGACTCGGCGAAGATCGGGTGAATCTGGCCAACACCCCGTGGAACAGCAGCGGTACGGCGGGCCATCAAATCAGCGTTAGTCTTGCTCATTACAGTCCTCATTCGCCGCTCATCGGGCGGCGTGGTTCAAGGATGAAGCGGGAGGAATCGGCGGTGGCAGCATGCGATGATCGACTGCCACGGCGTTCCCGGCCGCAGAGAAAATTCCGGTTTGAAACGACGCAAAGGGACAGCGCTCTCGTGCCCTTTGCGTTTACAGCGATCTTCTACCGAGGCTTAGATGCCCAGGCAGAGGTATTTGATTTCCAGGTAATCTTCGATGCCGTACTTGGAGCCTTCACGGCCCAGGCCCGAAGCCTTGATGCCGCCGAACGGCGCGACTTCGTTGGAGATCAGCCCGGTGTTGACGCCGACCATGCCGTATTCCAGGGCTTCAGCCACACGGAACACACGGCCCAGGTCGCGAGCGTAGAAGTACGAGGCCAGACCGAACTCGGTGTCGTTCGACATCGCGATCACCTCGGCTTCGTCTTTGAAGCGGAACAGTGGCGCCAGCGGACCGAAGGTTTCTTCCTTGGCCACCGCCGCATCTTTCGGCACGTTGGTCAGGATGGTCGGCTCGAAGAAGTTGCCTTCCATCGGCTTGCCACCGGCCAGAACGGTTGCGCCTTTGCTCACGGCGTCAGCGATGTGCTCTTGCACCTTGGCCACGGCTTTCTCGTCGATCAGCGGGCCAGTGGTGGTGCCTTCTTCCAGACCGTTGCCGATCTTCAGCTTGGCGACTGCCACTTTCAGCTTCTCGGCGAACGCGTCGTAGACCGAATCCTGGATGTACAGACGGTTGGCGCAGACGCAGGTCTGGCCGTTGTTGCGGTACTTGGAAATGATCGCGCCTTCGACGGCCTTATCCAGGTCCGCGTCGTCGAACACGATGAACGGCGCATTGCCGCCCAGTTCCAGCGAGACTTTCTTGATGTCCTTGGCGCATTCCGACATCAGTTGACGACCGATTTCGGTCGAGCCGGTGAAGGACAGTTTGCGCACGATCGGGTTGCTGGTCAGCTCGCTGCCGATGTCGCCGGCGCTGCCGGACACCACGCTGAACACTCCTTTGGGGATGCCGGCGCGCTGGGCCAGTTCGGCCAAAGCGAATGCGGAGAACGGCGTTTGCGAAGCCGGCTTGAGCACCATGGTGCAACCGGCGGCCAGCGCAGGACCTGCTTTACGGGTGATCATCGCCGCCGGGAAATTCCACGGGGTGATGGCGGCGGTCACGCCGATCGGTTGCTTGATCACGATCAGGCGCTTGTCCGGCTGGTGGCCCGGAATCACATCACCGTAGATGCGCTTGGCTTCTTCGGCGAACCACTCGATGAACGAAGCGGCGTACACGATTTCGCCCTTGGCTTCGGCCAGTGGCTTGCCCTGCTCGAGGGTCATCAGGCGAGCGAGGTCGTCCTGGTGCTCGATCATCAGCTCGAACCAGCGACGCAGCTTGCCTGCACGCTCCTTGGCGGTCAGTGCACGCCAGGCCGGCAGCGCCTTGTCGGCGGCTTCGATGGCACGGCGGGTTTCGGCAGCGCCCATCTTCGGCACGGTGCCCAGAATCTCGCCGGTGGCCGGGTTGTTGACCTTGATCGTCTGACCGTTGTCCGCGTCGACCCATGCGCCGTCTATAAAGGCTTGCTGGCGGAACAACTGGGTGTCTTTAAGCTGCATGTCGGCTTTCCTTAACAGCACCGCGCAAGGCGCGGAGCAAAATTATGATTGTAGAAAGGCGCCTCGCGAGGCTGCCGTCAGGGAAATCATTCACCGGGCTGGCACATGAATAGCGCACGACTCAAAACGCGTGCGGCTCAGCACCTTGATCAGGAGCGTTTGAAATCTCAAACGAATCCTAGGTTCAAAGGGGTTGAAGGACAATAGGGCGTTCGAAAAAAAGAACAAAAACGCCGCTTTTGCTGAACATTTCAGATCAACGTACCAACAGCCCCGATGGCAGAGAAACCATAGAACAGCCTCCCCAACGCGCCAAGCGAGCCTTTTGCAGGACGTTACAGCTTTATGGAATGCAGGGTCTTCTAACCGACACGTGCACTGACAATCCACGCCAAAACCCGGCATGGACGCCCCGAGCCGACCTAGGTATGATGTCGCCCGCTGCACCAGTAGCTCAGCTGGATAGAGTACTGCCCTCCGAAGGCAGGGGTCGTGGGTTCGAATCCCGCCTGGTGCGCCATTGATTTAAACGAGAAAGCCCCGGACTGTGATGGTCCGGGGCTTTTTTGTGCGTGCCGACGGGCGACTCACTCCGTCGTCCAGTCAAACTCGTCATATTCATCATCGTCTTCTTCATCCTCGATCAACTCATCATCGAGAACGTCTTGCTCCAGATCCTCTTCGGCCTGTTTGGCCAGAAGAAACTCCTTGCGACTCTCCGTCACTGCCCGCCGCAGTTCCTCACCCTTGACCGGGCAGTTGAGCATTTGGGCGATGCGGTCGATTTTTTGGGCCACGGCATCCTCCAGCGCATCGGCAATGACCCGATAGTGCGCGTTTTTGCGGATCAATGCCAAATGGCGGATGGCTCATACGGTCAGTTCTTGCGGATTTTTTCCAGCCGCAGGTCGAGATTCACGTTCGGGTAGCGCTTGTGCAGGTTGTTGAACAGGGTGTCGGCCGCTTGCGACTGGCCGGACTCGCGCAGGCGCAGGACCTCGCGAAGTTGCGCGTCGAGACCGTTGACCGGGGCGGCGGCGCGTTTGCTGACCTTGGCTTCCTCCGCCGTGTCGGCGCTGATCGATTCGCTCTGCATCGGCGCCGCCATTTCCGCCATCGGCGCGGAAAGCGCGCTGGCGGGGGCCGACAACGATCGCGCCTCCTGCCGGGCCACGGGCGCAGCCGGTCTGGTAACGGGGGCGAAATCGAATTGCGCCACGGGTTCGGGCGTGCGTTGCACCAGCGCCAGCATCAGCGCGATGCCGACCAGACTGGCAAAAGCCACTTGATAGCGCGGTGTCTGGCAGGCCTTGAGCCAGCGTTGCCACAGGCTCTGCCGTGGCGCCGGGGTTTCACGGCGGGCGGCGTTGAGGATCAGGGCGTCGAGATGCGCTGGCGGTTCAGCGTTGTGCTGTTCGCGCACGTGCTTGAGCACTTGTTCTTCGGGTGTTGGGCGGGCGTCCGTCATGTCAGTACCTCCTCGGCCAGCAGCCGACGCAGTTTTTGCTGGGCGTAGCGCAAGCGGCTCTTGACGGTTTCCAGCGGTGTTTCAGTGAGGCTGGCGATTTGCGCCAGGTCGAGATCGCCATGGGCGCGCAGCAGGAACACTTCGCGCTGGTCGGCGGGCAAAGCTTGCAGGGCGCTCTCCAGGCGCTGGCTGTCGCGGCTGAGGTTGAGCAGTTGTTCCGGATCGGAGGCGTCGTCGCTGACGGCGTGGATCTGTTCGTCATAGCGGTCATGCAACGGTTGCCGGGCGCCGTGCTTGCGCCAGTGGTCGATCAGGCGATTGCGGGCAATCTGGAACAACCACGTACGAAAAGTCGCCCGGCCTTGTGGCTGACTGGCACTGCGGATCAGGCTCAGCCAGGTCTCCTGGTAAACCTCGTCGGCCAGTTCCGGTTTGCCGCTCAAACCGAGCAGAAACCGGTAAAGAGGCTGGCGATGGCGCGCGTACAGGATCTTGAACGCCCTGCCGTCACCCTCGCGATAACGGGCCAGCAGCGATTCGTCGCTACTGGCCTCAAGGCTGTCGGCGGAAGCAAACAGCTGTGTGATGAAGCCTTTGAGGCGGCTCACTATTCAATCCGTCGCTCAGTGGACATTCCGTTGGAGGCGGTGGAGGCACGCAGGCTCTGCGCAAGCTCCACCAGTTGCACGAACTCATTGCGCAGGCCGTAACGGTCATCACCACGGGCGCCTCGTGCCAGGGCTTCGGTGTCCTTGAGGCTGAAATCGCCGGTGTAGCGGCTGTCCTTGAGTTGCTGGGAAAACGCAGCGACGGCGGCAGCGAAACGCAGGTCTTTACTGGCGGACGCCACCTGACGGGCAATCAGCCGCTCGATCAGCAGACTTTTCCCACCCTCAGGCTTTTGATATCGCACACGCAGCATTGCCAATTCTCCTTGCTTGTCGGAAATCACCGCGTCGGTTTTTCCATAGCGCAGCGGCTCCAGCCAGCCCTTCTCGCCTGTTGGGACAATTTCATACAGCGCCGTCACCGTATGTCCCGCACCGATCTCTCCGGCATCGACCTTGTCATTGCTGAAATCCTCACGCTTCAATGCGCGGTTTTCGTAGCCGAGCAGCCGGTATTCACTGACCTGCGCCGGGTTGAACTCGACCTGCAACTTGACGTTCTTCGCCACCACGGCGAGGGTCGAACCGAGTTGGTCCACGAGTACCTTGCGCGCTTCGCGCAGGTTGTCGATGTAGGCGTAGTTGCCGTCACCGGCATCGGCCAGTTGCTCCATCAGGTGTTCATTGTAGTTATCCACACCGAAACCCAGGGTGGTCAGGGAAATGCCGGTCTGGCGTTTATCCACAGCCATTTGTTTCAGGCTGTCGAAATCGCTGATGCCGACGTTGAAGTCGCCGTCGGTGGCCAACAGGATGCGGTTGATGCCGTTGGGAATGAACGCCTGCTGCGCCATCTGGTAAGCCAGCTCGATGCCTGAAGCGCCAGCGGTCGAGCCACCGGCGGTCAATTGGTCGATGGCTGTGCGAATTTTCGCTTTTTCCCGTCCGGAAGTCGGCTCCAGCACCACTCTGGATTCGCCGGCATACACCACCAGCGCCACCCGGTCCTGCTCGCGCAATTGATCGACCAGCAATTTCAGGGTGCTTTGGACCCGCGGCAAGCCTTCGGGGCGGTCCATTGAGCCGGAGACATCCACCAGAAACACCAGATTGGCCGGGGCCAGTTCCGCCACCGCACGGTCGGAGGCCTTGATGCCGATGCGCAGCAAGCGGGTGTGCGGGTTCCACGGTGAGGCGGCGAGTTCGGTGGTCACGCCGAAGGGCGAGCCATCGCTCGGCAGTGCGTAGTCGTAGGGGAAGTAATTGACCATCTCTTCCAGCCGCACCGCACCTTCCGGCGGCAGGCGACCCTGGTTGAGCAGCCGCCGCACATTGGCGTAGGCGCCGGTGTCGACGTCGGCGCTGAAGGTCGAGACCGGAGTTTCGGCGACGCTGTGGATCGGGTTGTCAGCCAGGTTGGCGTACTGCTCGCGCTGTTCATCGCGATAGCCCTGTGGATAACTTTCACCGGCCGGCAGCGGTGCAAAACGGGCGATCGGCGCCGCCAGTGCACTGCGCTTGGCCATCGCACTATCGGCCATGACCGCTTCAGGTTGCACGGAAGATTTCAGTTCGGTCTGCGCCGGAGGCGGCGCGACGGTGGTTTCCGGGCTGGAGGAAACACCGCAACCGGCAACCACCAGCAACACACTGGCAGCAAGGGGGCGCAGAAGCGTGGAAGGAAGGGACATGGGGCTGACCTCGGGGAAGAATTGATCCATTCATCCCCTGAGACGGGCAGTCCTTTCGGTTCGGGTTAAACCTCGCCAAAAATTTTTTCAGCGGTGATAACGCCGTACCACACTGCTGTTGCGCAGCACGTGGCCTTTGATTTTTTCCATCAGCTGGGCGCGGGTCAGACCGGCGGGCAAGGCGTCCGGAGCCAGATCCAGGGCGTAGAGCTGAATGATGTAGTGGTGCGCGCTGTCGCCCACCGGCGGGCACGGGCCGACGTAGTTGGTAGTGCCTTTGCTGTTGGTGCCACCGACGCCGTCGAGGGCCGATTTGGCGCCGACACCGGCCGGAATCTGCCGGGTCGTGGCCTTGATGCCGTAGTGAATCCAGTGATCGACACCCGCACCTTTCTGGCCGTCCGGATCGTGCATGACGATGGCGTAGCTCAGGGTTCCGCTCGGGCCGGCATTCCAGCTCAGGGCCGGCGACTGGTTCTTGCCGCCGCAACCGGCTGCATCGCTGGCCGCCGCCGAGGTGAACAGGCGGTTATCCGACACGCCGGGAATGCTGAGGGTGAAACGCTCCTGGGCCTGCGCCGGAAACTGCACGCAAAGGGCGACGGCAACGGCCGCCAGCCAAGGGTTGAGAGAGGTCAATCGGGTCATTCCGGGAGCACCTTGTGCAGTTGGGCCTTCGTCGGCCTGCAAACTATAGCCGTACCGTTCGTGCCGTGGCAGTGGGAAATGGCTGAACCTCGCATTGCGGCGCAAACTCGTAAGAGAAATGCCTGTGAGGAGCACGAACATGTCCCTGCACCGTGTCGCCCGTTTCGCCGATGTGCCTGAAGACCGTGGCCTGGAGGTGCAGATCGGCGACTGCAAGATCGTCCTGCTGCGCGTCGCCGGCCAGTTGCGCGCCTTTCAGGGGCAATGCCCGCACGCCGGCGCACCGCTGGCGGAAGGCGCCCTGTGTCACGGCCGGCTGATCTGCCCGTGGCACAAGGCAGCCTTTCGCGCTGAGGATGGCGCCTTGTGCGAGCCGCCAGCGCTGGACAGCCTCAAGCGTTATCCGCTGGAACTGCGCGGCGACGAGGTATGGGTCGATGACCAGCCGCTGCCGGATCCGCACACCCCGCCCCAGGACGATCCACGCACCTTTGTCATCGTCGGCGCCGGTGCCGGGGGAACGGCCTGCGCCGCCGCCCTGCGGGAGAAAGGCTTTGGCGGACGGATCGTACTGATCGACCGCGAACCGGACGCCGGCTACGACCGCACGGTGCTGAGCAAATTCGTCCTGTCCGGGGAAATGCCGCCGCCGGAAACCCCGCCTCTGCGCGACGAGGATTTTTACCGTGAACAGCACATCAACCGGGTTTCAGGTGAGGTCACCGGGCTCGATGCCGAAACCAAAACCCTTCACCTGAGCGATGGCCGCACACTGAATTACAGCGCGGCGGTGCTGGCCACCGGCGCAACACCGAACGCACTGGAGTTACCCGGCGCCGACCTGCCCCAGGTGTTTGTCCTGCGCTGCAAAGCCCAGGCGCAATCCATCATGGACGCCGCCCAACCCGGCCAGCGCGCGGTGATCATCGGCGACAGCTTCATTGCCCTTGAATGCGCTTCGGCCCTGCGCCAGCACGGGCTCGAGGTGACGGTGCTGGCGCGTCACGCAATTCCCTTCGCGGCGCAGTTCGGTGAAGCCGTCGGCAAGGCGATCCGGGCGCTGCATGAGGAATACGGGGTGACATTCATCACCGATCACCAAGCCAGGGAGATCACCGGCGACGGCAAGGTTGAGGCGGTGTTGCTCGACAACGGCCTGCGCCTGTCGGCGGATCTGGTATTGGCGGGAATCGGTGTACACCCGGCCACCGAAGCCTTCGGTGACCTGCCGCGCGAGGAGGATCAATCTTTGCGAGTCGATGCCGGCCTGCGTGTCGCCGACGGTCTGTGGGCGATTGGCGACATCGCCACTTTCCCGTTGAACGGCCAGCCACAACGTATCGAGCACTGGCGCCTGGCCCAGCAGCACGCGCGGATCGCCGCCGCCAACCTGCTCGGTGGCGATGAGCATTACCTCGACGTGCCGTATTTCTGGACTTGGCATTTCGGCCGCAACTATGACTATCTCGGTCATGCCGAGCAGTGGGACGAAGTCGAATTTATCGGCGAACCCGAACAGCCGCCGTTTATCGGACTGTTCGGTTGCAAGGGCGTGGTGGTGGCGGCGGTGGCCTGTGAGCAGGAACGGGCGATGGCCCTGCTGGCCGAGCGCATGAAGCAACCGCTGCCGATGGATGAAGCCTGGCGGCTGATTCGCGCCGTCAGGTGATCCGGTTCAGCGGCTCGCGGTTGTCGTCATCCTCGGCGTGCAGAAAAATCACCCGAGGATGCTCCAGCGGGGCCAGCGGTGGTGGCAGCTCTTGCGGCTGGACCGGCCACAGGTGCGGCACCACATGGCTGACGTCGCCGTCCTGATCGTTGTGGATGGTCATCACGCCCGGCCCGCGCAATTTCTGAAAGCGCTCGTCGCACAGTTTGAAGCTGCGGCTCAGTCCCTCATCATCGACCACCGGGGACGGCAGGCGGCGCTGGGCGAAGCTGCGGCTCTTGCGTTGCTGATAGCGCGCCCAGCCAATCAGGATCACCGCGTTGACCAGCGCCACCCACAGGTAAATCTGCAAGGTGCCGAGGGCTTCGAATGCCGAATTGTCGAGGCGCGGCCCGCCTTCGTGGGTCTCGATCAACGGCCATAAACCGCGCGCCAGCAGATACAGCAGACCGATCCAGGCCAGAACGGTGAAGAACGCATCGACCACCACCAGAAACGGTCGTTGGCGGGTCCGGATGATTTTCATTTGATAACCTCCTCTTCATCGTCCCCGAGCGGCTTGATACCCCGGTCGGGACTGACCCAGCGCGCCCGCTTCTGGTGTTGGCCGAACAAGACTTTGGGGAAACTGACCAGCGTGGTCAGCAGGCTGACGAACCAGAACGCGATCGGATACCAGACCACCCAGAACATGGTCCTGCCCAGGCCCGGCTCGTAACGTCGGTCAATGATGATGCTGACCGCGAACTGCACCAGGCAGACAAACGCCAGCAGCAACCCGGTAAACGCCGGCGGCATCAGGTGATCGACCGCAATCGCTTCAGGCATGACCACGAACTTGCCGACGGCCCAGAAGATCACCGACAACAGGAAGGTGAACGCCCAACCGGTCGACAGGCAGTATTCGAACAGCAGCGGCCACAGGTAACGGTGGCGGTACTGCCAGATGCCTCGAATGTTCTTGAACAGCACTTCGGCGCCGCCCTGGGCCCAGCGCAGTCGCTGTTTCCACAGACCGCGCAGGGTTTCCGGCATCAGGATCCAGCACAGGGCGCGGGGCTCGTAGAAGATGCTCCAGTGATCGAGTTGCAGCTTCCAGCTGATGTCGATGTCTTCGGTGATCATGTCCGGGCTCCAGTAGCCGACCCGGTTCAGCGCGGTGCGGCGGAACGCGACGATCACACCCGACACGGTGAAGATCCGCCCGAACACCCGCTGGGTGCGCTTGATCAGCCCGATGATCGACGAGAACTCGCCGACCTGAACTCGCCCGACCAGGGTCGAACGCGTGCGGATTCGTGGGTTGCCGGTCACTGCACCCAGCCGTGCGTTGTCGAGCATCGGCGCGACAAGGTAAGCGGCGGTGTTCGGCGCCAGCAGCGCGTCGCCGTCGATGCACACCAGATATTCGCTGCGCGCCGCGATGGCGCCCATGCGCAGGGCCACGGCCTTGCCCTGGTTTTCCGCCAGGTGCAGCACTCGCAGTCGCGGATCTTCCTTGGCCAGCGCATCCAGCACTTGCGCGGTGTTGTCCCTGGAGCCGTCGTTGATCGCGATGACTTCGATGTTCGGGTAATGCTGCGCCAGCGCCGCGTGGATGGTGTCGGCAGCGTTGTCGCCCTCGTTGTAGCAAGGAATCAGGATCGAAATCAGCGGTTCGCCTTCCAGCGGCGGCGGCAGGGTGTCGTCCTTCCACGGCCAGTGCCGCTCCCAGTGCAGCCAGAAATACAGGCCACCGGAAATCCACAACCCGGACATGAACAGCGGGTAGAAGAACACGAAGTCCATCAGGAATTGCCCGGTGACCAGGAAGATCAGCCCCAGCGGGACGCCGAGGACGATCGCCAGAACAAGCAGGGCCAGCAGTCTATCCAGCATGTCATGGGTTCCATTTGTTGGAGAGCGCAGGCCGCACGGTTTTCAGGTCCGGCAGGTTCTCGAGAAAGTTGTCCGGGTAGTAGCCGAAACTGGTGGCGCCCTGACGCTTGAGGCGGCTCATCCAGTCGGCCAGTTGCGCGCCGTCGATGTCGGCCTGATCCTTTTTCGTCCAGTCCCGGGCCTGCAATTCGAACACCGTGCGATTCAGCGCACCGGGGCGCTGTTTGATCTTCGCCACCAATTCTTCGAGCCACGGGCCGGACTGCGCATACGTCTGTTTTTCCATGAGTGGCATGGCCATCGGCGCCGTCCAGTCGTAAGTCCCGAGGAAGTCGTCGAGGTTCTGCGCGAACCACGCTTCGCTGTGCGGATTGAGCACCGGCTCGGCAAAGATGTTGCGCGCGGTGAGCACTTGCGGGCCACGAATCGCGCGCACCTTGGCGGTCAGCTCATTGGTGAAGTCGATCAGGTAGCGGCTCTTGAAGCGCGTCCAGCGCTGCATCGCCGCCGGATCGTCACGCAGCGCCGCGATCGAGCCCGGCAAGCCGTTGGCGGCATAGGCCTTCAGCGCCTGAGGGCTGGCGTCTTCGAAGTCCGAGAGCACTGCGTCGTCGTGATAGAGAATGCCGTTGACCGATGTCAGACGCGCCACGTCTTCGTAGATTTCACCGATGATCCGCCGCACTTCAGGATCGAATGGCGACAGGCGCTGGTATTGATCCGGGTCTATGGAGGACGTGCCGGTTTTCGGGTCCCAACGGGTGACTCGCGGCAGCTTCGAGTCGAGACCGAAACTCAGCACCGGCATCCACGCGAAGACCTTCACATTAGCGCGGGTACGCAGTTGCCAGGCGACGCGGTTAAAAATGTCTGCACGCACCGGCAAGTGTCGGTTGGGGAAGTACAGCGAATGCACCAGGCCATCGCCCTTCGGATCGGCGAAGGCTTGCAGGAACACCGTGTTGGCGCCCATGTCGGCCATGCGCTGGATCAGCTTGCCGAGGTTGATTTCCTGCTGCGCCGGATCCGGGTCGTAGACGTTGTCCAGATCGACATGCACCACGCGCATGACGAAATCCGACTGCACGTCGACGATACTGTTGGCGAAACGCTCGCCGTCAGGGTCGGACGCGACGAGGAAACGCGGGCTGCTCATCAGGTTGTCGAGGGCATCGAGACCGTCGTCGAGGGTCAGGGCCATTTCGTAGCCTTCCTCACCCACCACAGTCAGCGAATTGCCATCCGCCGCGCCATATGGCCAGACCCACACGCGCGGTTTCTTGCCGGTGACCTTACGGATTTTTTCCGAGATGTCGTCCACGTCGGTGCGAATTCGCGCTCGGAAATCGGCCTCGGACTCATAGCGTTTGCTCACTGGATCGTAACGTCGAGTCGCCGCAGCAGGCTGCAGGTTGCCTTGCGGGTTGGCAAGGATGCCTTTGTGATTGGCGTCAGTGTGGGCGGCGATTTCCACCAGGCCCGACTGCGAGATTTCCCGCACCTGATCCCAGGTCAGAAAGTCGGAACGCGGGCGCGGCGTCCCGGCGAAATCCACCGGTTGGTTCAGCGGCGTATCGATCCAGGTGCCCACCGGTGCCAGCAGCGCATGCCAGTTGTAGGCACGCAATACCGGCAACACACGGGTGTAGAAGCTTGCGTAACCGTCGTCGAAGCTGAGCAGGATCGCCTTGGGCGGCAGTGGCGGCCCGCCCTTGCGCGCGGCCATGATCTGATCGACCGTCACCGGTTTGTAGTTGTTCTCCCGCAGCCAGGCGAGCTGTTCGAGCAGGCGCTCGGTGCGCACCGCCACCACCGCCTGATCGGGATCACGATCTTCGACATCGTGGTAGGCAATGCCCAGCACGTGGTTTTTCGGCCAGGGCTTTTCACTGGCTGCCAGCGGTCGCTCGGACGGCGGCACGAAGGCCGGGGCTTGCTGGGCGCAGGCGCTGACCAGCAGCGCTCCCAGCAGAAGGATGAAACGCGAAATCAAAGGCATCTTCAAACTCTTCTAGAAGCGGAAAGTGAGGTCGACGAGCAGACGCAGATCGGTTTCCCGGTCACCGTCGTAGGGCCGGTTGATCACGCTGAACAAACCGCCCACCTCGAACACGTCGTTCCAGGCGTAGCGCTGGCCGTAACCGAGCAATGCCATGCCGCCGGTGCCGTGATCACGCTGGCTGTAAGTCCCCGCACCGGCCTGGAACTGTTGGCTCCAGACCGTTTCGTAGCGGTGGTACAGCACATGATTGACGTTGAGCAACGGCATGACGCTGAGGTCCGACTTCGGGTTGAAGTACGGCACGTCATCGGACTTGGAGTTGTGGCTGGTGCCCACTTCCAGGCCCGCATCGACTTGCAGGTTCGGCGCGCTGTAGACACCCTCTTTTCCGGTCAGCAAGGCTTCGACACGGTTGTTGCCGTCGCTGAAGTGCGACGGGCTGACCGCCAGGCGCCACTCACGGCTCTCGTTGGCGCGCCAGCGGATGAAACCGCTGCCGCCGTTGGCCTTGATGTCGCTGTTCAATGCCCGCAGCGGGGTGTCGGCCGAGAGATACTCAAGGCTGCCGCCGTATTGCCAGTGGTCGTTGATATCGCGGGCAATCGCCAGACGCGCGCCCTGCTTGTCGCCGAAACCATAGGAATGATTCGACACTTCGGCTTCGAGGGTCATGTCGCGGGTGCGACGCTCCAGGCCGACACGCTGGAAGCGGTGGTGACCGGTGCCTTCGGCAAAATCGCCAGTGGCGTATCCCGCCCCGGCGAACACCCGCCAATCCTCATCGATCGGCGGGCTGTAAAGGGTGGTCTGGATGCCGAAATCCCGGCTGCCGGAGACCGCGCCGGCATCGCCACCGCTGCCGCCGTTGGCCTTGCCGCCGTAGGCTTCGACGCGCAGCTCGGACATGTCGTGCACTTCGCGTTCACGGGCCAGACGCTGGACCTGACGGTTGTCGGGGAAGCGCGCCACCACGTCATCGGTCAGCGCATCCATCTGCCGCCATTCCTGCAAGTCCATGGCGGTGCGGGCCTGCGCGACTTCCAGGCCCATGTCGCGTGGCGCGATGCTTTCGGTTTCCTTGAGCTGGTTTTCCGCACGGCGCGGCCAGTTGCGGGCCAGGTACAGGTCGGCCTGGGCCCGGCGCAGGCCGATGTTGCCCGGGGCCTGATCCACCAGAGTCTGCAAGCGCTCTTCGCCGTGAGGCAGGTCGGAGCCGTAGATGCCGGCCTGCGCCGCCAGTTGCTGGGCGTCCATCCACTCATCGTTAGGGTTGCCGATCGGCAGGCCCTTGAGTTCGACACGCGGCTTCTGCGCCTTGGCCTGATCCTCGGCGACCTTGCGCGCCTCTTCGGCGCGGTCGCTTTCCAGCAGCGAGTAATACAGCGCCGTGGTGTCTTCAAGTCGGTCACCGACATCGGCGTCCGGCGCCGCCAGCACCTGACGGTAAAGATCGGTGGCGATTTCCGGCTGGCGCTGATCCAGATAGGCCGCCGCCACCCAGCGCAGGGCGTAGGTCGGGATCTTCACGCCTTCGGCTTGCAGCTTCTGGTATTCGCTGATGACTTCGGCGGTGCGCGCCCGGGCCTTGAGTGCGCCCATGCGATCGATGCGCCAGCGCGTCACGTCATCGTGGGCGCTGGCGTCCGGGGTCCAGGTGGCGAGCAACTGGTCGTAGTCGGCCAGGGCGCGGTCGGCGATCACGTAGCGTTCTTCTTCGCTGCGGGTGGCCAGTTCGGCGAGGCGCACGCGTTCGGCGGCCAGATCGCCTTCCAGACGCCGCAAGGTGACGGAATCGATCAGCCCCGGACGCTGCCTGGCAAGCCGCAACGCCGGCTCCGGCAGACGCGCCTTTTGCAGGGCAACCACGTATTCGCGGGCGACTTCCGGTTTGTTGCCGGCGCGGACAAAGGCCTGGTCGTATTCGAACAGCGCGTCGTACGGCTTGCCGGCACGATTGAGGGCATAGCCCAGCGCCAGTCGGCGGGAAGGGTCTTCGGGTTTGGCGGCGACCAGCGAGCGGGCGCGGATGACCCCTTCGTCAGGCTTGGTGGAGTCGGCCTGGGTCAGCGCCAGACCGAGTTGCAGGTCAGCATTGTCCGGCTCCAGCGTCAGCGCCGTGTTGTAGACCTGGATCGCCTGATCCCAGCGCTTGAGGTTGCGATAGGCCCGGGCGGTGGCAGTCAGCGCCTGAATCGGCAGTGCGCGGCCACGACCCTGGGTCTCGTAGACCTGCACCACTTCAGCGTCGAGCCCGGCCCAACCGGCGATTTGCAGGTGATCGCTGACCTGCCCGGTGGTGGCCTGGACCGGCGGCACCTGACGCAAAACGGTCAGCGCGGGCGTGTAATGCCCGGCCCGGGCGTCGAGCACCATTTGATCGTAGGTCGTGTCGGCGAACGCGAGCACGGGCCAGAGCAACTGGCTGCACAACGCGACTCGAAACAATGGGCGTAAACCACGATGTAATACAGGACCATCAATACGCGGCATTCGTCAGCATCCTTACATGGCCAGCCGGGTAGCAGTGCCCCCCCTTGCCCATTTCGTAACGGAGGCCAAGTAGATCACCTGGCCAAGCTTATCGAAGCAGTCTTGCACGCAAGCGTAGATCAATATTCAGAACACAATAATTGTTCAGATTCGTGACGATGACGGGTCCCGGCTAACCGTTAACCCGGATGCCAGACAGCAAAACGCCCGGCGTCTGCGAGTACAGAGGCCGGGCGTTGCCTTGTTGCGCGGGGCGTTTACTGAGCCTGTTCGAGCCCGCCGAACTTGCTCATTAGGAAGCCCACGAACTGCTCGACGGTCATCTTCTGGCCGTTGAATTCCACCTGATTGGCGGCGTAATGCAGCTTGGTAACAACGTTGGTGCCATCCAGGGTCGCCAACTGCGAACCGACGGCCATGCCGGCGAACATGTCGGCACCCGCGCTGGCCTGGTCGACGATGGCCTTGGCATCGGTCTGACCATCGATTTGCGCCTGCACGCTCAGCAGGTCGACCAGCATCGGCTTGGACACCAGCACATTGATGTCCAGCAGCGCGATCAACTGTTTGCCCAGTTGATCCGGTGGCAGGTCCATCGACGCAGGTTTGGTCAGATCAAGCACCAGATTCGCCCGGCTTTCGCCATTGGCGGTTTTCAGCGACAGGTCTTCCAATGCCAGTTGCGGCCCGGCCGCCAGCAGTTTCTGCAGGTCGGCCTTGACCTGGGTCGACTCGGCCTCGGTCAGGTTCAGCTCCGGTGCCGGCAGACCGGCGGCGGTGGCTTCGGCAGCGGCTTTCTCGTACGGCTGCAGCTTGGTCTGGTAGATCTGCATCAGCGACATCGCCGACGGGATGTCGAGGTTTTTCAGACTCATCGCCAGGTTGGCCGAACCGATCTTCTTGTCGTTGAGGGTCACTTCAGCGACCTTGTAGTCGGCACGGCCGGAGGCGTTGCTGCCGTTCTCTTCGGTACGGTTCTTCATTTCGAAGTTCTTCACGCCCAGCACCGACTGCTTGGCGCCGAAGGTGGTCTTGCTGGCGGTCAACTCCAGGGTGTTCTCGCCGGTGTAGTAGCCGTAGGTGCTCTTGGCAAGGTTGCTGGCCAGGGTCAGGCCATTGAGTTCGATCTGCACCGGGGTCTGATCTTCGGCAACCGTGGTCAGGTGCAGGCTGTCCATGTAGCCATTGGCCTTGACCTTCTGCGCCTGGGCACTGGCGGAGATGTCCATGTTCAGGCCGGAAAACTTCAGGTTCGACTTGTCGTCCAGCGCCGTTTCCAGTGGCAGCAGTTCGAGATTGCCGGTGGTCGACTGGTCGTAGCCGATGTTGACCACGCCTTTGAGCGGTGCGGCGCCCTTGGTGGCAGCGAACCACTTTTCGGTGATCGGGGTCTTTTCCAGCTCAAAGTGACTGGTGGCCATGACCGGCAGCCATTTCAGCGACACCAGACGCGAGAACGGCAGCGGGCCATGCTCGATGTGGTCGACGAACAACAGCTCGACCGGCGCTTCGCCAAACATTTCGCCCTCGCCCTTGAGGCGATAGTGCGCGGTGCTGCTGAAGGTGTCGCGCTCCAGCGACACCAGTTCCAGCGATGCACTGCCGTTGGAGCCGGCCATGGCGGTCTGCAACTCGCTGTTGGCATTGGCGACGGCATTGTTCAGCACGCCTTCGATTTTGGTGCCGGTGTACCAGGCCCCGCCGACGCTGATGGCGCCGATGGCCACAACAATTCCGAGAAGCACGCCTGCTGATTTATTCATGAATGACCTGATCGATTTCCGTGGCTGAAAGTGTGGTCGTCTTCCCTGAACCCGTGACCGGGCCGTGGCGCGACTCCGCTGAATTTAGCGGTGGAGATTAGCACTGGCAGTGGGCCGCGGCCCAATGTTTAAAGGTTAAAGAATGTCCACGAGACATGGACAAACAAAAAGATCGCCGGGTTCGGCGATCTTTTCGGGATCAGGAGTATTGAACCTCGATCTCATCAAGCTGATGGTCGAAGCTTTTCAGCCGCGCGGTCCAGGTGTACACCAGCACTTCGAAATCCCGGTCGATCACCGCCCCGCCGGGCCCGTCGCTGCGCGGGTCGCAGAAATCCAGTTGATAGCGCTCGCGGGCCATGGCCGTGGCGACGTCCGACAGTTCGCGGGCATTGTTGAGCCAGTGCCAGCCATCGTCGGCGACTTGCCGGTCGAGGGCCAGGCACTGTTTTTTCAGGGCTTCGAGGCTTTTTTCCAGCGGTGTGCCGGTGAGTTCGCCCATGACTTCGGCGAAGGTGCGCCCCGGCTGCCAGTAGCCGCCCCAGAAGTAGCGGTCGAACACGGTTTCGACTTTGCGCAGCGCGACCTTGGTGTCCCAGATCAGCAGCAGCGTCTTGCTTTGCTCAAGCTGACGCTTTTTGAGTCGCTGGGTCTGCACCAGGGCCGAGGCCACGACCACGATCGCCATGACCGCGATCAGCGCCACGATGCTGTCGAGGAAGATCATTGCCTTGTCGATCTGATGGGCCAGCATGATGCCGTAGAAATAGGTGGCCGACAGCAGCACCAAGGCTACCAGGGCGCACCAGAAGCCAAGAGCGTAAGGGTTTTTCATTATTGGTTTCCCCTAGACCTGCGCTAGCGATGTGCACTGAAAAGGCGCCTGGTTCGGGGCGCCCTTTCAATACTTCAAAGCATAGCAACGGCCTCAGGGTTTGCTGGCGCTCGAGGCTTGCGTTCGTCCGCTTTCCCAACCGCCGCCCAGGGCGAGGAACAAATCGATCTGGCTCATGGCAACCTGGGTGTTGGCAGCGGCCAGTTGCGCAGTGACATCGGTGTAGGTGCGGGTGGCCTGCAGGTCGGCGAGGAACGACTCGCGGCCGGCCTGGAAGAAGCGGTGCGTCTGGTCCGCTGCCAGTTTTGCCGACTGCTCGGCATCGGCCAGCGCATCGCGGCGTTGCAGCAGCGCGGAGTACTGGGACAGACCGGTCTGGGTTTCGCGGATAGCGTTGAGCACCACGCCGTCGAAATGCGCCAACGCGCCCTGGGTCGTGGCTTCGGCTTCGCGGATCCGGGCCCGGGCGCCGTTGGTCGGTACGCTCCAGCTCAGTGACGGGCCGAAACCCCAGCGGTTGGTGGACGGTTTGCCAAGGTTATCGAGAATGCCGACGGTGCCGATCGTCGCGCCGAAACTGATGTCCGGGTACAGCTCGCCGGTGGCGATACCGATTCCAGCAGTCGCAGCCGCCAGACGCCGCTCGGCCTGGCGGATGTCCGGCCGGCGCTTGAGCAGCGCAGCGCCATCGCCGACCGGCACCAGTTGGGCGATTTTCGGCAGCTCGGCGCAGGTCGCCGTGCCGGCCGGTAATTGATCGACTGGCTTGGCCAGCAGCATCGACAGACGGAACAACCCGGCCTGACGCGCCGCCTCATAACGCGGCATGTCGGCGCGCAAGGATTTGAATTGGGTCTGCGAACGGGTGACCTGGGTTTCGTCACCACGGCCGGCATCGCGCAGACGCTGGATCAGGGTGGTGCTCTGGGATTGCAGGTCGAGGGAATGCTGGGCGATTTCCCGTTCCTCATTCGCCGCGCAGACCTGGGTGTAGGCCCGCACCACGTCGGCGACCAGGGTGATGCGTGCAGTGTCGGCAGCGGCCTGGGTCGCGTCGGCGTTGGCCTTGGCCGCTTCGATCCCGCGTTGCAGGGTGCCCCACAGGTCGAACTGGTAGGACGCGCTGATACCGATATCGCCGATATTGGCCACCGGCACTTTCTCCGGCAGCAGGAACGCCTCGCCGGACTCCTGCAAGCGCTGCGCACCCATTTTCACGCCGCCGCTCCAGCCACCGGCCGCTTCGGCTTCATCGACCTGCGCCCGGGCCCGCGACAGGTTCGCCGCCGCCACTCGCAGATCGGTGTTGGATGCCATGGCCTGCTGCACCAGTTGATCCAGACGCGGATCCTGATACAGCCGCCACCAGTCCGCCGGCACCGGGGCCGACACCACCGGTTTGCCGGTCACCGCCAGGTCGCCCTGGAAATCCTTGCGCTGGATCGCCGCGTCTTCGGGCACGTGGTAGTCCGGCCCGACCATCGAGCAGGCCGACAGCATCATGCCCAGCCCGACGACCATCAGGGCCCTGTTCATTGCGCAGGCTCCTGCGGTTGATCGTCGATGATCGACACGGTCGCGGTACGCCCGGCGATCATGCGGAAGTCATCCGGCACCTCGTCGAAGGCAATGCGCACCGGAATCCGTTGCGCCAGACGCACCCAGCTGAACGCCGGGTTGACGTTGGGCAGCAGGTTGCTGCCGCTCGAACGGTCGCGGTCTTCAATACCGGCGACGATGCTTTCGACATGCCCGCGCAAGCGGGCACGGTCGCCGATCACGCGGATATCCACCGACTGACCGATGTGGATGCCGTCGAGTTTGGTTTCTTCGAAATAGCCGTCGATGTGGAACGAATTGCTGTCGACCACCGACAACACCGGACGCCCGGCGGTGACGAATTCCTGCGAGCGTGGCGCACGGTCGTTGACGTAGCCGTCCACCGGACTGCGGATCACCGAGCGATCGAGGTTGAGCTGAGCGCTGTCCACCGCCACCAGTGCTTCGGCCAGCGCCGATTGCGCGCGGGCCACTTTCGACAGGCTTTCTTCCAGCTGTTCGGCCGGCACCAGATTGCCCAGACCACGGTTACGCTTGGCTTCACGCTGCGCCTGGGCCAGGGTTTCTTCGCGATCAGCGACCGCCGCCCTGGCCTGGCGCAACGCCAGTTTGAAACGGTCCTGGTCGATGCTGAACAGCACCTGGCCGCGCTTGACCAACTGGTTGTCCTTCACTTCGACCTGCTGGATCAGCCCGGACACGTCCGGGGCGATCTGCACGATGTCGGCGCGAATGTGGCCGTCGCGGGTCCAGGGCGCGTACATGTAATACATCACCATGCGCCAGACCACGACGACGGCGAAAGTCACGATCAGCAGCGTCAGGACGACGCGACCGAGGGTCAAAAACGGTTTTTTCATGTCATCAGGTATCGACTGAGTGAATCCACGCCGTACAGCATCACGGCGTAGAGAGCCACGTTGAACAATGCCCGGTGCCAGACCAGACGGTAGAAATGCAGGCGCGTGAGCACGCCGTGTACCACAACAAACAGCACATAAGTGATGCCCATCAACACCAGCAGGGTCGGCAGGAAAATGCCGCTGATATCCAGATCACCGATCATAGGGGCGCTCCTTCGGGCAGCGGTTCTTCGGGCTCTGCGTTGGAAACGAATTCCACGCCGGGCAACAGCGCCAGGCGCAAGCCGCTCAAGGCGTGCAACAGGTTGAGTCGGGTTTCTTCATCGCCGTGGCCGTTGAGTGCGCGGCGGGTGCGATCCATGGTCATCAGCAAAGCGCTTGGCGCCGGCAGGCGTTCGCCGGCCTTGAGGCAGGCCCGGAAATACTCGCCAACCTCTGCCACCACTTGCTTGAGCAACGCATTCGGCGCGCCGGTCACTCGAGGTGTGTAGGCGAGCAAGTCGAGCAGGTTCAGCCCCACGCGCACTTCGCGCATGGCAATGCCGGTGTCCTGACCGGTCAGCGCCAGACGCGGCAGGTGCTGCATCAGGCGGTCGAGCAGTTGCACGCCCAGCTGTCGATGTTCGGCGAGGTTGGCCGGTTCGGTCATGCTGACGATGTCTTTCCAGCTGAAACGGGTCAGGCGCTTGGCCGCCAGTTCAGCACCGAACGGCCGGGCGATCAGCGTCCAGATAAACGCGAACAACAGCCCCATCGGGCCCGCCAGGTTGGAATTGACGAAGGCAAAGAAGTCCGCGTCGTAAGCGCCCGAGATGCTGATGAACGACGAGGTGTTGACCAGCGTCAGCAGCATGCCGAGGTAAAAGCGTGGCTGCACCGTCAGGGTGCCGACACAGATGAACGGCACCGCGAATGCCAGCACCAGCATCGGAAAGTCATGCAGGTTCGGCAGCACCAGAAACAGGTACAGACTGGCAAACAGCACTGACATCCCGGTCCAGAAAAAGAACCGGTAGATCTGCGGCGCCGGGTCGTCCATCGAGGCGAAGAAACTGCACGACACCGCCGCCAGAATCACCGCGCTGCCGCCGTCGGTCCAGCCCAGCAGGATCCACAACACCGAGGCGACGATGATCGCCAGGATGGTCGAGGCCACCGAATACAGCATCAGTCCACGGTCGAGAAACGGCGTCAGGCGACCGAGGCGCCAGTGACGATAGACCGCGCGCCAGCTGTCCTGGCGCTCGCACAGGATCGCGTCCTGCAGGCTGCGACAGTCCTGCCAAAGATCGATGAACTCGCCGAGGCGATACAGCGCGTTGGAAAACAGCAACTGTCTGCGATCTTCCAGGGCTTCGGCGCTCGGTTGCAGCGCTTCGAGCTGATCCCGCAGGGCTTGCCAGCGTTCGAGATCGGCGTCTTTGTGACCGAGCCATTCGCGGGTCGCGGTGAGCAGCGGCGCGAATTGTTCCACCAGTTCCGGCGTGCGCCGTTCGAGGGCGTAAAGCGAGTCTTCAAGGGCATCGATCACCGGCAGCAGGTGGATCATCCGCCCGCGCAGTTCCTTGGTGTTGCGAACGGTTTGCGGCCGCGCACCTTCGTGCGGCAACTGGCCGATCATCAATTCCAGGCTGTTGAAACTGCCGACCATCGCCATGCGCAGGGCTGCGACCTCTTCGGGCTGCACATCGCGGCTGAGGAACTTCAGGCTGTAAGTCGTGGCGTCGGCGAACCATTTGCCCACGGCGTCGTTGAACACCGGTGCCAGGCGCCGTGGCCAGAACATCGCGCCGACCACCGCCGCCACGGCGATGCCGAGAAAGATTTCCTCGGTCCGCGACTCGGCCACGTCCCACACCGCCAGCGGGTTATCCACCACCGGCAGCGCGATCAACGGCAAGGTATAGCCGGCCAGCATCAGCGCGTAGTTGTTGGCGGTGCGCAGGTGCAGGGACAGGAACAACAAAATCCCCGTCCACAGGGCGATGACCACCAGCACGTATGGGCTCTGCACGAACATCGGCACGAACAACACCGCCGCCGCAGCACCGAGAAACGTGCCGATCGCCCGATACAACGCCTTGGAACTGGTCGGCCCGAGGAAAGGGCTGGAAACGATGTACACCGTGGCCATCGCCCAGTACGGGCGCGGCATCTGCATGAGCAAGGCGATGTACAGCGCGGTCATCGAAGCCGCGAACGTGCGGATCCCGTAGAACCAGTCCCGCGCCGGAGGCATGCCGGAAAAAAACCCGTTCACGGATTGATCACCGTTGGCGGAGTGGCCGCCTCAAAAGCTCTGAGTACTCGAAGCGTAGCCTCCAGATCGCGCTGGTCGATGCCTTCGAGCACCTCATGACGCAGTCGCACCAGTTGCGCCTCCACCGCTTGCACCAGCTCACGGCCGGTGTCGGTCAGGCTCAGGCATTTGGCGCGACGGTCCTGGGCATCTTCGGTGCGGCAGACAAACCCGGCATGACACAACTGATCGAGCAGGCGCACCAGCGACGGCGACTCCATCCCCGCCGCCTGCGCCACTTGCACCTGGCGCACACCCTCGCCCAACCGCCCGATCATCAACAACGGGACGGCGCAGGCTTCGGAAATTCCATAGTTGACCAGCGTGGTCTGGCAGATCTTCCGCCAATGCCTGGCGGCCACCACCATGGCACTGCTGATGTTCATCTGGAGAGCGTCGAGGTTATTCGGCACGAGGGAATGCACACACTGTTAGTTTGCTAACTATCAATATCGCATTGGAGGGGAAATTCAGTCAAGTTTTGAAACAAATTGCTTTGAGCACAAGAAATGTCCCTCGCTGAAACTGCGCCGACACCGACATCCGAGAGCACTGAACCATGACGAAGAAATTCACGACCAAGAACACCAATTCCGGACAACATCCGATTGAACGCCTGCCCCAGACATCTGCGTACGCGGCATTTTTAGAGCAAAAAGTGAAAATCGCTCGTGAATCAATGGCCTGCGGAATCGGTTTATCCAATCTTGAAGTTGAAGCGACGTTCTCTTCCTTGAGAGCTATGACTCCCAATGGCTAGGTCCGGTCTTTACCCCGCCCGCCCCTTCCTCAACATCACATCCAACTGATCCACTACCTCCGCCCAATCCGCATCATCGAGAATCTCGTCACGCAGGAAATCCGCCTGGCTCTTGCTCCAGAAAAACGCGTCGCACAGGTGCAATTCCGGTTTGAGCGGGGAATGGGTGGCGATGAACTGGTCGATGCTGACCGGGTCGTTGTCCAGGCCGAGTTGCTTGAACAGGGACGGCAGGCTGTGCGTCAGTTTTTCCATTGCTCTGCTCCTTCGAAAATTCAGTGGATGCACGAATTTAGCGAGCAAACTCGCTCCCACAGACTCAGCGTAGAACCTTTGGAAACGGGCCTGCCCGCGATTGGCGTGCTCACCAACGCCACAAACCTACTGACTCAACTCCCGCACCTGCGCATGCGGCACCATTTTCAGGAATTCGGGCATGCTCATGTGCAGCAGATTGTTGTGGTTGCCAGCTTCCAGATAGATGTCTTTCTGCCGGGTCAGCAGCGGGTCGATGACCATGTCCAGGCCATAGGAATCGCCCAGTGGCGGCACAGCGCCGCGTTCACAGTCATCGAAAATGTGCGCCAGATTGCTTTCGCGGGTGATTTGCCATTCGCCGCTGCTGCGCACCTTGCTCAAGTCCAGGTGGCGGCTGGCGGGCAGCACCGCCATCAGGTAGTGCCCGTGACGGTCGTCCAGGATCACCGATTTGGCCACCCGTTCTGCGGCAATCCCGGAGACCCGCGCCGTTTCCAGGCTGCTGGACGAGTGCGGGTGGGTGACGATGTCATATTCGCATTGCGCCCGGTTGAGGCTGCTCTGCACTTTTTTGGCCATACGCATGATGCACCTCGGTGCCCGCCGACGCTGCGCGGCGGACGGTAATGAAACGCTGTGGCTACCCTTGAAAGTCTAGTCCCGTCGGCCGCGCACACCGGGAAATCCGCCCACTGGCGAGGCAGGGGGATTGATCAAAATTCATCCAGCCACAGCCTCAACTAGACTGTAAGAACAATCCCCTGACTCTCACGGAGGGTCATGTGAACATCCGTTGCTGTGCGCTTGCCCTGTTGCTGCTGAGTGGATCGGCGGTTGCGGCAGACAATCCGTTTACCGCCGTCAGCCCGGTCGGTCTGTGGCTGATCACCCTGGGCATCGCGTTTCTGATCGCCGAAGCCGCGCTGCCCAACTACGGGGTGATCGGTCTGGGCGGCATCGTGATGTTCGTGATCGGCGCATTGATCCTGAGCAACGCCGAACTGCCGGTGCCGATGATGATCGGCCTCGGGCTGGTCAGCGCCCTGTTGCTGATCGCGCTGCTGATCCGCGCCCTGAAAACCCGACCGCGCCACCCGGTCAGCGGCGATGCCGGCCTGCTCGGCAGTGTCACGGCGGTGACGGTGGTGCAACCGGAAGACAGCCGCAACGGCTGGGTGCAATTGCAGGGAGAACGCTGGCAGGTGCTGAGCGCCACGCCGCTGCACACCGGGCAACCGGTGCGGGTGGTCGGGCGCAAGGGCCTGTTGCTGCAAGTGGCCGCGACTGACGCGGCACCGCTCGGAGAGTGATCATGGGTCTGCAAATCGGTTTTGTCGCGCTGCTGCTGTTGCTGATCGCTCTGGCCGGCTCGACGTTTCGCATCCTGCGCGAATACGAACGCGGCGTGGTGTTTCAGCTCGGACGCTTCTGGCAGGTCAAGGGACCGGGGCTGATCCTGTTGATTCCGGTGGTGCAGCAAATGGTCCGGGTCGATCTGCGCACCATCGTCCTGGACGTGCCAGCGCAGGACGTGATCACCCGTGACAATGTGTCGGTGAAAGTCAACGCGGTGCTGTATTTCCGCGTGCTCGACCCGCAGAAAGCGATCATCCAGGTCGAAGATTTCCTCACAGCCACCAGCCAACTGGCCCAGACCACCCTGCGCGCGGTGCTCGGCAAACATGAACTGGACGAACTGCTGGCCGAGCGCGAACGCCTGAACATCGACATCCAGCAAGTGCTCGACGCCCAGACCGATGCCTGGGGGGTCAAGGTCGCCAACGTCGAAATCAAGCACGTCGATCTCAACGAGTCGATGGTGCGCGCCATCGCCAGGCAGGCCGAAGCCGAGCGTGAACGGCGAGCCAAGGTGATCCACGCCGAAGGCGAATTGCAGGCCTCGGAAAAACTTATGCAGGCCGCTGAAATGCTTGGTCGCCAGCCCGGCGCCATGCAACTGCGCTACATGCAGACCTTGAGTTCGATTGCCGGCGACAAGAGCTCGACCATCGTGTTTCCGTTGCCGATCGAACTGCTCAAGGGGATGGCGGATCTGTCGGCGAAATCGTGAGTGTGCGCAAGCTTTCCAGCGCGGCATAAGGCGCGAGGGCGTAATGCTCGATCCGTGACTGCAACAACGCGGATGCTTCGCGGCGCTTGTGTTCGCCATCGACGACAAAGGGTTGTGATGGCTGTTTCGCATGTTGCGCCGTCGCCGCCAGCGCCTGCTCACACTGCGCAGCACTCAGTCCGAAAAACCGCGCCAGCCGCCAGCTCATCGCCTCGGGCAATTCGCTGTAATTGAGCGCCAACCCGGCAGACTCACGACAATGCACCCACCCGGCCTCCAGCAGACGCCCGAGCCGTCGGGCGATGAAATCCTCACGCCCCTCGAACGGTAAATCATCGTCCAGCACACACTCGCCGAGCGCACCCGGCACCATGTGCAGGCCAGGCCGGCGCAGGTGCGAGACGGCGACTTCCAGCGGATCGCGGTAGACAAACAGCCACGGTGTATCGGGAAAACATTCGTGCAGCAACGGCCATTCGCCGATGTTCCAGGCGTCGAGCTTGATCACCAGGCGCTGCTCCGCGCCGCGCCGACGCTGACCGTACGCCGAGAGCAATCCGACGATGGCCGCGCGGCGTTCTTCGTCCGGCAGATCGCTGCGCAGCAAGGCATCAAGGGGCGGCGGCTCCGAGACCACGATGTAATCGTCGAGCCGGGCGAGCATCTGGCTGATCAGCGTCGAACCGCAACGCGAGGCGTGCAGGATAAAAGCGCTCGGCGGCAGTCCCGGGCTGAGCGTTTGCCAATCCGTCAGTACCGACAAGGGTGTTTGCCGCCGGAACGCCTGATTGAACGGCAAGCGCAACGCGTCTTCGACGGCCTCACGAAAAAACGGCTGATGCAGCGGCGTGTCGCCAAACCAGCACCAGTCGACCTGCCATTGCCCGGCGGTTTTCCAGACGCGGATCGGCAACCAGCCGTCGAAATTCACAGGCGCCATTGTTCGTTCCATGACCGACGGCCGTTGCGCATCGCCGCCAGCAGGTCTTCCCGGGAAAAATGCAGGCCGCGTTCAGCGGCCAGCGCCAGCGTCTGGTCGATGAAGGCTTCAGGGTCGTGCAGTGCCTGCAACGTTGCGGACAGCAACGGATCCGTGACCAGCAACCGTTGAAAACGCTGCAGCGCCGTGTCCGCGCCATCAGGCAGCGGAGTGCTCGGCAAACCGTCAACGACCATTTGCTCCAGCCAGGGTGTTGGGCGGCAATCGAGCACCAGATGAACCCGTGCCGTGCGGTCGCGATTGTCGACCCGATGCGGTCGGGCGAGATCGAGATACCAGCACTCTCCAGCCTTCATTGGCATCCGCTGGCCGTCGAGCCAGAAGTCCACGGCGGGCGGACTGAGCAGCGGAATGTGCAGGCGCAAATCGGCGTCCGCGCCCTCAAGGTCATAGTCGCGATGCTCATGGATCTGGCCGCCAGGGCCCAGTCGCAACAGCCGCGCACTGACGATTTCCAGCGGCAGATCCCGCAGGGCCTGCTGCCAGCGACAGTCATTGAGCCAAGAGGCGCGTCGCACGGGCTCAGCGCTGCCAGGGGACAGTTCGGTCAGCGCATCGGCGGCGGAAATCAGTGCTACGCCGCTCCAGTCGCCAGCGAAATAAGCGGTGTTGAAATGACCGCGCCAGGCAGCGTCGTCAATCGCCGTCAGCGCCTGCAACAGCAACGGCAGGTCCACCGTCACCGGCAACCGCGAGAACGCCGGCCGGCTCATGCCTTGGGCAACACCGCGGTTTCGCCGAGCCAGGTCAGCAACCGGTCCAGACAGGCTTCGACCGGCAGCCTGCCGGTGTCGAGCACCAGCGAAGCCTGGGCCGGCGCCTCGTAAGGCGCCGACACGCCAGTGAAACCAGCCAGCTCACCGCGCCGCGCCCGGGCGTAATGCCCTTTCGGATCGCGCTGCTCGCACACCGCCAGCGCGGCGCTGCACCAGACCTCGCGATAGTCCTCGCCCAGATGGCGGGCGAACACCTCGCGCAGCTCCGCCAGCGGCGCGATCATCGCCAGAATCACGATCTGCCCGTTCTCCACCAGCAACGCCGCCAGCTCACTGGCGCGGCGGATGTTTTCCAGGCGGTCGGCATCGGTAAAACCCAGGTCGCGATTGAGCCCGACTCGCAAGCCATCGCCATCGAGCACCACACTTTGCAGACCGCGACTGAACAACTCGGCGTGCAATGCCTGGGCAAGGGTCGACTTGCCCGCCGCCGGCAAGCCGGTCAGCAGCATCGCCGTGCCGCGATGGCCGTTGCGGGCTTCGCGTTGCGCACGGCTGATGCTGGCGGTCGGCGCCAGCACGTCACGGCGCGGAGGCATGGGCCACCGGCAGCGAAATATCCCCCGAGGCCCATGCCGCTTCGCGGTTGGCCAGGGCGGTGGCGATCGACTGCACTTCAGTCGACTGGACCTGATCCGGCAGCGGATCGAGACCGGCGCTGGCGAAGATCTGGCCATAGGCATTGCGCAGATCGGCATAGGACAGGTCACGCCGCAGATCGGCCTGCAAGGTGTTGAGCTCGCCCTGGATCAGGTCCAGCTCACCAATGCCGTCGGCCTGACGACGGTTACGCAACTGACCGACGATTTGCCCGTCGATGTCCGACAGTTGCTGGTTGGTCTTGAACTGGCGCAGCGCCTCCTGATAGTTGGCATTGGCCACGTAGAGCTGCGCCAGCACCGCAATCGACATCGCCTGACGGCGTGCGGTGGCGACTTCTTCACCAGCCTTGGCCACGTCAATGGCCGCCGGGGCGGAGATCACGTTGAACAGGTTCCAGGTCACTTTGACGCCGTAGTCGGCCCAGCCCTGTTCGACCAGGAACGAGTTGCTGTCGTAGTGCCCGCCAGCGGAGAACTCCAGCCCCGGCAGCAGACGCAGCATGGCCTTGCGGGTTTCGGCGGCGCTGATCCGGGTCTGGTAATCCTGCTCGCGCAGTTCCGGACGGCTGGTCAAGGCTTCCTGTTCGAGTTTGCTCAGATCGACCTTGAGTTCCGGGATCTGATAACCGTCATCGGTGGCCAGGGTCAGGTTGGTGCCCAGCGGCAGGTTGATCAGGGTCGCCAGCTCGGTCTTCGCCAGCGACAGCGCCCGGCGCTGTTCTTCCAATTGCCGGGTCGCCTCGATCAGCGAACGCTGATAACCGAGCGACTGCACCGGATCGCCGATGCGCTGCTCGCTCATGCTTTCACTGTTGCGGCGGGCGGTGTCGACCCGCGCCATCAGGCTGTCGATCTGCTTGAGCAGGCGCTCGGCGGCCATCGCCCGCCAATAGGCCGAGCGAACGTCCTGAACGATGGTGTTGATCACCTTGCGCCGGCGCTCCTGCACGATCAGGCGCTGGTCGCCCTGCTGCTTGGCGCTGATGTAGCTGACGCCGAAATCGAGCACGTTCCAGACCATGGTCAGGTCGGCGACGTCGCGGTCGCGGTCCTGGGAGGTCGACGGTTCCAGAGACTGGGTGCCGGTGCGCACGCTCTGGCTGCTGGAAGCGCTGACGTTGTTGCGCCCGACGTAGCCGGCGTCCAGCGCCATGCGCGGCAGCATGTCGAAACTGGCGAGGTCGAGCTGCCGCTTGGCCAGCGCTTCCTCCATGATTTTCAAGCGGCCTTCGAGGTTGTATTTCACCGCGCGGGCCATGGCCTGGTGCAGGGTCAGCGGACCGCTCAGCGGCTCCTGGCCCTTGTACATGTTTTGCAGATCGGCCCGGGCCCGTTGTTCGCTGACGCTGCGTTCGATCGGTTCACTGGTCACTGCACATCCGCTGATCGCCAGCGCCAGCAGGCTGGCGCCGAACAATTTCTGACTTATCTTCATCCCTGGATCGCCCCTAGGTCCCGCATATATTGAGTTGTAATGTTGGTCAGGCCGGCATTTCGCTGATGCCGACCTGTTGCAGCGCCGCCGCCAGGTTGTCGACCCGGTGCTGCTCGCTGTCCTTGATCTGTTGCAGTTGCTGGCCCAGGGTCGGCGCACCGAATACACCGCGCAGGCCTTGGGAAATATCGCCGCCCTTGATCGACTGGCTGCCGAAGGCGTTCAGCGAATCGCGCTCGGCGCTGCTGTCCTGATTGAACAGGCCCGACAGCGTGCTGCTGCCGAACACCCCGCCATCGCCGCCGCCGAAACCGAGGAAGCCGTGGCCGGAACCGTCACCCAGGTTGTCGCTGCTGCTGAAGACCTGAGCAATGAAGCTCGGGCTCAGCGCACCACGATTGATGAAAATATCCCCCAGTGGACGGATGCCGTTGCCGATCACCCGCTGCTCGAACAACGGCGCGAAAGTCAGCGGTGAGCCGAGGTCGCCGGTGGGCGCGGTGAAGACGATCGGTTGCAGCGGAACGTTCGGCGGTGGTGGCGACACGACTGGATCGCTGCTGCGAAATTCCGGATCCGGTGTCACCACGATCAGCGGCGAAGTGGGCGTCACCGCCGGCACCGTGTTGATCACGTAGTTGCCGGAGCTGCTGACCCCGCTGCCGCTGTTGCCCGACAGATCGCTGACCCCGGCCGTGTTGAGGCTGATCGCATTATTGGCGCTGTTGACGTTGGCATTCGGCGTCAGCGTCGCGGTCCAGGTCTTGCCGCCGTCGCTGCTGCTCAGGTTGGACAGAGTGCCATTGGCCACGCTGAGGTCCGCCAGGTCGAAACCGCTGACCGCTTCGTTGAAGGTGATGGTCACCTGCGAAGTCTGGCCGAGGCCCAGGTTCGGATTGGCGATCACCACCGTGGCGGTCGGCCGTTCGCTGTCGAGGGCGTAGTTGTTCGACACCGCCACCGTGCTGCCGACGTTGCCCGCAAGGTCGGTGACGTTGCTGGTGTCCAGCGCAATGAAGTTGCTCGGGTCGGTGACATTCGCGGTCGGCGTGAAGGTCGCGGTCCAGGTCTTGCCGCCGTCGCTGCTGCTCAGGTTGCTCAGGTCACCGTTGGTCACGCTCAGGTCGGACAGGTCGAAATTGCTCACCGCCTCGCTGAAGGTGAAGGTCACTGTGGTGCTCTGGCCGATGCCCAGATTCGGATTGGCGACCACGATGTTCACCGTCGGCCGGGTCGCGTCGAGGATGTAGTTGTTGGAGATGGCGATGCTCGCCCCGAGGTTGCCGGCCAGGTCCTGGACACCGGCGGTGTCGATCAGGATCAGGTTGGTCGGATCGTTGACGTTGGCTGTCGGCGTGAAGGTTGCGGTCCAGGTCACGCCGCCGTCGCTGCTGGTCAGGTTCGACAACGAACCGTTGGCGACGCTGATGTCCCCCAGATCGAACCCGATCACCGCTTCGCTGAAGGTGAAGGTCACGGTGGTGGTTTCACCGATACCGAGGCGGTTATCGGCAACCACAATGGTGGCGGTTGGCAGCGCAGTGTCGATGGCAAAGTTGTTGGAATCGGTGGTGCCGATACCGCTGTTGCCTGAGACGTTGGTCACTCCGGCATTGTTCAGGCTGATCAGGTTGGTGGCGTCAGTGACATTGGCCGTCGGGGTGAAGGTCGCCGTCCAGGTCACACCGCCGTCGCTGCTGCTGACGTTGCTCAACGTACCGTTGGCGAGGGTCAGGTCACTGTTGTCGAACCCGCTGACCGCTTCGCTGAAAGTGATGGTCACCAGCGAGGTTTCCCCGGCCTTGAGTGCAGTGTCGGCCACTACGATGGTGGCGGTCGGCACCTGGGTCTGCACTTGGTAATTGGCCGAGCTGGTGGTGCCGGTGCCGGTGTTGCCGGCCAGGTCGGTGATGCCGGTGTTGTTCAGGACAATCAGGTTCGTGAGGTCGGTGACACCGATGTTCGGCGTGAAGGTGGCCGTCCAGGTGAGGCCGCCGTCGCTCGACGAGACATTGCTCAGAGTGCCGTTGGCGACGCTCAGGTCGGAGTTGTCGAAACCGGTCACCGCCTCGCTGAAGGTGATGGTCACCAGCGCGGTTTCGCCGGGGCGCAGTTCACTGTCGCTCATGACAATGGTCGCCGTCGGACGCAGGCTGTCGACCGCGTAGTTGTTCGAATCGGTGGTACCGCTGCCAGCGTTGCCCGCCAGGTCGGCGACGCCGGTGTTGTCGAGGGTGATCAGGTTGGTGGTGTCGGTGATGCCGGCAGCCGGGGTGAAAGTGGCCGTCCAGGTGATACCGCCATCGCTGCTGCTCACTGCGCTCAGCGTGCCGTTGGCGACGATCAGGTCGGCGTTGGTGAAACCGGTCACCGCTTCGCTGAAGGTAATGGTTACCAGACTGGTCTGGCCGACGCCGAGCGCGGTGTCGGCGACCACGATGGTGGCGGTCGGGCGCACCGTATCGATCGAATAGTTATTCGAATCGGTGGTGCCGCTGCCGGCATTGCCGGACAGGTTCTGCACGCCAGTGTTGTCCAGCGTGATCAGGTTGGTGGCATCGGTGATGCTGCTGGTCGGCGTGAAGGTTGCCGTCCAGGTGATGCCGCCGTCGCTGCTGCTCACGGCGCTCAGCGTACCGTTGGCAATCGTCAGGTCGGCGTTGGTGAAACCGGTCACCGCCTCACTGAAGGTGATGGTCACCAGCGAGGTTTCGCCGATTTTCAGGCTGGAGTCCGCCACGATGATGGTCGCGGTCGGCACCACGGTGTCGATCGTGTAGTTGTTGGAGTTGGTCGTGCCGCTGCCGACGTTGCCCGCCAGGTCGGCGATGCCGACATTGGCCAGCGTGATCAGGTTGCTCGCGTCGTTGACGCCCAGATTCGGCGTGAACGTTGCCGTCCAGGTGATGCCACCGTCGCTGCTGCTCACGGCGGTCAGCGTACCGTTGGCAATCGTCAGGTCGGCGTTGGTGAAACCGGTCACCGCTTCGCTGAAGGTGATGGTCACCAGCGAGGTTTCGCCGGCAGTGAGGTTGCTGTCGGCCACCACAATGGTCGCGGTCGGACGCTGGGTGTCGATGGCGTAGTTGTTGGAATCGGTAGTGCCGCTGCCGGCGTTGCCCGCCAGGTCGGCGACGCCGGTGTTGTCCAGGGTAATCAGGTTGCTGGTGTCGTTGATACTGGCGCTCGGGGTGAACGTCGCCGTCCAGGTGATGCCGCCGTCACTGCTGCTGACCGCGCTCAACGTGCCGTTGGCGACCGTCAGATCGGCATTGGTGAAACCGCTGACCGCTTCGCTGAAAGTGATGGTCACCAACGACGTTTCACCGATCCGCAGGTTGTTGTCGGCCACCACGATGGTGGCGGTCGGGCGCACGGTATCGATGGCGTAGTTGTTGGAGTCGGTGGTGCCGCTGCCGGCGTTGCCGTTCAGATCAGCGATGCCGGTGTTATTCAGCGTGATCAGGTTGGTCGCGTCGGTGATGCTGACGGTCGGCGTGAAGGTTGCCGTCCAGGTGATTCCGCCGTCGCTGCTGCTCACCGCCGTCAACGTGCCGTTGGCAATCGTCAGGTCGGCGTTGGTGAGACCGGTCACGGCCTCGCTAAAGGTGATGGTCACCAGCGAGGTTTCGCCGATCCGCAGACTGTTGTCGGCCACCACGATGGTCGCGGTCGGCCGCGCGGTGTCGATGGCGTAATTGTTGGAATTGGTGGTGCCACTGCCGGCGTTGCCGGCCAGATCGACCACCCCGGTGTTGTCCAGGGTGATCAGGTTGGTGGTATCGGTGAGGCTGCTGGTCGGCGTAAGCGTGGCGGTCCAGGTGATGCCGCCGTCGCTGCTGCTCAGACCGCTCAGGGTGCCGTTGGCCACCGTCAGGTCGGCGGTGGTGAAGCCGCTGACCGCTTCGCTGAAGGTAATGGTGACCAGCGAGGTTTCACCGGCCGCCAGATTGGTGTCGGCCACCACAATGGTCGCCGTCGGCCGCAGCGTATCGACCACATAATTGACCGAATCGGTGGTGCCGGTGCCGGCGTTACCGGCAAGGTCGGCGATACCGGTGTTATCCAGGGTAATCAGGTTGGTGGTATCGGTGATGCTGGCGCTCGGGGTGAATGTTCCGGTCCAGGTGATGCCGCCGTCGCTGCTGCTCACCGCGCTCAGTGTGCCGTTGGCAATCGTCAGGTCGGCGTTGGTGAAACCGGTCACCGCTTCACTGAAGGTGAAAGTCACCAGCGACGTATCGCCGATCTTCAACGCCGTATCGGACATCACGATGGTCACGGTCGGCCGCGCGGTATCGATCGCGTAGTTGACGGAGCTGGTCGTACCGACACCCGCCACGCCGTCGTTGATCGCGGTCACCCCGGTGTTGTCGAGGGTGATCAGATTGGTGCTGTCGGTGATGTTGTTGGTCGGGGTGAAGGTTGCCGTCCAGGTCAGGCCTCCGTCGCTGCTGCTCACCGCGCTCAGTGTGCCGTTGGCAATCGTCAGGTCGGCGTTGGTGAAACCGGTCACCGCCCGGCTGAAGGTGATGGTCACCAGCGAGGTTTCGCCGATTTTCAGGGCCGTGTCGGCCATCACGATGGTCGCGGTCGGTGGCTCGACGTAGGCGGTGTTGAGCGTGCCGCCGTTGTTGAAGATCGTCGAGACCGCGGCCGGTGAAGTGCCGTTTGTGCCGCCGCCCAATGCCGTACCACCGGCACCGCTGCCGGCCGCATTGCCGCTGAGGGCCGCGAAGTTGGCCGCCGTGATCAGCACCGTGCCGCCCTGGTTCCAGATGGCACCGACGCCGCGCCCGGCGATGCCGCCATTGGAAGCGTTGCTGCCCTGCCCGCCACCACCGCCGCCGCCGCCACCTGCACCGAGGTTGTTGCTGATGACCGAGGTGCCGACAATTTTCAGGGTGCCGGTCGAAGCGTTGTAAATGCCGCCGGCGGCATTACCGCCTGCGCCGCCAACCTTGTCCCAGCCTGCGCCGCCACCGCCGCCGCCAATGGAAATCGTGCCGTTGGTGGCCGTGCCGCCATCGCCGCCGTTGCTGTAGAAGGAAACGCCCAGGCCGCCGGCACCACCGGTGCTGCTGCCCCCGCGCCCCCCCATGTGCGTGGCGTCGTAGCCGCCGCCGTAACCGCCGACTCCGCCGCTACCGGCCTGCCCACCGAGGGTGCCGGTGCCCGGTCCGGCCGTGCCGCCATGGCCACCGCCCTGACCGCCAATCCCGCCACCACCGCCCCCGCCACCGCCGTAGTACGCATTGGTGACCCCACCGCCGCCACCGCCACCGGCCGCCGCGTTGCCGGTCACCGTGACGTTGCTCAACGTGAGGATACCGGCGTTGAAAATCCCGCCACCCATGGCGCCGGTTGCGCCATAACCACCATTACCGCCGTTGCCCGAGACCAGGCCTCGCGTGATCACCAGACCATCCAGTGTCACCGTACTGCCGGAGGTGATTTCGACCACCCGCGTCCGGTATTGGCCATCGAGCGTGACGTCGGCGACCCCGTCGTTGTTCAGGTCGCCATCAACCGTGATGTTCTTGTTGATCAGCAATTCCGAGGTGAGCTGCACCGTCATGCCGGAACTGAAGGTCACGATGTCGCCGTTCTGCGCCGAAGCAATGGCCGCGCGCAGCGAACCGACTCCGGTGTTGGCATTGTTGGTGGCGGTCCAGGTGGCCAGGCCCCACTGGTATTCACTCATCGCCTGGGTCGACAGCACGTTGGCGCTTTCGATGTTGCCGGTGGCGATCTCCAGATCCCAGTCGCCGCCCACGCCGGTGCGGTTGCTGGAGGCGGCCACGTCGCGCCCGGTCAACTGCGCCAGCGAGTCGACGAAGCTCAGCCCACGCTCACCCTCGGCGGTGTAGCAGCCGTAAATCAGGATGTCGCCACCGACGTTCATGTCCTTGCCGATTTCCGCCAGGATCGCACTGCGCTGTGCGACGTTGTCGGCCGACAGATAACTGTTGCCCAGCCACAGGTCACCGGCATTGCCGTGGGCGATGATCTGCACCGAGCTCACGCCCTGATGCTGGTCGAGATAATCGGCGATCTGCTGCAACCCATCCTTGCCTGCATCGAGCCTGACCACTTGCGTGCCGGGGGCCACGCCTTTGACCAGGCTGTCGGCATCCTTGACCCGGGAATCGACGAACACCACGCTCTGCCCCGGCACCGCGACAGGGCTGGCAGCGGGGGTGGCATCGACCTGGCCGTGAGTGTCCTTGCTGGCGCTCGGGTGGTCGGCGGCCGGCGCTTTCGCGGCATCGGCGGTGGCATGGCTGTCAGCCTGGGCGGCGGTGTCGGCCACGGTGGCCGCGACGGCGCCGTCGAACAGCATGCGCGGTTCCAGCGACATGATCATGGGCGCCGCCAGCGTCCGTTGGCCTTCGGTAACCCGCGACTTTTGCTTGCTCCACCACATGTTGCTCACCCGGACTCGAACACAGTTGTTGACGCATCAATGAAAAACGCCGCGATCAACTGATCGCGGCGTCGGACTTCATACGAATGACATTGGCAGCGCTGGCTGAGCCATCGAGCCAGAAGGACAAATCGGCGTATTGATTGAACAGGTCCGGCGGCAGAATCGTGCGCCGCGACTGCAAGGCGACCTTCGGCTTGACCTTGTGCAGGCCGGCCACGCCCAGGGCCTGATCGAACTCTGGCGCGTCATAGGCCAGATGCTCAAAATCGTGCTCGAACCAGGGTTCGCCGATGAAGTCGTAGACCAATCGCAGCACCCGCTCCGGGGCCTGGGTCAGCAGGTCGTAATCGACGATCAGCAGCGAATCGGCGTGCTCGCCGTAATAGGCTTCCTTCAGCGCCGCCCAGGCAAAACCCACCAGGCGGTTGCGCTGGGCCAGGGTTTCGCAGCGGCTGTAGACGGTGTTGCGCTCGACCGCATCGCCGAACAACTTGGTGTTTTCGAAAGGATTGGCGCGGTACAGCCGCTCGAGGCTGTCCATCACCCAGGCGACGTTGCGCACACAGGCAATGACCTTGGCTTGAGGGAACAGGTCGTTGATGGCCGGCAGGCGCGCAGACCACTGGCGGTTGGTGTCGAACACCACCGGTTTGTCGGCCTTGTCGGCGTAGTAGGAATCGAACAGGCCGCGCAACAGGCGGCGGCGCATGTCAATGTCGATCACCGCGCCGAATTCGCTGCCGGCACTGCATTGTTCAAGGACACCGGAGAACAGCGCGCCGACCGGACTGGTCATGCCGGCATGAAAGCGCGGGTTCTGCAAAAGGATTGCAGAAAGGAGGGTTGAACCTGAGCGCGGCAGGCCGGAGATAAAGTGGAACTGCTGCAATCCCTTCACCGTATTTGTAAGTCCTTTTGTCTGATGAGCGTAATCCAACAATACCCATTCGACTAGTAGTGTTTTGATATCAAAGTAGAGCAAAACGAATTATAAAAATCAGTTTTTATCGCGAATTAATTGGTGAAGCGTTTAAGTCATTTCAACTTCGCCCCGTCAGCCGGTATCAACGAAAAAAGTCGCGCTTTCGCCCCGCCGGCGTGGATCTGATCACGCAACTGCCAGGCCGCAGGCAGGGGCACGAATGGATCGGGTACATCCACGTCCAGATCGCCGATCAACCAGACTCGGGGGCTGTCCCCGGGCAAATCCTCCAGCCGATCCAGATAGACGTCATCGGCCACCAGCGTGCCGAATCCGTAGCGGTTGGGACGCGTGGAACGACCATCGGCAGCAGGCGGGGTATACAACCGCACCTGAGCGTTGGTGCGGTTGTAGTAGACGTAACTCAGATACCAGAGCATATCGCTGGTGACGATCCGGTCGCCGCTGGTGAAGTGGCGGTTGACGTAATCGACCATGACGTTGAACTGGTCGTTGCGGTCGACCGTGGCGTTGGTCTTTATCCCGACCATCTCGACCCCGACCAGCGACAGCAGCACCGCCATCGCCAATAGGCGCACGCTGCTGTAGAGGCGGTCGATGGCCAGCGCCGCCAGCATCGGCAACCCCAGCGCGTAGGCGGTCAGGTAGCGCTCGATGAACACTGGCGTAATGAAAGACACGGCGAACACCAGCAACAGCGGCACGCCGGTATACACCGCCAGCAGCACGCTGCCATGGTTCACGCTGCGATCACGGGCAACGGCGACCCCCGCCAGCACCAGCAAAGCCAGCGGCACACCGCCGAACAGCAGCAACGGGAGATGTCCCCCCTCGTCCTGAATCAACCAGAGCCAGATCATCGACGGCAGCGAAGACAGGGTCACCGGATCTTCCCAACCCACATCGCCACCGGCCTTGAGGGCATCCATGTGTTGCAGCAGGCCAATCAGGCTCGGCAACCAGGGCAGGTAGAGCACGACGACGGCCAGGTTGGCCAGCCACCAATCCTTGCGCTGGAGATGCTTCAGGCGATAACCCGGCAACAGGCGGATCAGGCCCAGATACAGCCAATGGCTCAGCGCCGCCAGCACGGCGAAATAGTGGGTGTACAGCGCCGCCGACATGAGCAGCGCATAGATCAGCAGATAGCGGTGACGCTGCGGTCGCCTGATCCACTTGACCAGCACCAGGGTCGCGCCGATCAGCAGCAAGCCAAGCAACGCGTACATGCGCACTTCCTGGCTGTAGCGCACCGCCGTCGGCAACAGCGCCAGCAACACCCCGGCGATAATTGCCGCGCGGCGAGTGGCCAGGCGGTCGACCAGGCTCACGCCGAGCCCGACCGTGGCGATGCCGGCCAGTGCACTGAAACCGCGAATGGCCAGGAGGCCGTCGCCGAACACGCCGATCCAGCCGTGCAGCAGCATGAAATACAGCGGCGGATGCACGTCGAACCCGGCGTGCGTCCAGATCCCGCCCAGCGAATAGCGCGCCAGCAGCAGGCTCGAACCCTCATCGCCCCAGATCGCGGCGGCGGTCAGGTCATAAAAGCGCACCACGGTGGCCAGCAAAAGGATCGGTATCAACCAGTGCTCGCGCGCCCAGCGCAACAGGCGCCGGACACCGGCATTCGGTGCGGCGAACGGGTCCTGGGTATCCCCCAGCGGCGTCTCGCGAAGGACCTCCATCAACCTCCCCTCAGCGTTTTTGCGAACACAATCGCGTCATCAACTGCCAACACTGTAGGCCAGCACCGAAGTCGACGCGCGGCCACGACGACGTCCGGCAAGTCCGTCGATCCGGGTCTACGCTACGGCTTGGCGTGACCTGCCCGCGCAAAAGGAAGGAGTCAGCACAACGTTTCGACCGGCCCGCCCACAAGGGCGACCGCGCGGCGCGCCGACCACACAACAGAAGGATGAGGAACCATGGAAGTCTTTATGGGTACGATTCAACCGTTCGCCTTCAACTTTGCCCCCAATGGCTGGGCCTTGTGCAACGGGCAAACCCTGGGCATCTCGCAATACCAGGCGTTGTTCGCCTTGCTGGGCACTTACTACGGCGGCAACGGTACAACCAACTTTCTCCTGCCCAACCTGCAAGGTCGCGTGCCCGTCGCACAAGGCAACGGACTGGGCCTGACGCCGCGCGTCATCGGTCAGGTGTACGGCACCGAAAATGTCACCGCCACCATCGCCAACATGCCCAACCACACCCACGCGATGACCGGCCTGACGGCCAACACGGCCCTTTCGCTGGCAGTACCCGCCAGCAATCCGGCAACCGTGCCGACCGCCACCAACTCGTACCTCGGCGCGTCCGGCGGCGGCCCTGGTTCGGCGAACATTTACTCCGACGCCCAGGGCGCCACACCGGTGCCGCTCAAGGGTGTGACCACCACCGTCACCGGAGACATTTCCTCCACCGGCGGCAGTCAGCCAATGCAGGTCTTGAACCCGGCCCTGGTTGTCAACTTCAGCATTGCCCTGAACGGCCTGTTCCCGTCGCGCAACTGAGCAGACGCCGGGGGCTTCACGGCCCCCGGCCATTCCTTTTTTTCACTGGAGTCAGACCATGCTGCAAGCGGTTCAGATCCACCACGTCCAGGCGTTGCTGGGACAGCAACGCACGCTGTACCTGCCCGATGGCACGGCCTTGCCGATTCAGATCGAATACCTCGATGAGGTTCCCGCGGCGAAAACCCGCTACAGCGAACGCATGCCCTTCTGCCTCGAATTCAACAGCCTGGTGCCGACCGAGTTCGTCGACGGTTTATGCGCGCTGGAACTGCCGGAACTCGGCCGGGTGGAGGACATTTTCGTGTCGCGGGTGCCGGCGATGGGGCGGGATCCGCAGTTGGGTTATTTCTGCATTTCCTTCAACTGATTCGCCGAGGTGTAAAACCACGTAGGACATATCAGTAGGATTTATTCGTAACCCTTGTAGGCCTGGTTTTTAAACCCATTCGCTTGGGAAACGTCCGACATAAATTCGCTGGCCATCTTGTTAGCGTTGTTCCGAATCTGTCACAGGACAAGGAACAACGGATGTTCAATGCCAATGCTCGTTTGCGCCTCAATACCGACGACCTCGATCACGATCTGCAGGTGCTGTCCTTCACCGGCACCGAATCCATCAGCCAGCCTTATTCCTTCAACGTCAAACTGGTCAGCTCGAGACCGGATATCGATCTGTCCGACCTCATGCACCGGCAGGCTTTTCTGGCCTTCGATGACAACGGGCATGGCGTTCATGGACAGATCCAGCACGTTGGCCGGGGCGTTATCGGGCACCGGTTGACCCAATACCATCTGACCCTCGCGCCATGCCTGACAAACCTGGGCCATCGTTTCAATCAGCGGATTTTTCAGCACCTGAGCATTGCGCAAATCATCGGGCAGATTCTTCAGGAACATGGGATTCACGCCGATGGCTATCTGTTTCAGATCGGCCAGGCCCTGCCGGATCGCGAATATTGCGTGCAATACAACGAGTCCGATCTGCATTTCATCCAGCGCTTGTGCCAGGAAGACGGCCTGCACTATCACTTTCGCCACAGCCTCGACAGGCATCTGCTGGTGTTTGGCGACGACCAGACCGTGTTTCCCAGGCTTGCCCGGCCAACAACGTTCAAACCGCGCAACGCGATGGTGCCCGAGCGGCGGGTGATCCACCGTTTCGACTGCGGGCTCAATACCCGTGCCCATCGTGTCAGTCGGCGCGCCTACCATTTCAAAAAGGCGCGCACAGTGCTGGAATCCGACGCCCGGATCCCGGACGAACACCGCCAGCCTGATCTGGAGGACTACGGGTATCCGGGCCGAGTCCTTGACCGGGAGCACGGCAGACTGCTGGCCCGACGCGCCCTGGAGCGCCATCGCAGCGATCAGCGCGTGGGCACAGGCGACAGCGACGAGCCGGCGCTGGTATCAGGGCACTTCCTGTCGTTGTCCGGTCACCCCGAACCGGCATTGAACGACCTCTGGCTGCTGACCGAAATCCGTCACGAAGGCAAGCAGCCTCAAGTACTTGAAGAAAGCGGTAGCGACATCGCCTTGAAGGATCAAAGCGACTTCGTCCAGGGCTATCGGAACCATTTCGAAGTCACGCCATGGAATGCGATCTATCGCCCGTCATTGCGCTACGACAAACCTTCCATCGGCTGTACTCAGACTGCCGTGGTTACCGGCCCGGAAGGCGAAGATATCCATTGCGACGCCTATGGCCGGGTCAAGGTGCAGTTTTTCTGGGACCGCGAAGGCCGGCACAACGACAAGAGCAGTTGCTGGTTGCGAACTACCACGAACTGGGCCGGAAACGCCCATGGCAGCGTGATCATTCCGCGCGTGGGCATGGAGGTGCTGGTGACGTTTCTCGACGGCGACCCCGATCATCCGGTGATCAGCGGTTGCCTGGCCAACAGCGCCAACCCGGTGCCCTATGAATTGCCGGCGCACAAGACCCGCAGCGTGTTCCGGTCCCGCAGTTCGCCCGACAGCAGCGGTTTCAATGAATTGATGATCGAGGATCGTGCCGGTCAGGAGCTGATCTATCTGCGCGCCCAGCGTGATCTGCAGCAGAAGATCGAGCACGACAGTCACCTGGAGGTCGGCAACGAACGTCGGGAAAGCATCCGTGGCAACAGCGTCAGCGTGCTGCACGCAGAAGAACACCGCACCCTCACCGGTCATCGCAAGACCCATCTCAAGGCCAGCGATCATCTGCACGTCAGCGACAGCAGTCACACCCGGATCGGGCAATCACTGACGATGGAAGTCGGGCGGCAGCTCTGTTTCAGTGCCGGGGATCATTTGGTGCTGGAGGCCGGAAAGAGCATCAGCCTGAAAGTCGGTGGCGAGCATTTCGTGCTCGATCACGGCGGTCTTTTCGGGAGCAGCGACCTGCTGATCGGCGGCGTGCCCATACCTTTTCGGCGCGCCCGATTGTTGCAGCCCGAAGGCATTGAAGACTTGTCGGCGCCCGCGCCCTTGCCGCCACTGGTGGCGCCCTCACAACAGGCATTGATGGCCACCAGCAAAACCCTGGGTGCGGATTTCTGCCCGATTTGCGAAGCCTGCCGCGCGGGCGAGTGCGCCATCGCGGAGGCCGCTGCATGATCGACTCGGTTGTACAACGCTGGCTGATCGAACAGCACCATGCCGATCGTCTCCTGTGCCTGGTGCTCGACTCGCAAAACGAACGCGACATGCGCCAGCGCTGGCTGAAGAGCAGCCGTTACGAGCAGTACGCCAGTGTCTACGGTGAAACCGTGGTCGCCGAACTGGCCGACACCGGACCATTCCTGTTCACCTTCGACCAGCCCGACGACCGTCGCCTCGACGCCCTGCTCGACAGACCTGACAGCCACTGGGGATGGCTCGCCAGCCTGGGCCAGGGCGAGCTCAAGACGTGGGTCAGGCACTGGCAGGAACGGTTGATCGTCGGCGCCCGCCCGCATCAGGCGCTATACCGTTTCCACGACAACCGGGTCCTGGCCCGAGCGCTGGAGCATCTGCCGCCCGAGGCGCTACCGGCGTATCTCGGGCCGGCGATCAGCGTGTGTTACTGGCAGGGTTCGCGCTGGCAGAGCACCGACAACCCGACGCCCGGCACTTACCCGCTGCCGGACTCGCCGCCCTGGCTGCACCTGCCGATGCCCGACGAGCAAGCCATGGAAATCCGGCTGGCCAACGCCCACCGCTTTCTACTGGCCGAGCATGTGCAGGCCTACGCCGGATTGGCGTGCACGCAGGATCCGCAGATCTGGCTACGTGAGCGTCTGACACAGACCCAAGCCTGGGGCTGGCTGGCACCGGAGCGGCTGGAGTTTCTGCTGATCCAGAGCCTGCACACCCCGACCCTCGCGCCTCACTGGCAACCCCGACCGGACGAAACGCCGGATGAACATTTTGATCGGGTTTACCTGCTTTCGAAGAGCTGGAGCGGGGAGATGCCTTCATGAAGATTCAGCTCAAGTGCATCGTCCTGATCGGCGCCTTCGCGGCACTGGGGGGCTGCCAGGGCAAACCGCCCAACACCTTCAAATTCACAGCCGATCTACCACCGGGGTTTGCCTACGTCGCAGCGGTTTATTACGCACCCGAAAAAGGTCAGACCTGCACCCTCGACAGACGCGACAACCTTGCCCCGGTGTTCAACAGCAAGTGGCGCACGGACTACAAGCCGGATGCCGAGATCACGATTCGCAAGATTGTTAAGGGGTGTCCGTTGGTCGTGAGGCGAATCGAACTGGAGATCAACTCGGCGTACGGCAAGGATTGGAGCGACTTCAGCCGTGACGAAGCCATGGTTTTCATCCGCGATGATCTGGAGGAGCAGTTCAAAGGCGTATTCAACGAGGCCGGTGAAAGCACCTTCCACGGTCAGTGCGAGTGGTGGTTTCGCACCTCGGGCAAACCGCGAATTCTAAGAAAAATCCTGGATTGCAGAACGGTCGATGCCTTGGGATCACGAGCTTATGGCAAGACCTTCGGGGCTTTTAACCCTGATCAACTGCCGGGCAAAACAGTGAGGATGAAGATTACTTTGGCAGAGGAAGAGAAACCCGGATGGGGGGATACGTGGGTGAAAGTTCCGAATGGCTGGAAGCGATGCCTGGGTGATGGATATGACGATCCGCATGCCTATTGCAACGGCAATTACACCGACTTCAGCACATTCAAAATGCCTGATGGCCGAGTCTGCACCATTTATCCGGGCTGTACGGAATAAGGAGGTTTCGCCATGACATCAATTCAAAAGGAGCTGCAATCTCCAACACTGACCTCCCCGACGATTGGACTCGCGCTGCGCAGTGCGACTTTGGTTGTTTGCCTTGCCCTCATCGCTGGGTGCAAAACCCAACCGGCAAATACATTCACTTTCACGGCAGAGCTACCGCCAGGGTTCGCCTATGAAGCCCTCGCAGAGTATGAGCCGATCAATAGTAGTGAAAACTGCAGAGCCATAGACCTCCGCAAAACAGCCAACAGATTCAACAGAAACTGGCGAGAAAAGTACGAGCCTGTTTCCGAAATTGTCATCCGAAAGACCATCAATGGCTGCCCGATGGTAATACGTCGAATTGATCTGGATATCAGAGCCGCCTATGGGAAGGACTGGAGCGACATCAGCGCTGAGAGTGCCGCTGTTGTTATACGGCCTGAATTGGAGGATCGCTACAAAGGCACTTTCAACGATCAAGGTTTAAGCGTTTTCTACGGCGAATGTCAGTGGCTTTTTCGTACTTCAGGCAAGCCACGAATTCTAAGAAAACTACTCGACTGTAAAGAAACCGATGCTCTGGGTAAGCCAGAGCCGGGCCGCCCGTTTGCGGCATACACCCACGATCAACTTCCGGGCAAAACCGTGAAGATGAAAATCTGGCTGGTGGAGGAAGAACGGCCAGGATGGAAGGACACATGGGTGAAGGTGCCGAATGGCTGGAAGCGATGCCTGGGCGATGGATATGACGATCAGCATGCCTATTGCAACGGCAATTACACCGACTTCAGCACATTCAAAATGCCTGATGGCCGCATCTGCAGCATTTACCCCGCCTGCACCGAATAAGGAGCGTTCAACATGTCATCTCTTGAGAAAGAACTTCAATCTTCACTGGGTAGCCGCATGCTGTCTTGCCCGGAAAGCGGAAGATGGACCAGTTTTCAGCTGATCGATGAGTCTGGCTCAGGAGCGCCGTATGCCGGGCTCGCGTATATCGCAACGGATTCAGAAGGGATGAAATACACCGGGCATCTGGATCCCGCAGGCATCGGTAAAGTGGAGAGCCATTTTGCCGGGCCGATTGCCCTTTTATTCAGCCAGGAATATGAAGGAACAGAGAAACTCTACAAGGATTTGCAGACAAGAATTCACTACCCTCTCCCAATCACAGACCTTCAGGTACGCGCCGAAAAAACTTCTTATCTGAACCTGAATGCCACCCGCACACGGGAACGACCCGAGATCGCAGACGGCGCAGACTACTTTCAAGTCGAAGTCCGTCACCTGGTCAGACATGCCTCCCACCTTCCACCGGAGGTTTATCGCGATTACCCCCTCGATTCCGGGTGCGCAGCCATCATGCGCGAACACGGCAAACTTGGGGTCGCCCTGATGCCGCAACGTCACACCATTCTGGAAGTGCGACCGCTACGTGCGTTGCGTCCGATGTTATCCACAGCTCCGGCATTCTGTGCACTCAACCTGTACCAGCTCGCATTGATGGCAACCCTGAGTTACTGCCCTTTCGGCCAGAAACCCGAAGTCCCTTGCGCCAAAACCAGATCCGTTAAGTTTCTGCTGCAACCCAGTGTCGGCAACTGGTTCGGCGATGCACTGCCCAAGGGGGAAGAACTGTGGAAAGTCGACAGCGCCCAGACCAAAGCCTATTACCCGCTCTACGAAGATGTTCCGTATTCCGCAAGGTTGGAAATCATCCCGTTTGACCCGAACCTCTATGCAGTCAACAGACATACGCCTGAACGAGATCCTGAACACCCAGCCAGCGTTCACTTCCTCGACGACATCGGTAGTAAAGACAGTACAGACACCCAAGCCTTCATCACCCACAACGACGAACTGATCCTGATTGCCGTTCGCGGCACCGCCGAGATCGTCGCCGATGGGTTACGCGATGCCGATGCCTTGCAGGTGCCGTTTGCGGAAGGCGAAGGCCAGGTACATCGAGGCTTCTATGAAGCGGCCAGAAAAGCTGCCGCATTCGCAGTCAATTACCTGGAAAAGTTCTACACCGGCCAAACACTCCTGATCTGCGGCCACAGCCTCGGTGGCGCAATCACGCTGCTGCTGGCCGAAATGCTCCGCCGTAGGCCAGAGGGCTACAACCTCCAGCTCTACACCTACGGCGCCCCCCGCGCCGGCGACGCGGATTTCGTCAGGGGCGCAGCCGATCTCGTGCATCACCGCATGGTCAACCACAACGACCCGGTGCCCAGTGTGCCCGGCAGCTGGATGAACACCAAAGCCGATATCTACGGCGCCGGTGCGGCGCTGACCTTCGTGAATGTGCCGCTCGGCCTGTCGGTGTTCGTCGCGGGCATCACCAACTGGACCGGGGAAGCCTACGACCATCACGGCCGTTTGCGACACGCCATGCCGGTGGAGTTCGGCCGCCAGCAGGTGTCGTCCATCCTCTGGGAGCCGGGCTGCGACACCATCACCCAGCATGCGGCCTGCGACGTGGCGATCCGGCAGCGGCACGGCCTGCCGGATCGGCCGACGTTGCTCAAGCAGATCTTCGACGCCGGGCACCACTCGATGACCGGGGCGTACATCCCGGCGTGCTGGGCAGTGTTGCGGCGTTGGCAGGAGGCACAGGAATCAAACCGCACGCTGGTTACCGAGCGAGAATTCGCGCTGGTTGAGACAGCGCTGCAGCGCATCACCGATCAGTTGCGCCGCCAGCGCAGCAATTTGCCGGGAAGGCCGGACAGCTATGTGCGCAGCCGGAAAAACATCGTCGAAGCGCTCAATCATGAAATCGAGAACATCCGCACGACCCGCGAACGGCTGGCCGTTCTGCGGCACCGGCGCCTGACGACCACGGATGTTTATGGATCGCTGGCAGAACAACCGGAACGCCTGGCCGAAAGCCTGCCGCGCTGGCAGCTGCACCGGGAAAATCAGGCAGAAGAACAGCTCGCCATGGCACCTGACGCCGCCGAGGATGACCCGCTGCTGGTAACGCTTTACGGCCACAGGATCGGCGCGCCGCACACTTTCGACATTGACTCGATCATTTGACTCAAGCCTGTGGATACCACACCAGCCGCTCCGCCGCCGGGTTGCGCTCCTCCACGGCAAACCCCAGCGCCAGGTAATGTTGGCGCGCATGGGGGTTGTTGGCCCAGACCACCGTCGCCACCGGGCAGCGCACTTGCTGCGCAGCTTTTTGCACACCTTGCAGCACGGTTCGTCCGTAGCCCTTGCCTCGGGCCTGGGGAATGAAGGCGAGGTACAACACGCGAATTTCATTGACGCCGAAATCAGTGCTGAGTGCACCGATGGCCGTGCCGAGCTTTTCCACGATGTAGTGCATGGCATTCGGATGGTTTTCCCCCATGCCCTGCTCCTGCACCTGAAACTGCTGGGCAACGATTTGCTGCACCTGTTCCTGTTCGCCGTCGATCCATTGCAGATCCGGGCGCGCCGATTGATAAAGGCTGTGCAGAAACGGCCCGTCCGTCGCCCGCGAAGGCCGCACCACCAATCCGTCCGCCGCCAGGTTGTCCGTCATCTTCATACTCCCTAGAAACCGCTTTCCCTGACTCCCAGCGCCGCCATCCGGCGCCAGGCCACGCCGAGCACCGATTCGCCGCTGCCCTGCAACACCACCACGCCGCGCAACGGTTGCACCGGGGTCGCTGCCTGATCCAGCGTAGTCAAACGCACGCCGTATTGCGCCTGCACCGGTTCCGCCCGTTGCTGCTGATCGCGGCGCACGGCAATCGGGCCGTGGTGATCGGACGTCAGCGCTTCCTGATCGACATAGGCCACACCGTTGGTGTCGATTTCATTGAGTTGCACCGCGATGGCGGCATGCATCGGGTCGTCGGCGATAAACCGCCCGGTGGCGCCGGGTTTGACTCGCCACAGTTCGGCTTCCGCCAGATAACCGCGCAGTCGTGTGCCGTCCTCGACCACCCGCGCCAGTGCATCCTTGCTCGACAGCCAGCGGCCCGGCGTCAGGTTCGGCAGCAGGTCACGCACGGTGCCGGCATGGGGGGCGCGTAACTGCAGGCGTTCGCGCTGGGCGGTCAGGCCACGATATTCCGCCACCGCCTCGGCGAGGCGCTGCTCGACGATGCCGGCGTCGGCAGCGGTTTCACTACGGCCGGCCTGACGGCGCATCAGCAATTGCTGGATGCGGATTTCCCGGCGGACGATGGCCTGCCGCGAATCGAGGTCCGGCGATTCCAGTTCGATCAGCACGTCGCCCTGAGCCACGGTCTGACCATCCGCGACCTTCACGGCTTTGACCCGCGCCGCCGTCGGTGCGTGCAAGGCGCTGGCGCGACCGCCCTCGAGCATCGTCGGCAACTCGACCGAGCTGCGCCACGGCACGATCAGCACCAGCAACAGGCCGAGTACCGCCAGGCTGCTGAGTAATACGCGGGGGCCGTGAGCCTGTTCGCGGCGGCTCCACCACTGGCGCCACTCACTCATGATCGGCAGAAAAATGAACCACACCAGTTCCACCAGCATCAGGAAGATCCCCAACACCTTGAAGAACAGGTGATAGACCGCCAGTGCGATCCCGAAAAACAACGCCGCACGCCATAACCACGAGCCATACCCCCAGATCAGCAAACGCCGCTGCATCGTCGGCGACCAAGGCTCCGGCGCCGGCGCGCCATAACCGAACAGAAATTCCCGCAGCCGCCAGCGACACAGAGCAAAGGCCCGGCCCTGCAAGTTGTCGACTTCCCAGAAGTCGCTGAGCAGAAAGTAGCCATCGAAACGCATGAACGGGTTGAGATTGACCACCAGCGTGGTGATCCAGGTCGCACTGGCGAGCATGAACGCCGCGGTGCGACCGGGCCCGTCCGGCAGGAGCGACCAGACCAGCAGCGCCAGGCTCGCCAACAGCAACTCCGCCAGCACACCGCCGGCACCGATCAGCAGTCGCGCACGTCGATCATTGACCCGCCAGGCATCGCTGACATCGGTGTAGAACATCGGCAGCAAGACCATGAACGCCACGCCCATGCTCTGCACCCGACACCCGGCGCGCTTGGCCATGAACGCATGGCCGAACTCGTGACAGAGCTTGGCGAAGAACAGCGCGATGCCGAACGCAATGGCGCCACCGAGGCTGAACAGGTGCGGAAAGGTGCCGACGAACCGCTGCCAGTCCCGTGACACCAGAAACACCCCGAGCGCCAGCGTCGCCGGCAGACCGTAGCGCAACACCCTCGGCCCGAAGCGCTCCAGCCACGGCCATGCCCGATTGAGAAACGCGTCCGGGCGCCACAGCGGAATGCGGAAGAACAGGTATTGATGCAGCAGGATTTTCCACAGGCTCTGACGTTGCACGAGGGCCTTGAGCCGATAACTGGCGCGCTGCTGTTCGTCGAGGGCGCTGATCAGATCGTGCCCGCGCAGGAACTCCAGCAGTTGCGCCAGCTCGTTGCCATCCAGGGGCAAACCCGGTTCGCGGTTGGCGGCGCGCAGCACTTGCTCGGGATCGCCCAGCGACCAGTGGCGCAACAGGCGCATGGCCGCCGCGCCGAGCTTGAAATAGCGTCCGCGCACCGGGTCGGCCAGGGTCCAGCGCGGCGAACCGTCCAGCGCCGGCGCCGCGGGCGACAGTTGCAGGTCGGCACGCAGGCTCGGCAGAGTCATTTACAGACCTACGCTCTGACGCAGCCCGGCGAGTGGACGCCGCAGCAGGTACAAGGCCAGCGGCGCGCGATCGCCGAATATTTTGGCGGTGCCGCGCAGGCCGATACGCGGCGGGGCGTCGGCGAAATTGGCGTCCAGCCGATAGGCCAATTGCCCGCCGGCGGTGGGCTGCGCCTCGTAGGCCGAACGCTCAAGAGTGGCGAGGTGGCGGTGCAGCGGATCGCTGTCGAGAAACAGCGCGACTTCGGCACCCGGTTCCAGCGAGATCGCGTCGCCCACGGCCAGTTCAATGCGCAGTTCGGCCTGACTCGGGTCGGCGATTTCCATGAGACGTTCGCCGGTCTGCACCGGTTTGCCGGTCCAACGCTCGGCATCGGCGAACACCGCAATGCCGTCACGCTCGGCGCGCACTTCGCTGCGGTTGAGCAGTTCGCGGGCGTAATCGCGTTCGGCGCGTTTCTGTTCGGCACGGGCGGCCAGCAGGTCGACCCGGGAGCTGGATTCGGCGTCGACGAACGAGCGCTGGGAATTGGCTTTGAGTTCCGCTTCGGCGACCCCGAGCGCACGCTCGGCGACATCGGCCTGAGCCTTCAGCGTCGTGCTTTCGAAACGCAGCAACAGGTCGCCGGTTTTCACGCTCTGGTTGGGCTTGACCAGGAACTCGGCGATCACCCCGTCCAGCGGCGCGGCGACAACGCGCCCACCCTGGGGTACCACTTCGGCAGGCGCCAGTACCGACTGGCGCACCGGGATCAACAGCCCGAGCATCAGCACGGCAACCAGTGCCACCTGGCGTTTGCGGGTCCAGCGCAACCGCCACGGCTTGCGTGGTTGCAATGCCAGCCAGGCGTGGCTGTAGGTGTCGCCCAGTTGCGACAGCAGCACTTGTTCGGACGGATTCCACGGCAGATCACGGGCCAGCCACAAACCGCCGAACACCTGACCCTGACGATCAATCAACGGCAACCAGAACACTTGCATGGCCGACAGACTGCGCCAGTCGGACTGAATCGATTCGCCGACCATTTCCGGCGTGATCACCCGCGCCTGTTTCAGCACATCCTGCTTGAACAGTTGCGCCACGGCCTGTTCGACGAACGCCACGAACGGCGCATTCGGCTCCACTGCGCTGACCCCGGTCACCGCCTGCACCTTGCCGGCGATCAGCAGTGCCGCGTGGCGAAAACCGAACAGCGACTGGCCGTCATTGACCAGGCTGTACGCCAGTTGCGAACTGTCCTGGGCGGCGCGGGTCTGCCGTTCGAGATCGAGAAACCGCGCGAACACTTGCTCGGCGGCGCCGCTCACCGGGGCGTTCACTTAAGCTCCGCAAAACGCGCGGTGCCGCTCATGCCAGCGAGCAAGCCTTTGGCTTCGGGCAGTGTTGCGACCAGCAACAGGGTCTGGCTGCCTTCATCGATTCGCGCACCGAGGCGTTTGACCGTGGCATCGATCGGCTGACCGGTTTCATCGGGCACGAAGCTGAAGGTCTGGCCGGGTTTGAGCTTCGCCATCCAGCGCGACGGCACCAGCAGATGGATTTCCAGGGTGCGGTTGTCGACCACGTCGAGCAGCGGCGCACCGGCCGGCACGCTTTCATAACGCTTGACCTTGCGCTCGACCACTTGCCCATCGAAGGGCGCGACCACGCTGCAGCGTTTGACCTGGACTTGATAAACCTGAGATTGCGCCTGGGTCTCGCTGACCTTGGCTTCGGCCCGGGCCACTTCGAAACGCCCGACGGAATTGAGCGCCGCCAGTTGCCGGTTGTGCGCCAGCTCTTCACTGGCGCCACGGCTGGCGGCCTGCGCGGCATTCAACTGGGCCTGATAGGCCGAACAATCGAAACGCGCCAGAGTGTCGCCCTTCTTGAACGACTCGCCCTCGCTGAACGGCAACTCGACAATCCGCCCCGACAGCTCGCTGGCCAGCGTCGCCTGATCCCGCGCCCGCAACACACCGCGCGCCTCACTGCTGGGGGATGCATTCGCAGCCCCGCCGTTATCCAGCAGCGGATCGTCTGGCGCAGGCGTTTGCGCCTGAACTGCACACGTTACAAAGGTCAATCCGACAACCCAACCACGAAAACGCCGCATAACCGTTACTCCCTGACGGATGTTCGGAGTCTACGACAGCGGCGATTAGCGTCAAGCGAAAGGCCATCATTCGGGTGTGAGAATCAACGCTGCGCCATCTCCCCCACCGGATACACCGACTCCCATCCCCCACCCAGCGCCCGGTACAGCCCGACCATCGCCAGTGAAACGCCGGTGGAGCTTTCCACCCACTGTTCCTGGGTGGCGAGCAGTGCGCCTTGCACGGTGAGGACGTTGACGAAGTCGACCACGCCTTCGACGTATCGCTGTTGCGCAGTGCGCAGGGCGATCTGGTTCTGGCGTACGGCTTCGGCGAGGCTGTCGCGGCGGCGCTGGCTGGCGTTGTAGGCGGTCAGCTGGTCGTCGATTTCGTGCCAGGCGCGCAGCACGGTCTGTTGATAACCGATCGCCGCTTCCTGCTGCTGGGCTTCGCGCAGTTGCAGCACGCCGCGCAAGCGGCCGCCGTCGAACAGCGGCAGGCTGAATTGCGGGCCGATGCCGAAAGCGCGAGAGCCCCAGGAACCGAAATCGCTGAGCTGCATGGCTTGCGAGCCGAGGTTGCCGGACAGGGTGATGCGCGGATAGAAATCGCCCTTGGCCACGCCGATGTTGGCGGTGGCGGCATGCAGACGGGCTTCGGCCTGGCGGATGTCCGGGCGACGCTCTGCCAGCTGCGACGGCAGGCCGATGGCGACGGTCAGCGGTGACTGCGGCACCGGGGCATCTGTGGATAACGCTTTGGCCAGAGCCTGTGGCGGTTCGCCCATCAACAGGCTGATGGCGTTGATCAGTTGCGCCTGACGCTGCTCCAGTGCTGGCAACCGCGATTCGATGGCCGCCACTTGCGCGGCCGCTTCGGCGACGTCGAGATCCGTGGCCACCCCATCGTTGAGGCGCAGTTGTGAAAGTTTCAGGCTGTGCCGCGCGACATCGAGGTTCTGTTCGGTCACTGCGCGGGTGTTCTGCACGCCACGCAGCTGGATGTAGTTCTGCGCGGTGTCCGCGAGTACCGCCAACAGCACGCCGCGACGGTCGTTTTCTGCGACTTCGAGATTGGCATCGGCGGCTTCGGTTTCCCGGCGCACCCGGCCCCAGAAGTCCAGCTCCCAAGAGGCGGAAAAACCGGCATCCCACAGATTGAAGGCAGAATCGCCATTGTGCCCGGACGGGTCGTTCAACCCTTCGCCGCTGTTGCGTTTGCGGGCGTAGCTGCCGGTGGCGGCGGTCGTCGGGTAACGGTCGGCGCTGATCACCTGGCGGGCGGCGCGGCTTTGTTGCAGGCGGCTGCTGGCCAGTTGCAGGTCGAGGTTGCTGCGCAGGGCGCGTTGGGTCAGCGCCGAGAGTTGCGCGTCGTGAAAGACTTCCCACCAGCGCTCGTTCAAGGGTTCGCTGACGGCTTGGCTGACGGCGGTTTTCGAGGGTTTTGCCCACTCGGCAATCTGCGTGGCTTCGGGCTTCTGAAAGTCCGGGCCGACGGTGCAGGCCGCCAACGCCGACAGACTCAGGACCACTGTCATGGACTGAAGGCGCTTCATCGCTGCGTCACCTCACGCATCGACGTCGCCGAGCTCTGGGTATCAATGCTCGCCTCCACCGACATCCCCACCCGCAGCCGTTCGGCCAGCGGCTGGCCCGGATCCAGCAGGACCTTTACCGGAATCCGCTGCACAACCTTGGTGAAGTTGCCGGTGGCGTTGTCCGGTTTGACCGCCGCAAAGGTCACCCCGGTGGCCGGGGCAATGCTCTCGACGCGGCCGGTGAGGGCTTCGCCGCCGAGGCTGTCGACCCGCACAACCACGTCTTGCCCCGGCTGCACGTCGGTGAGCTGGGTTTCCTGGAAGTTGGCGACCACATAGGCCTGCTTCAGCGGCACCACCGCCAGCAGTTTGCTGCCCGGCGTCACATAGGCGCCGACCCGCACGGCGCGCTCGCCGATCATGCCGTCCTGAGGCGCGGTGATGCGCGTGTAGGACAGCTCGAAACTGGCGATTTCCAGCGCGGCCTGTGCGTGTTTCAAACTGCCTTCGGCGGCATCGCGCTGCGCCGTCAGAATCTCGACCTGTTTGCGTTCTGCGGCCAGTTTTGCCGTAGCCGTGTCCAGCCGCGCAGAGGCCTGATCGATCCGGGTGCGCGCCTGCTGGGCGTTCTGCACGGTGCCGGCACCGACGCCGGCCAGGTGGTTGTAGCGGTTCAATTCCTGCTGGGCGAAGGCCATTTCAGCCTTGGCCGAAACCACCGACGCCTGCGCCTGAGCGATCACCGAGGTCTGGCGCTCCAGCGTGGCCTTGGCATTCTGCAATTGAGCGCGGGCGACCAGGGTTTGCGCATCGGCGGCCTCGGCGGCGGCGCGCAGGTCGCGGTCATCGATCAGCGCCAGCAACTGTCCGGCCTTGACTTGCTGATTGTCTTCCACCAGCACCTCTTTGATGAACCCCGCCACACGCGGCACCACCAAAGTGAAGTCGGCAGAAACGAACGCATCGTTAGTGTTCTGCTGGGTACGTTTGCCGAACAGGCCGGGCATCGCCAGATACACCAGCACACCGACCGCCAGTGCAGCAGCCACGGCCACCGCGAGTTTTTGCTTTGCTTGAGTCGTCATAAAAAACCTTCTGTTCCAGTCAGGTCGGCGCGCGCGGCGGAAAAATCCGCGTCGGCAGCCAGAAAATCAGCAGGATCAGCGCCACCGCGACGCCGGCCATGCACAGATAAAGATCCGAAGAGGTCAGCACCACCGCCTGTTCGTGCAGGCGATGGGCGAGGCCGGGGTCATTGCTCGAAGCCAGTGGCGAGTTGCCGAGGCGATCGACCAGCATGGTCGAGTGGAAATGCAGGCGCGAAGTGGTCAGCGCTTCGATGGCTCCGGTGGCAACCACCGCCGCCAGGCCTTTCACGGTGTTGAACCAGGCCGAGGCGAATGGCCCGTCCTGCGGCTGGATGCTGCCGGTCGACAGCATCAGCAGCGGCAACACCGCCATCGGCTGGCCGAAAATCTGCAGCCATTGCAGGACGTAGAAATCGTCGCGAATCCATTCCGAGGTCAGCTGCGAGCCGCCCAGGCACGACAGCGTCAGCATGCTCAAACCGATCCCGAGCACCCAGCGGCAATCGACCCAACGCAGGTTGCACAGCGCGGCCACCAGCGGCAGCGCGATCAACTGCGGCAACGCCGCGATCAGCATGATCGGCGCAGTCTGTACCGGCCGGTAACCCTGCACCTGAGCCAGATAACTTGATGGAATCAGCACCACCGCCAGCAGTACCACCAGCACCCCGGCCAACGTCATCAGCGCGAACGACAGGTTGCGGATGCCGAGCATCTGCAACTTGAAAAACGGTATCGGCTGCGACCATTCATTGATCAGAAACGCCACCAGCAACAGCGAACCGGCGCCGAGCAAAGCGCAGATCAGATTCGACTCAAACCAGTCCAGGCGATTGCCCTGCAGCAGGCCGATCACCAGCATGCAGATCGCCGGAAAGCCCAGCAGCAGGCCTTTCCAGTTGAACGACTTGAGGCGCTCCAGACGCAGCGGGTCCTGCGGCAAGCCATAGGCAACAGCGGCCATGGCGATCAGGCACGGCACGATGATTTGCCAGAACGTCCACTGCCAGCCGACGTATTCAGTCCACAACCCGGCCAGCGGCGTTCCGAGACCAGGGCCAAACGTGGCGGTCAGGGCGTAACCGGCGAGGCCGTACAGTTTGATATTGGCCGGCAGGAATCGCAGCGCAACGGTCATCAACATCGGCGGTAACGCGCCGCCGGCCAGGCCTTGCAGGATGCGCATCAGCAGCAGGCTTTCGTAGTTCGGGGCGAACGGACAGAGCACCCCGAGCAGGGTGAACACGCCGATGGCGCACAGGGTGAAGCGACGCAGGGAAAAGGTCACCGAGCACCACGGCGCGAACGCCATGGCCGCCACCGAGGTCGCGGTGTAGCCGGCGACCAGCCAGGTGCCTTCGTCGTAGCCGATGCTCAGGGCGCCGCGAATATCGGCCAGGGCGACCTTGGTGACCATCTCGTTGAGACCCGACACCAGCACCGCCAGCAGCACACCGACCAGACCGATGATGATCCGCGCCCCGAACACCGGTGGCGCAGCTGCCATCGGAGCGGCAGCGGCGATCGGCGTCGTGACCGTCAGGGATGTCATGCAAGCAAACTCCGGAGGGAACAATACCGGAGCATCTTAGTCAGGCTTACGAATGACGAAAATTGACTTGTTGGCAGCTTATAGTTGCACCAGACGCAATCCTCAGGGCTGTGCCGCGAGCCAGGTCTCGTCGCAGCAGGTCTTGAGGGTTTCGCGCAGCCAGCGGTGGGCCGGATCCTTGTCAAAACGCGGGTGCCAGGCCTGGGTCAGCATCAGCATCGGCAACGGGACCGGCAGGTTGAACGAGCGCAGCTTCAAGCCCAGCCGCCGCACGCTGAGCAACGCTTCCTTGGGCACCGGCAGAATCAGGTCAGAGTCCGGCAGGGCGAACATCGCCGCATGGAAACTCGGCGCAATCACCGCCACTCGCCGTTCCAGGCCCAGGGCATTCAGCGCGGTGTCGATGGGGCCACGGGCGATGCCCCGGCGGGACATGCTGATGTGGGAAAAACCGGCATAGCGCTCGGCGGTGATCTCGCCATCCAGCAGCGGATGATCCTCGCGCACCAGACCGACAAAGTGGGTGGAAAACAGGTTCTGCACTTTGACTTCCGGCGTCACCGGCCGGGTGTTGCTCACGCTCAGATCAATCCGTCCCTCGCGCAGCGCCTCATCGTCGCCGTCACCCTCGGGGACGAAGCGCAGTTCGCAGTGCGGCGCTTGTTGATCGAGGGTATCGAACAGCTTGCCGCCGTACACGCCGACGAAAAAATCGTTGGCGCGAATACTGAAGCGCCGGCGCAATGTGCCCAGTTCCACGGCATCCGCCGAGCGAAACAGCAGCGCCGCCTGCTCGACCACATCCCGCACCTGCTCGCGCAGCGCCAGGGCCTTGGGCGTCGGCACCAGACCGCGACCGGCACGCACCAGAATCGGATCGCCAATGGCTTCGCGAATCCGCGTCAGCGTGCGGCTCATGGCCGCCGAACTGAGGTTCATCCGCCGTGCGGCGCCGACCACGCTGCCCTCGTCGAGCAAGGCGTCGAGGGCGACCAACAGGTTCATGTCCGGGAGTTGCATGCTGAGCACTCGTGACCGATCAGGATTGATTCGCACGCAATGCTAGCAGATCAGAAAATCAGCGCTGCATCCCCCAGCGCTTCACCGTCACCCGCTCCAGTGTGTCGAACACCAGGTTCTCCACCAGCAAACCGATGAGGATCACCACCGCCAGACCGGCAAACACCTTGTCGGTGTACAGCTCGTTGCGGTTCTGGAAGATGTACCAGCCCAGGCCACCCTTGCCGCTGGTGGCGCCGAACACCAGTTCGGCGGCGATCAGGGTACGCCAGGCGAAAGCCCAGCCGATTTTCAGCCCGGCGAGGATCGATGGCAGCGCCGCCGGAATCAGGATGAACAGCACGAAACGCATGCCCTTCAAGCCGTAGTTGCGCCCGGCCATGCGCAGGGTCTCCGAGACCCCGAGAAACCCGGCATAGGTGTTCAGCGCCAGGGCCCACAGCACCGAATGCACCAGCACGAAAATCAGGCTGTTCTGGCCCAGCCCGAACCACAGTAACGCCAGCGGCAACAGGGCAATCGCCGGCAGCGGGTTGAACATCGAGGTCAGCGTACCGAGCAAGTCCCGACCAACCTGGGTCGAAACCGCCAGCGTGGTCAGGGCAAAGGCCAGGACGATGCCGATCAGGTAGCCCTTGAGCAGCACCACCAGCGAGATCCACACTTTGCCCAACAATTCACCGCTGAGCAGGCCGTCGTACAGCGCGTGACTGGTCTGCAAGAAACTCGGCAACAGCAGGTCGTTGTTCTGCACCCGGGCCACAACCTCCCAGAGCACTGCGAGCAAAATCAGGATCACGCTTTTGCGCAGCCAGCCCTGCTGCCACAGGCGCTGACCCAGCGGCAGCTCGCGCTCCACCGGGACGCGGGTCAGCGGTTGCAGATCGTTTTCGAACTCTTGACGTACGGATGATGAATGGCTCATCGGGCAATCCTCCAGGCGGCTCAATAAGCGATGCGGACATCAGTGAAATCCAGTTCGCGCTCGGTTTCCGGCGACTGACCTGCATCGAACAGCAACCGGTGAATGCGCCGTGCCGACTCTTGAAACGCCACGCCGCCAAGGCTGTGCAGATCGTATTGATGACTGTGCACTTGCGCCCTCACCCGGCCCGGGTGCGGCGACAACAGCAGGATGCGATTGCCGACCACCAGCGCTTCTTCAATCGAGTGGGTGACGAACAACAAGGTGAAGCGCACCTCCTCCCAAAGCAGCAACAACTCCTCCTGCATCTTGCGCCGGGTCAGGGCGTCCAGTGCGGCGAACGGCTCGTCCATCAACAGGATTTTCGGCTGCATCGCCAGCGCCCGGGCAATCGCCACCCGCGCTTTCATGCCGCCGGACAAGGTGTGCGGATAGGCATCGGCAAACGCTGCCAGACCGACCTTCTCCAGGTAGTGCAGCGCACGCTCTTCGGCTTCTTTTTTCTTCAAGGTGTGCGAGGCCAACAGCGGAAACATCACGTTCTGTTTGACGGTTTTCCACGGCGGCAGTTGGTCAAACTCCTGAAACACCACGATCCGGTCCGGCCCCGGCGCATCGACGCGCTGGCCCTGCAGACGGATCTCGCCCTCGCATGGCGCAATGAACCCGGCGACGGCTTTGAGCAACGTGGACTTTCCGCAGCCGGACGGGCCGAGCAGCACGAAGCGATCCTGTTGATCGACTTCGAAACTGACCTGGTGGGTAGCACGCACAACGCGCTGCGGCGTGCGGTATTCGAGGCTGACCTGATCGACCGCCAGCAGCGCTTGCGCGGTGGCGATCGGGTGGCTGGCCGCGTGGCCTTGCAATGGGGCGTTCATGGCGATCAGCTCCCTTGCAGCGGTTTGGCGTCCTGGAAGAAATAGTCCTTCCACGATTCGGGTTTGTTCTTGATCGCGCCGACGCGGTAGAGGAATTCGGCGAGCGGGTAGGTGTTTTTCGGCGTGACGCTGAATTCGAACTGCGGGTTATCGATGATTTTCAGCAAGGCGGCGCGGTCGATCCTGGCCTTGGTCACGCGGATGTAAGTGTCCGCCGCCGCGCCTTTATCGTTCTGCGCAAATTGCGCGGCTTCGGTCAGGGCTTCGACAAACGCCTTGTAGGTTTTCGGGTTCTCGTTGCGGAATTTCTCGGTGGCGAACAGCACGGTCGGCGAATTCGGGCCGAGTACGTCATAGGAATTGAGCACCACGTGTACGTTCGGATTCTCCAGCGCCTGATCCTGGAACGGCGGGTTGGAGAAATGCCCGGTCAGCTCGGTGCCGCCGGCAATCAGCGCAGCGGTGGCATCCGGGTGCGGAACGGCGATGGTGTACTTGTCGAGGCGATTGAATTCCTTGTCGCCCCACTGCTTGGCCGCCGCGTATTGCAGGAAACGCGACTGCACCGAAACGCCCACCGCCGGCACCGCAATGCGGTCCTTCTCGGTGAAGTCAGCGATGGTTTTGACCTTGGGATTGTTGCTGACCAGGTAGTACGGGAAGTTGCCGAGCGAGGCCACGGCCTTGACGTTCTGCTTGCCGTGGGTGCGATCCCAGATCGTCAGCAGCGGCCCGACGCCGGCGCCGGCAATGTCGATGGAGCCGGAAAGCAGCGCATCGTTGACGGCCGCGCCGCCGGACAACTGGGTCCAGTCGACCTTGATGTCGAGGCCTTGCTGCTTGCCGTACTTCTCGATCAGTCCCTGATCGCGCACCACGTTGAGCAACAGATAGACAATGCCGAACTGTTCGGCGATGCGGATTTCACCTTCGGCGTGGGCCACGGTCGGTGCCACCAGGCTGCCGGCGATCAGGCTGAAACCGAGGCCGATGGCCGCCGCCAGCGGCGCGAATGGAAGACGTTTGAACATGTTCGGATCTCCGGCAAATCAGAAAGGCGCGTCGCCCTGGATGGTGGTGCGATACAGCTTGCGGCGCAGGTGCGCAGGGCAGCCGGCGGCAAGGTGGATCAGCGAGCGGTTGTCCCAGAACACCAGATCGTGGGGCTGCCATTGATGGCGATAGATGTTCTGCGGCAGCACGCTGTGGGCGTAGAGCTCGTCGAGCAGCTGTTTGCTCTCGTCCTCCGGCAGGCCGACGATGCGGGTGGTGAAGCCTTCGCTGACGAACAACGCCTTGCGGCCGTTTTCCGGATGAGTGCGGACCACCGGGTGCACAACCTCGGCGACCTGAGCCAGTTGCTCCGGGGTCAGGGTTGGGCGCCAGTTGCCTTCGAATTTGGTTTCGCTGTAACGCGCGGTGTAGGAATGCGCGGCCGAGCGGCCTTCGACGGCTTTGCGCAGCGCGTCGGGCAGGCTGTCCCAGGCCTTGTGCATGTCGGCGAACAGGGTGTCGCCGCCTTCGGATGGCAGTTCCTGGGCGTGCAGCATCGAGCCGAGGCTCGGCAGCTCTTTATAGGAGAGATCCGAGTGCCAGAATTTGCCGGCATCACCGAGGCCGATGTTCTGGCCGTTCTCGACGATGTTGGAAACAATGAGGATTTCCGGGTGATTGGCCAGCAGGAACTGCTTGAGCACGTGGATCTGCAACACGCCGAAGCGGCGGCTGAAATCGATCTGCTGTTGCGGGGTGATGCGTTGGTCGCGGAACACCACGACGTGGTGATCGAGGTGCGCGCGGTGGATGCGGGCGAAGTCTTCATCGTTGACCGGACGGGTCAGGTCGAGGCCGATGATTTCGGCGCCGACGGCACCGCTGAACGGGCGGATTTCGAAGGTTTGCGGCGCGGCAGTCGCGGCGCTTGGGGTAGCAGTAGCTGCGGACATCAATCAATCTCCCACGCACGGCGCGCTCAAGGGCGCGCGCGTCGATCAGAAACTCACGCTGGATTGCGTGTGGGTTCGTGTCGTGCGGCGCGCCGATTGGTCGGCAGGTACGCAGGAGGCTGACTTTATAGCTATAAGAATTTGAAATTAAATACCGTTAGCGCATAACGATATGGCAATTGATTAGGAATGGACTGGATGGTGAGTGACCATTTGTGTCACTTCTGGACGGAATGTGTTGTTCCGACAGACGCCTCCGCGAGTCCCGCGAAGGCGTCCGTATAGATTTACCGCTCGTGCAACGCCTCGGCCCGAGCGCGGATGATCGGCTTGAGCAAATAGCTCAGCACGGTCTTCTTGCCAGTGATGATGTCCACCGACGCCACCATCCCCGGGATGATCAGCAATGGCTTCTCGTCGGTGCCGAGATGGCTGCGCTCGGTGCGCAGCTTGATCACGTAGTAGGTGGTTTTCTTGTCTTCGTCGGTGATGGTGTCGGCGCCGATCTGTTCCAGTTTGGCCTTCAGGCCACCGTAGATGGTGTAGTCATACGCGGTGAATTTCACCGTGGCTTCCTGGCCCGGATGCAGGAACGCGATGTCCTGCGGGCGAATCTTCGCTTCGACCAGCAGGGTGTCATCCAGCGGCACGATTTCCAGCAGGTCGCTGCCCGGCTGGATCACGCCGCCGATGGTGTTGACCAGCATCTTGTTGACGATACCCCGCACCGGCGAGGTGACGAGCGTCCGGCTGACCCGGTCTTCCAGGGCCTTGCCGGTGGCCTGGGCCTTGTTCAGGTCAGTGCGCGCCTCGTTCAGCTGAGTGAGGGCTTCGCTGCGGAATTTGCCGCGGGTCTCGTCGATCTTGCGTTGGACTTCCTTGATCGCCGATTCAGCGCGCGGGATCGCCAGGGTGGTAGCGTCGAGCTGACCACGGGTTTCCACTTCGGCACGCTTGAGTCGCAGCACTTCCACCGGCGACACCGCGCCCTGGGCCACCAGCGGCTCGGACATGTTGATTTCCTGGCGTTGCAGGCCGAGTTGCTGGCGGTACTGCGCCTGCTTTGAGGTGAACTCGCGCAGCTCTTGCTGGCGCTGGATCAGTTGTTCCTGCAAACCACCAATTTCGTCGTGCAGTTGCTGACGACGGCTGATGTACAACGATTCTTCACTCTTGGCCTGACCCGGCACGGCTTTGAGCACGTCCTCGGGGAAATTCAGCGGACGGTCATCGACCTCGGCGCTCAGGCGCTCGACCCGCAGCAGCATCGACAGGCGATCCGCTTCGGTTTCGCCGACGTTGGACGCGAATCGCGTGTCATCCAGCCGTACCAGCGGTGCGCCGGCCTCGACGATCTGGCCTTCCTTGACGAACAGTTCGGAGACGATCCCGCCCTCGAGGTTCTGGATTTTCTGGATCTTCGACGAGGGAATCGCCTTGCCGTCACCCTTGGTCACTTCGTCGATGACGGCGAAGTTGGCCCACAGCATCAGGAACACGAAGAAGCCGATGATTGCCCAGATCGTCAGTCGCACCACGCGCGGCGCGTCCTCGATCAAGGCCTTGTTGACCTCCGGCAGCGGCTGGCCCTGCAGCGAGGCCGAGCCTTTGAAGTAGCGGCGGATCGAATCCTTGAAACCCGACTTAAGCAACACTGATCTGCCCCTTCTTCAACGCTTCCATGACGGCCGCTTTCGGGCCGTCGGCGAGGATCTGCCCACGGTCGACCACCAGCAGGCGATCGACCAGCGACAGCAGCGATGCCCGGTGCGTCACCAGGACCACGGTCTTGTTTTCCACCACCGCCGCGAGGCGCTGCTTGAGGCGTTCTTCGCCGGTGTTATCCATGGCGCTGGTCGGTTCGTCGAGCAACAGGATCGGCGGGTTGAGCAACAGCGCCCGGGCCAGGGCGACGTTCTGGCGCTGACCGCCGGACAGGTTCTGCCCGCGCTCGCCGACTTGCAGCTCATAGCCCTGCGGGTGCAGGCGGGCGAATTCGTGGACACCCGCCAGTTCAGCCGCCTGCAGCACCAGCTCGTCCTCGACGTAACGGGCGCCGGAAATCAGGTTGTCGCGCAGGGTGCCGGCCAGCAGTTGGATATCCTGCGGCACATAGCCGATGTTGTAGCGCAGCTCGCTGACGTCGATCTGGCGGATATCGACACCGTCCACCAGCAACGCGCCGTCGTCCGGCTGATAGAGGCCGACCAGCAATTTCGCCAGCGAACTTTTGCCGGAACCGCTGCGGCCGATGATGCCGATCTTCTCGCCGGGACGGATTACCAGGTTGATGTTCTTCAGCGCCGGGTTCTGTTGTTCCGGGTAGGTGAAGCTGAGCTGGCGGCATTCGATGGCGCCTTGCAGGACCTTGCGGCTCAGCGGGCGCTCTTCGAAATTGCGCTCCTGAGGCAACTCCATCATCTGGTCGACCGAAGTCATGGTCACCCGTGCCTGCTGGTAACGGGTCAACAGACCGGACAGCGACGCCAGCGGGCTGAGGGCGCGGCCACTGAGCATGTAGCAAGCGATCAGGCCGCCCATGCTCAGGTTGCCGGCGATGATCTGGTACACGCCGAAGACGATCATGATCACCCCGGCCAGTTGCTGGATCAGCAGGGTGATGTTCATCGCCAGGCCGGAGAGCATTTTCACCCGCAACTCGAGGCGGCTGAGGGTGCCGATGGTCTGCTCCCACTGATACTGGCGTTCGCTTTCGGCGTTGTTGACCTTCACCGCGTCGAGGCCGGCGAGGGTTTCGATCAGGCTCGACTGACGCTCGGCGCCCAGCGCCATGGTGCGCTCCATGGTCGCCACCAACGGCTTCTGCAACGCATAGCCGATCAGCAGCGCAATAGGAAAGGCCAGCACCGGAATCCACACCAGATGCCCGCCGAGTATCGCGATGACAATGAAGATCAGGAGGGTGAACGGCAGGTCGATCAGGCTGGTCAGGGTCAGCGAGGCGAGGAAGTCGCGCAGGCTCTGGAACTCGTGGATGTTCTGGGCAAAGCTGCCGACCCGTGCCGGGCGGTATTTCATGGCCATGCCGACGATGCGTTCGAACAGCGTGGCGGAGATGATCAGGTCGGTTTTCTTGCCAGCCAGATCCAGGCACAGGCTGCGCAGACTCTTGAGGATCAGGTCGAACATGTAGGCGCCGGTGATGCCCAGCGCGAGCACCCACAGGGTCGCTTCGGCCTGGTTCGGCACCACGCGGTCGTAGACGTTCATCACGAACAGCGGCGCGGCCATGGCGATGATGTTGATCAGGAAACTGGCGGCGATCGCATCGGCATACAGCCAGCGCGAACGCTTGAGGGTGTCGCGAAACCACGAGCGCGCACGCGGGATCAGCGTGCCGTGGTTGACGTCGAATTTGTGCTGGGGCTGAGCGAAGAACACTTTGCCGGTGTAGTCGTCGGCCAGCAACTCGCGGCTGACCAGGGATTCGCCGCCGTCGGTTTCGCTGAGCAGCACCCGTGCTTCGTTCTCGCCCTGCCAGCCGAGCAAGACGGCACTGCGGCCATCCTTGAGCAGCAGCAGCGCCGGCATGGCAATCGCCGGAATTTCTTCGAGCTTGCGCTGCAGCACCCGCCCTTGCAGCCCGGCGCGCGCCGCCGCACGGGGCAGCAGCTCGACACTCAGGCGTTGTTTGGGCAGCGGCAGGCCGGTGGTCAGCATCGCCGCGCTGGCAGGTTTCTGGTGGAGCATGCAAAGAGCGAGCAGACCATCCAGTAACGGATCGTCGTGCAACGCGCGTGGATCATGACTGAGATGAACTCGACTGACTTCTGATTCCACGCTCGACACTCTTTAGCAGTTGAAAAGGGACAACTCAATTCATCCCAGGCAGCTGGACCTTGGGCTTCACGTCGTTCTGCACAACGGATGCCAAGGGTGCGACCACTCCCTGGCTCTTGAGCAATTCGCCCATGGTCGCCTTGATTCGGTACTGAGTAAATAACTGAATGTTTTTGATTTCAGCCAGACGCCGCGAGGCGGTGAACAACTCGTTTTCACTGTCGAGCAAATCCAGCAGGGTGCGTTCGCCGAGGCTGAACTGGCGCTGGTAAGCGGTGCGCACCGAAGTGCTGTGATCAACGTACTGCTGAGCAATCGGCACCTGGGCGTTGGCGTTGTTCAGGGCGTTCCAGGCCAGGCCCAGTTCTTCATTCAACTGACGCAGGGCGTTGTTGCGGATGTCCAGCGCCTGGTTCGACAGGTAGGACTTGGATTCCAGATCCGCCTTGTTGCTGCCGCCCGAATACAGGTTGAAGCGCATGCGCAACATGGCCTGCCATTCGTTGTTGTGCCCGTTCTGGCCGTCGAGGTCGTTGTCGGCAGTGCGGCCCAGCTCGGCGTCGAAGCGCGGGTAGAAGGTCGACTTGGCGGTCTCGTACTGCTTTTCGGCAGCAGCGATGTCGGACTCGGCCGAGCGCAGGATCGGGCTGTTTTCCAGCATCTGCTGGCGGGCTTCATTCAGGTTGGCCGGCATCATCGCCATGAACGGCGCCGGACGCTCCAGTTGATCGGGCATCTGGCCGACGGCGCTGAGGAAGTTGGTTTCCGAGTCGGCGAGGTTGGTCTGCTCGGTGATCAGGTTGTTGCGGGCCTGGGCCATCCGCGCTTCGGCCTGATCGAGGTCGGCACCGCTGCCGACGCCGCGCTGCGTGCGCAGCTGGATCTGGTCGTAGATACGCTGGTGGCTCTTGAGGTTTTCTTCGGCCAGACGCACGAATTCGCGACGGGTCAGCACGTCCAGGTAAACTTGGGCCACAGTCAGCGCAGTGCGCTCGGAAGTGCCGAGCAAGGAATAGGCGCGTGAGTTGACGGTGGCTTGTTGACGCCCGACTTCGCTGGACGTCGCAAAACCGTCAAAAACCATTTGCGACAGACGCAAACTTGACTCGCTGCGATTCAGGGTTTCCCAGTGATTGCCGCCACCATTGGCGCGGGTGGTCACGCTGTCGGTGCCTTCACGGCCATAACCGCCCAGCAGATCGACCTTGGGCAGGTATCCACCTTTTGCAGCCTTTAACTGATAATCCGCGGCCAGCCGACTGTTGACCCCTGCCTGGATTTCCGGATGGACATCCAGCGCCTGCTGCATGGCTTCTGGTAAGGATTGTGCTTGTACGAAAGAGGCGGCGAGAGCGAAGGGTAGAGCCTTGAGCAGATGCGAACGCATGGTAAAGATTTCCCAGAACTTCTTGTCTTGAATCACAGCAAATTGTTGAGCTGCGTCGGAAGATGGCAACCGGAATGACCGTATGTCGGAAAGTTTAAAACCGGAACTGGATCACACGCTGAAGGGCAGGTCGCCGCATAAATATCAATGTGACATTACTGGGACGATTGTTTAGGATGGCACCCAGAAGGTCAATAGTTTGGCATAAAGTTAATAGCGAAAGAATCTAGCCAAAATATTGACGAATAGTAGCGTCAAGTTTGTTTCACCTTTTTTTAAAGTACGTCCAGACTGAATCGGCGCAGACAGCCATCAGATCTATGGAAGTCAACTGAACGTGACACCCGGAGAGTCTTCAATGAGCAGTGTTGTTGCCATCGTCAAAAGCATTGTCGGTCAGGTTTTCGTGGTGTCCCCAGAGGGCGTCCGTCGCGTACTCGTTGAAGGCGACCGGCTGTTTGCCGGCGATCAGGTCGATACCGGCGTTTCCGGCGCCGTGTCCCTGGAACTGGCCGATGGCCGCACGATCGATCTGGGCCGCGACACTCAGTGGAGCGCTGATACCCCGGATTCCAGCACCGACCTGGCCGAAGCCACCGCGCAAGCCGCGCCGTCGGTAGAAGAACTGCAACAAGCCATCGCCGCTGGCGTCGACCCGACCACCGCCCTTGAAGCCACCGCTGCCGGCCCGAGCGCCGCAGGGACTGGCGGCGCCGCCGGTGGCGGTCACAGCTTCGTGATGCTCGATGCGACTGCAGGCCGTGTCGACCCGACCATCGGCTTCCCGACTGCGGGCATCAACGCTGCCGGCCAGGCCGCGCAGAACATCACCGGTGGCCAGACCACCGATACCACCGCCAACGCCCTGCGCGAATCGACCCTGAGCCTCAGCGCCACGCCGAGCATCACTGAAGCCGGCGGCGTGCTGGTGTACACCGCGACCCTGACCCAGGCGCCGCTGACCGACCTGACCATCACCTTGTCCAACGGCGCGGTGATCGTGATTCCGGCCGGTTCCACCACCGGCACCGTCAACGTGCCACTGGCACCCAACGACACTGTTTATAACGACCCGACCCAGATCGACGTGACGGTCACCGGCACCACCGGCGGCAACGGCATCACCGTGACCCCGCCGACCACCCCGGCCACGACCCAGGTCACCGACACCATCGACACCACCACCGTCACCCTGACGGCGGGCAACAGCGTCACCGAAGGCGGTCAGATCACCTACACCGCCACGCTGACCAACCCGGCACAGACGCCGGTGACCGTGACCCTGTCCAACGGTTCGACCATCACCATTGGCGCCGGCCAGACCACCGGCACCGTCAACGTGCCGACCGCACCGAATGACGTCTACAACAACGGCAGCACCGTCACCACCACCATCACCGGCGCCACCGGCGGCAACTTCGAAAACCTGGTGCCGAACCCGACGCCGGCCGTCACCAACATTGTCGATTCGGTTGACACCACCAACCTGACCCTTACCGCCACCGGCACTGTGGTCGAAGGTGGCCAGATTACCTACACCGCAACCCTGACCAACCCGGCCCAGACGCCGGTGACCGTCACCCTGTCGAACGGTTCGACCATCACCATCGGCGCCGGCCAAACCACCGGCAGCGTCAACGTGCCGACCGCACCGAATGACGTTTACAACAACGGCGGCACCGTCAGCACCACGATTACCGGCGCCACCGGCGGCAACTTCGAGAGTCTGGTGCCGAACACGACACCAGCGACCACCACCGTCACCGACTCCATCGACACCACCAACCTGTCGCTGAGCGCCACCGGTTCCGTGGCCGAAGGCGGTTCGATCGTTTACACCGCGACCCTGACCAATCCGGCCGGTACGCCAGTGACCGTGACGTTGAGCAATGGCTCCGTCATCACGATCGAAGCCGGTAAAACCACCGGCACCGTGACCGTCCCGGCGCCTGCTGATGACGTTTACAAAGACGCCGGAAAAGTCGAAGTCACCATCAAGGACGCCACCGGCGGCAACTTCGAGAACCTGGTGCCAAGCACCGTTCCGGCCGTCACCGAAGTGACCGATACCGTCGACACCACCACGGTGAAACTCACCGCGACTGAGTCAGCAACTGAAGGCGGCACTGTCACTTATACCGCCACCGTCGGCGCACCAGTGACTGGCTCGCCGGTCACCGTGACGCTGGCCAACGGTCAATCGATCACCATCGAAGTCGGCAAAACCACCGGCACGGTGACCACCACCGCACCGAATGACGCATTGGCCGGCAACGCACCGCTGACCAACGCAATCACCGGCGTGAGCGGCGGCAACTACGAAAACCTCGTGGCTGACAAAACCCCGGTCAGCACCGCCGTGACCGACACCGTCGACACCACCGACCTGACGCTGACTGCGACCGGCACCGTGGCCGAAGGTGGCTCGATCACCTACACCGCGTCCCTGACCAATCCGGCCGGTACGCCAGTGACCGTGACGTTGAGCAATGGCTCCGTCATCACGATCGAAGCCGGTAAAACCACCGGCACCGTGACCGTCCCGGCGCCTGCTGATGACGTTTACAAAGACGCCGGAAAAGTCGAAGTCACCATCAAGGACGCCACCGGCGGCAACTTCGAGAACCTGGTGCCAAGCACCGTTCCGGCCGTCACCGAAGTGACCGATACCGTCGACACCACCACGGTGAAACTCACCGCGACTGAGTCAGCAACTGAAGGCGGCACTGTCACTTATACCGCCACCGTCGGCGCACCAGTGACTGGCTCGCCGGTCACCGTGACGCTGGCCAACGGTCAATCGATCACCATCGAAGTCGGCAAAACCACCGGCACGGTGACCACCACCGCACCGAATGACGCATTGGCCGGCAACGCACCGCTGACCAACGCGATCACCGGTGTGAGCGGCGGCAACTACGAAAATCTGGTCGCCGACAAGACTCCGGTTTCGACCACCGTCACCGACACAGTCGACACCACCAACCTGACCCTGAGCGCTACCGATTCCGTGGCCGAGGGCGGCTCGATCATCTACACCGCGACCCTGACCAATCCGGCCGGCACTCCGGTCACCGTGACCCTGTCGAACGGTGCAGTCATCACCATCGAGGCCGGCAAGACCACCGGCACCGTGACCGTTCCGGCTCCGGCCGATGACGTCTACAAGGATGCCGGCAAAGTCGAAGCGACCATTACCGGCGCAACCGGCGGCAACTTCGAAAACCTGGTGCCAAGCACTGTGCCGGCCGTGACCCAGGTCACCGACACCATCGACACTTCGACCGTCAAACTGACCGCGACCGAATCGGCTGCTGAAGGCGGGACCGTTACTTACACCGCGACGGTGGGCGCCCCGGTAACCGGCTCGCCTGTGGTTGTGACCCTGGCCAATGGTCAGTCGATCACCATCGAAGTCGGCAAAACCAGCGGCACCGTCACCACCACCGCACCGAATGACGTACTGGCCGGCCATGCACCGCTGACCAACTCGATCACCGGTGTGAGCGGCGGCAACTACGAAAACCTCGTGGCCGACAAAACCCCGGTCAGCACCACTGTCACCGACACCGTCGACACCACCAACCTGACCCTCAACGCGACAGGTTCCGTGGCCGAAGGCGGCTCCATCGTTTACACCGCCACCCTGACCCATCCGGCTGGCACGCCAGTGACCGTGACCCTGAGCAATGGCTCCGTCATCACCATCGAAGCCGGCAAAACCACTGGCACCGTGACCGTTCCGGCACCTGCCGATGACGTTTACAAAGACGCCGGCAAAGTCGAAGTGACCATCAAGGATGCCACCGGTGGCAACTTCGAGAACCTGGTGCCAAGCACTGTTCCGGCCGTCACCGAAGTGACCGACACCGTCGACACCACCGACCTGACGCTGACTGCGACCGGCACCGTGGCCGAAGGTGGCTCGATCACCTACACCGCGACCCTGACCAACCCGGCTGGCACCCCGGTGACCGTGACGTTGAGCAACGGCTCCGTCATCACCATCGAAGCTGGCAAAACTACCGGCACCGTGACCGTTCCGGCGCCAGCCGATGATGTCTATAAAGACGCCGGCAAAGTCGAAGTCACCATCAAGGATGCAACCGGTGGCAACTTCGAAAACCTGGTGCCGAGCACTGTTCCGGCCGTTACCGAAGTGACCGACACCCTCGATACGACAACCGTGAAGCTGACTGCTTCCGAAACCGCTGCCGAAGGCGGTACCGTCACCTACACCGCGACCGTCGGCGCTCCGGTGACTGGTTCACCAGTGACCGTGACCCTGGCCAACGGTCAATCGATCACCATCGAAGTCGGCAAAACCACCGGCACCGTCACCACCACCGCGCCGAACGATGCGTTGACCGGCAATGCACCACTGACCAACTCGATCACTGGTGTGAGCGGCGGCAACTACGAAAACCTCGTGGCTGACAAAACCCCGGTCAGCACCACCGTGACCGACACCGTCGACACGACCAACCTGACCCTGAGCGCCACGCCGGAAGTCAACGAAGGTGGCCAGATCACCTACACCGCGACCCTGACCAACGCCGCCGGCACCCCGGTGACCGTAACGTTGAGCAACGGCGCCGTGATCACCATCGAGGCCGGCAAAACCTCCGGCACCGTGACCGTCGATGCACCGAAGGACGACGTCTACAAGGACGCCGGCAAAGTCGAAACGACCATTTCGACCGCCACCGGTGGCAACTTCGAGAATCTGGTGCCAAGCACGGTTCCGGCCGTGACCGAAGTCACCGACACCATCGACACCACCACGGTCAAACTCACCGCGACCGAGTCGACGGCTGAAGGCGGCACCGTCACCTACACCGCGACCGTGGGTGCACCTGTAACCGGTTCGCCCGTCACCGTGACGCTGTCCAACGGTCAATCGATCACCATCGAGGTGGGCAAGACCACCGGCACCGTCACCACCACTGCGCCAAACGATGCGCTCAACGGTCATGCGCCACTGACCAACGCAATCACTGGTGTGAGCGGCGGTAACTACGAGAGTCTGGTGGCCGACAAGACGCCGGTCAGCACTACCGTGACCGACACCGTCGACACCACCAATCTGTCGCTGACCGCGACGGGCACCGTGGCCGAAGGTGGCTCGATCACCTATACCGCGACCTTGACCAACCCTGCCGGCACCCCGCTGACCGTGACCCTGTCGAACGGCGCAATCATCACCATCGAAGCCGGTAAAACCACCGGCACCGTGACCGTTCCAGCACCTGCCGATGACGTCTACAAGGACGCCGGTAAAGTCGAAGTGACCATCAAGGATGCAACCGGTGGCAACTTCGAGAACCTGGTTCCGAGCACTGTTCCAGCAGTAACGGAAGTCACCGACACCATCGACACGACGACCGTGAAGCTGACCGCTTCCGAAACAGCCGCTGAAGGTGGCACCGTCACTTACACCGCGACTGTTGGCGCGCCAGTGACCGGGTCGCCTGTGACTGTGACCTTGGCCAATGGTCAGTCGATCACCATCGAAGTGGGTAAAACCACCGGCACCGTGACCACCACCGCGCCGAACGATGCGCTGAACGGTCATGCGCCGCTGACCAACGCGATCACCAACGTGACGGGCGGCAACTACGAAAATCTGGTGGCCGACAAGACGCCGGTCAGCACCACCGTGACCGACACCGTCGACACCACCAACCTGTCACTCAGCGCGACCAGCACCGTGGCCGAAGGCGGCTCGATCACCTACACCGCAACCCTGACCAACGCCGCTGGCTCGCCAGTGACCGTGACCCTGAGCAACGGTTCGGTGATCACCATCGAAGCCGGAAAAACCACCGGCACCGTGACCGTTCCTGCGCCAGCCGATGACGTCTACAAAGACGCCGGCAACGTGCAGGCCACGATTACCAACGCCAGCGGTGGCAACTTCGAGAATCTGGTACCAAGCACTGTTCCTGCCGTGACCCAGGTCACTGACACCATCGACACCACCTCGGTCAAACTGACCGCGACCGAGTCGGCGGCTGAAGGCGGCACTGTCACCTACACCGCGACTGTGGGCGCGCCGGTGACTGGCTCGCCAGTGACCGTGAACCTGTCGAATGGCCAGAGCATCACCATCGAAGTGGGTAAAACCACCGGCACCGTGACCACCACCGCGCCAAACGATGCGCTCAACGGCCATGCGCCGTTGACCAACGCGATCACCAACGTGACGGGCGGCAACTACGAAAATCTGGTGGCCGACAAGACGCCGGTCAGCACCACCGTGACCGACACCGTCGACACCACCAACCTGTCACTCAGCGCGACCAGCACCGTGGCCGAAGGCGGCTCGATCACCTACACCGCAACCCTGACCAACGCCGCTGGCTCGCCAGTGACCGTGACCCTGAGCAACGGTTCGGTGATCACCATCGAAGCCGGAAAAACCACCGGCACCGTGACCGTTCCTGCGCCAGCCGATGACGTCTACAAAGACGCCGGCAACGTGCAGGCCACGATCACTAACGCCACCGGCGGTAACTTCGAAAACCTGGTGACCAGCACCACACCAGCGGTGACCAGCGTCACCGACACCATCGACACCACTACCGTGAAGCTGACCGCGTCCGCGACAGCGGCCGAAGGTGGCAACGTTGTTTACACCGCCACCGTCGGCGCGCCTGTAACTGGCTCGCCAGTGACCGTGACCCTGGCCAACGGTCAGTCGATCACCATCGAAGTGGGTAAAACCACCGGCACCGTCACCACCACCGCGCCGAACGACGTGTTGACCGGTCATGCGCCACTGACCAACGCAATCACTGGTGTGAGCGGCGGTAACTACGAAAATCTGGTTGCTGATAAAACCCCGGTTTCGACTACCGTCACCGACACCGTCGACACCACCAACCTGACCCTCAGCGCGACCGGCACCGTGGCCGAGGGCGGTTCGATCATCTACACCGCTACCCTGACCAATCCTGCCGGCACCCCGGTGACCGTGACGCTGAGCAACGGCTCCGTCATCACCATCGAAGCTGGCAAAACTACCGGCACCGTGACCGTTCCCGCGCCAGCCGATGACGTCTACAAAGACGCCGGCAATGTTCAGGCCACGATCACTAACGCCACCGGCGGTAACTTCGAAAACCTGGTGACCAGCACCACGCCAGCGGTGACCAGCGTCACCGACACCATCGACACCACCACCGTGAAGCTGACCGCGACCACGACGGCAGCCGAAGGTGGCAACGTCACCTACACCGCCACCGTGGGTGCGCCGGTGACGGGCTCGCCGGTAACCGTGACCCTGGCCAACGGTCAGTCGATCACCATCGAAGTGGGCAAAACCAGCGGCACCGTGACCACCACCGCGCCAAACGACGCGTTGACCGGTCACACACCGCTGACCAACTCGATCACCAACGTTTCTGGCGGCAACTACGAAAACCTGGTGGCCGACAAGACGCCGGTCAGCACCACCGTGACCGACACCGTCGACACCACCAACCTGTCACTCAGCGCGACCAGCACCGTGGCCGAAGGCGGCTCGATCACCTACACCGCAACCCTGACCAACGCCGCTGGCTCGCCAGTGACCGTGACCCTGAGCAACGGTTCGGTGATCACCATCGAAGCCGGAAAAACCACCGGCACCGTGACCGTTCCTGCGCCAGCCGATGACGTCTACAAAGACGCCGGCAATGTTCAGGCCACGATTACCAACGCCACGGGCGGCAATTTCGAGAACCTGGTGACCAGCAACACACCAGCGGTGACCAGCGTCACCGATACCGTCGACACCACCACCGTCAGCATCACCGGCAGCACCTCGGTGACCGAAGGCCAGACCGCAACCTACACCGTCAGCCTGACCAACCCGGCGCAGACCGAAGTCACCCTGAAAATCGTCTACAGCGGCACCGCCGCCGACGGTTCGGACTTCACCGGCGTGTACACCGTGAAGATCCCGGCCGGTGCCAGCAGCGCGCAGTTCAACGTTGCGACCATCGACGACAAGATCACCGAAGGCACCGAAAACTTCGTAGTCAAGATCGATTCGGCCACCGGTGGCAACTTCGAAAACCTGGCGGTCAGCAGCACCAATGGCAGCGTCAGCACCTCGATCATCGACAACGATGCACCGCCGGTCATCGACCTCGACGCCAACAACTCCAGCGGCGCAACGGGTGCCGACTACAAGGTGACCTTCACCGAGAACACCCCGGGCGCAGGTGTGTCGATTGCCGACACCGATATCAAGATCACCGACCCGGACAGCACCATGCTGACCGGCGCCACCGTCGTGCTGACCAACCGTCAGGACGGCGATGCGCTGAACCTGGGCAACAGCGTCAACGGCATCACCATCAATGCCAACAGCACCAACGGCACCGTCACCCTGACCCTGTCGGGTAACGCGACGCTGGCCGACTACATGCAGGCGATCAAGAACATCAGCTTCACCAACAGCAGTGAAGACCCGAGCACCGTGCCACGGATCATCACCGTGACCGTGACCGATGGCGGCAACTACTCCAACACCGCGACCACCACGGTCAACGTGGTGGCGGTCAACGACGCGCCGGTCGCTGCACCGGTCAACGTCACCGGCACCGAAGACACCCCGCTGATCCTCGGCTGGTCGACCTTCGGCGTCAGCGATGTCGACAGCCCGGCCAGCAGCCTGGGCGTGAAAATCACCCAACTGCCGGGCGAAGGCAAACTGCAGTACCTGGACGGTTCGACCTGGAAAGACGTCGCTAACAACCAGACCTTCAGCAAGGCTGACATCGACGCCGGCAAGCTGCGCTTCCTGCCGGATGCCAACGAGTCGGGTGTGAACGGGTACGGTGGCACTGGCGTTGGCAACAACCAGGCCGACTACGCGCAGATCAAATTCCAGCCAACCGACGGCCAGTTGCTGGGCAACACCAGCACCGTGAAGATCGACATCACCCCGGTGGCGGATGCACCGACCCTGTCGGTGGCCGACAACAGCGTGAAGTCCACCGGGCTGATCAAGGAAGTCTGGACCGGTCTGTCGGGCCTGGGCACCGACGGCAGCGGCGCCAACTCGACCACCCTGAAAAACGTGATCGACGGTGCCGGCAAGCCGAACACCAGCGGTACCGTGAACAACGTGCAGTCCGACGGCAGTGTGACCGCCGGTACTGCGTCGAAGACTTCGGGCCTGATCTATCTGGAAGCCGGCAAGACCTACACTTTCAGCGGCACCGGAGACGACAGCCTGCTGGTGACCATCGGCGGCAAGAGCGTGGCGTCCACGACGTGGGGCGCGGGCGGCAACCTCAACGGTTCGTTCACCCCGACCACCAGCGGCTACTACACCCTGGACATCTACCACCACAACCAGAGCGGCCCGGGCAGCTACGACGTCAACCTGTCGGTCAACGGCAGCACGCCGATCGACCTGAGCAGTGCCGGCGTGCCGATCTACACCGGCGTGCAGGATCTGGTGAATGCCGGCGTGACAGTCTCCGATCTGCACGGCAGCAACGGCGAAGGCTATTACGACGGCTACAAACTCAACACCGGCGCCGAAGGCACCACCGTGAAACTGTCGTCGATCAGCACCGCGCTGACCGATACCGACGGTTCGGAAACCCTGAGCATCAAGATCAGCGGCGCACCGGTCGGTTCGGTGCTCAGCGACGGCGCAGGCCACAGCTTCACCGTGACCGCCACCAGCGGCGACGCCAACGTCACCGGCTGGAACCTCGGCACCCTGACCGTGACCCCGCCGACCTACTACAACGGCCAGTTCAACCTGACCGTGACCTCGACCTCCACCGAACAGGTCGGCGGTTCGGCCAGCACCACCGCGACCATCCCGGTCACCGTGGTCCCGGCGGTGTATAACGCGGCGGTCGCCACTTCGGGTGACGACAACTTCGTCGGCACCGACGGCAACGACATCATGGTTGCCGACATCGGCGGCCTGACCGTGGTGCCGGGCACCAACTACAACATCGCGTTCATGGTCGACAGCTCGGGCAGTATGAGCGCCTCGTCGATCAATGCGGCCAAGGACTCGCTGACATCGGTGTTCAACACCCTCAAGCAGAGCCTGGGCGGCAGCAACTCGGGAACGGTAAACATCTTCCTGGTGGACTTCGACACCCAGGTCAACAAGTCGGTGTCGGTGAACCTCAACGACCCGAACGCACTGACCTTGCTCAAGGCCGTGCTGGACTCGATGTCGTCCGGCGGCGGCACCAACTACGAGGACGTGTTCAAGGCCACGGCGAACTTCTTCCAGAGCGCCGAAGCGCTGGCCAACACCGGGGCGAAGAACCTCACGTACTTCATCACCGACGGCCAGCCGACCTACTACCAAAGCAACGAGCAGACCAACCCGACGCTGTACGGCAACGTGAAGCTCGATGATGTGGTGAAAACCAGCAACTACAAGCTGGGCAACAGCTTCGCCACCTACATCGACAGCACCCACTACCTGAGCATCAACACCTCCGGCGAGGTCGTGTTGCAGACGTACAAGAACGGCTACTGGAACTGGAACAGCCTGGGCACCATCCACGCCCAGGGTGATGGCACCTACGAGATCTCGAGCCTGGCCGGTAGCGGCAGCAGCACCTCGTCGAGCACCACCGACAACTCCGCCGCCGGCTTCGCGCTGCTGAGCGGTCTGTCGAACGTCGAAGCGATCGGCCTCAACAACGGTGTCAGCCTCAACGACCTGAAACCGTACGATTCGGACAAGACGCCACAGACCAACATCGATCCGAAGGACCTGGCCAACTCGATCATCGGTCACACCGAAGCGACGATGCCGGGCAACGACACGGTCAGTGGTGGCGACGGCAACGACATCCTGTTCGGCGACCTGGTGAGCTTCAACGGCATTGCCGGCGAGGGTTATCAGGCGATGCAGGCGTTCGTGGCCAAGGAAACCGGGGTCGACGTCAGCAAAGTCACCACCAGCAACGTGCACCAGTACATCACCGAGCACTACCAGGCGTTCGATGTGTCCGGTGACCACGACGGCAACGACACACTGCTGGGCGGCGCGGGCAATGACATCCTGTTCGGCTCGGGCGGCAACGACCTGCTCGACGGCGGCAAGGGCAATGACATCCTGCTCGGCGGCACCGGTAACGACACACTGATCGGTGGTCAGGGCAACGACATCCTGATCGGTGGTTCCGGTGCGGACACCTTCGTCTGGAAGGCGGGCGACACCGGCAACGACGTGATCAAGGACTTCAAGGCCAGCGAAGGCGACCGCATCGACCTGCGTGACCTGTTGCAGGGCGAGACCGGCAGCACCATCGACAACTTCCTGAAGATCACCACGGTCGACGGCGTGTCGTCGCTGCAAGTCAGCTCCGGCGGCAAGTTCAACTCGGGCGATGCCGCAGCCGCCACACCGGACGTGACGATCAAACTGGAAGGCAACAACTGGTCCACGGCCAACATTCACAACCTGATTGCCGGCAGTGATCCGACCATCAAGGTCGACCACAACAACAGCTGATGCGTGAACAACGGCCGCCCCACATGGGGCGGCCGTCGCGTTTTCGGCGCTTGAACCGGTGACGATTTCGTCGGCGCACCGCATACTCGCGCGCAGTTGGCTATGCTGCTGACAGCATGACGCTGGTCCATTTCCGAGGGATGCTCAATGTTTTACGTGCAACGCGATGCGCAGGGTCAGTTGATTCGCGTGGAAGCTGCGGCCTACGCCGAGGCCACGGAAACGCTGCCGGCCGACCACCACGAAATCCAGGCCTGGTACGCCAACGAGGCCGTGGAGAACAGCCTCAAACAGCTCAAGCAGAGCGACCTGGAAATGATCCGGGTACTCGACGACCTGATTCAGGTCCTGACCCAGAAAGGCGTGATCCGCGTCACCGACCTGCCACCGGCGGCCCAGGCCAAGCTGATGGACCGGACCCAGGCGCGGGAAGCGCTGGGCGGGTTGAGCCAGTTGATCGATGAGGATGAGGGCGGCTTGATCTGATCTGCCTACAGTCGATCGTTCCCACGCGGAGCATGGGAACGATCAGTTTGGCGCTGCATTATTTCCAGGGCTTGGGCTCACCGAACAGCTGCCCCTGAACCCCATACAACCCCATCTCGCGAATCACCGACAATTCCCCTTGTGTCTCGACCCGCTCGGCAATCAACGGCAGATCGATGCTGTGCGCCGCACGCTGGATCGCTTCGATGAACAGACGCTTGTCGCTTTCCTGATCGATCGCCCGGATGTAGCTGCCGTCGATCTTCAGGTACGCCAGCCCCAGCCGGGCCAGGTTGCCGATCATGCTGAACCGCCCGCCGAAGCGCTGCAGGCTGAGGGAGAAACCGAGTTCGCGCAAACGCCGGGTCAACTGCTCCAGCACCGCTTGCTCCGGCAATTGTTCCTCGCCGATTTCCAGGGTCAGGCGCGCACCGAGGTTGGAATGCGCCCGCAGAATCTCGAACACTTTGTTCAACGCCTGCGGATCGGCCAGGGTCGCCGAGGACAGGTTCAGCGCCAGGGATTGTTCATGGCCGGCCATTTGTTCCAGCACCTGCTCAAGCATCAACCGGTCCAGCCGCGCGGTCCAGCCGAAGCGCTCCAGCCACGGCAGGAAGCGTCCGGCGGGAATGGTCTGACCCTGCTCGTCGAGCAAACGCGACAGCACTTTGTAATGCAGCACCAGTTGCGTGTCCTGCGCCGCCACCACTGGCTGGAAAAACAGCTCGAAACGCCGCTGGTTCAAGGCCTGATCGAGCAAGCGGTGCCAGGCGTGGTGATCATCACCGACGTCCGCCACCAGGCTCTGATCGAGGCACGCCCAGTTCTGCTCGCCCTGCCCTTCGGCCTGGGCCAGCGCCTGATCGCCGAGGCTGAGAACCGCTTGCGGTGAGTCGCCGTGAGCGAACGGCGCCAGACCGATAGAAGCCACGGCTGCCACGTCTGTAGCGCCTGTCGCATGCAGGCTGCTCAACGCACTGTCGAGACTCTGTGCCAGTTGCAGCGCTTCTTCACGGGTCAGCCCCGGCGCCAGCACGGCGAATTCACCGCCGCGAATGCGGGTGACGAGGTTCTGGGTTTCCGGGTATCGGGCGCACTCGCGGGACAGTTGCTCGCCGACCGCTTTCAACAACTCATCGGTGCGTTGACCGCCAAGACGCTGGTTCAATCCGGCCAGATCCTTGACTCGCAGCAGCAGCAGGTAACCACTGCTGGCCTGCTCCGGGTTGCTCACCCGCGCATTCAGCTGCATCTCGAAATAACGCCGGTTGGCCAGCCCCGTAAGGTTGTCCTGATAAGACTCGGTGCGCAGTTTTTCACTGCGCTCGGCCTGCTCCTGGAACAGCGCCTTGAGCTTCTCGACCATCTGGTTCATCGCCAGCACCACGCGGCGCAATTCAGGCGTGCGCGGCAGGTCCGGCAGGCTGAGGAATTCGCGGCGGGCGATGGCGTGGGATTGCTTGACCATGTAATCCAGCGGTTTCAATTGCCGACGCAGCAACAGCGCGCCCAGCACTGCGCTCACCGCACCGCAGATCAGCAGCCAGCCCAGGCTGCCCAATGCGCTCTGCCAGAGCTTGGCCAGGGCGAACATCGGGTGGCTGACCACCTCGACCCGCGCGGCCTGCTCCCAGCCACGGCTGACCAGCGCATCGCCACCGGCCGGTTCCAGACCGATCAGTCTGACGAACCAGTCCGGCACGTTGGTGACCGCAGGAATGCCGTTGCGCTCGACAATGGTCTGGTCAGTCTTCAAATCGACCACGCGGATGCTTGAGTAATAACCGCTGTCGAAGATCGAGCTGACCAGCAGCTCGACCATTGCCGGGTCATCGATGTTCGGCGTCAACGACAGCGCCAGCGCCGTGGCCGCATCCTGGGCGTGGGAGCGCAACTGGTTGACGTACTGGGTGCGCGAGCTCTCCAGACTGACCATGAAGCTGCCGGTGAAGGCGACCACCAGGAACAGACAGATAGCGATCAACAGCTGTTTGAACAAAGACATCTGAGCGCGTGCTCCTAGTTAGTCGTCTCGACCGGGAATCCTTCGGCCTGCATTTTCTTCAACACATCCTGCCAGCGTGACAGGCGTTTGGTGTCACCGACCTTCTTGTTGCCCTTGGCGCCCGGCAGGTACAACCCTTCGGCATTGAAAGAGTAGACCGGCAGCAAATCGGTTCGCTCGGCGGCCGGCTTGATCGGGTCGATCAGGCTGTCGAGCACCAGCGGCATGGCGTCAGGGCTGGAATAGTAAGTCAGGACCATGTGCGCGCGATTCTGGCGCAGGGCCTTGACGTAGGTGATGCGCAACTTGTCACTGGCCACACCGAGGTGGCGCAGGCTGAAATACTTGGCGATCGCGTAGTCTTCGCAGTCGCCGGCGCCTTTCCACAAGGCTTCGATCGGGGTTTCCCAATAGTCGACCTCGTGCCACAGATCGATGTCTTCGACGTAGCGCATCTGTTTGTTGAAAAACAGGTTCACCACTTTGAGCTTTTCCATCTCGCTGACCTGCTTCTGCGTGGCCAGCAGATTCTGCCAGGCATCGATCCGCTGTTGCCCGGCACCCAGCGGGCCGTACAACGCCGTGGCCTTGCGGCTGATCGCGGAAAAATCCCAATCGGCATGCAGGCCGCCCAGCATGATGCCGGCCAGCAGCAGCGCGCCGACAAGCCAGCGCGCAATCCGTGGGATCGCGAAACGTACCGCCAATGCAAGGCATCCAGGGTAGAGAGGAAAGCGCTTGATGGTGAAGGTTAGCCCAGCAAAAAACAATGGCACCCTGAGATCATCGCTGGCGCGCTAAACTTCAGATGTGACAGGGTTCTTCTACACGGTTTGACAACCTGTAGAGCAATCACTAGTGTCCTTTGGATCCAAATACCGCAGTCATAGGGTGTGCAGTTGTGACCCAGAAGCCCAAGCCACTCCACAGCATCAAAGTCGACGGCCCGATTCCCGCCCACCTGGCGCGCTCGGTCATCGAGGAAACCTTGCGCGCCGCGATTCTCGACGGCCGCCTGCCCTGCGGCACCGCCGTGCGGCAGCAGGATCTGGCCGACCTGTTCGGTGTCAGCCGCATGCCGGTGCGCGAAGCCTTGCGCCAACTCGAGGCCCAGGGCCTGCTGAATGTCATTGCCCACAAGGGCGCCGTGGTGGCGCCGCTGATCCAGGGCGATGCAACCGAAACCTACGAGCTGCGCATCCTGCTGGAATCCGAAGCGCTGCGCCAGTCGATCCCGCTGCTGACCCCTGCCGATCACGAACGCGCGGCCAGCTACATCGAAGAGCTGGAAATCGAACACGACTACACCGAAATCGGTCGGCTCAACCGTCTGTTTCACATGGCGCTCTACTGCAAGGCGCCCAATGGCCGGCTGTTGCGACTGGTGGAGGACGGCTTGAATGAAGAAGAACGCTTTCTGCGCTTCAATCTCGAAGCGATGGGCCTGGGCAAGCTCTCCCAGGACGACCACCGTGCGTTGTTGCAGGCCGTGAAGGCGCGTGACACCGCGCATGCCGTGACACTGCTGGAGCAGCACCTCAACCGCGGTGTCGAGGTCATCACCCGTTACCTGGCCAGCTCCGCCGGCCAAAGCCGCAAAGTGGCGCACTGACTCCTCCCTCCCGGGTGAGCCTCCACTCACCCGGCGAATAACCCGCTTACAAATCCCCCCCACCGGTCACGGTCATTTGCCGTGGCACATCGACGCCTGCGCTCTAACCTCCCTTCTGCTTTGAACAGCCCGGAATTTGCACCGCAAGGAAGTCATTTTCGACGATAGCCGCGGCGCCGATTTACGCGCACCCTTGAATCGCCAACCCAATATAGAACGGGGACGCGCCGCCCCGGCAGCAGTCCCCGCACCAGGAACCTACGGAAGGAGCCTTGTCACGGGAACAGGAAGAAACGGCGCCGTTACAGCCCGACTTCATCCCCTCATATCAATTCAATTACTTAATTTAAAAGTTACTTCGAGTGAGGCATTCACTCTTGCCGTTCAATTTTGGCCATAAACCGCCGAAAGGAGTAACTACGTCCAAATAAAACTTAACTTATAAGTTTTATCAGGCCCACTCACACTTCAAAAACAGCCAACTAAAAATAATTAAAAATAAACTTGTTAAGTTGTTTTGCGATGTATTAGTTTTTCTTCGCCGAGTTTGGATCCGAAATCACCAACCCGGCACAACCTTGCGCCACGGCCTGGATATCGGCGGTTTGTCCATCCGCTGCTGTACCGGGCCCTTCAGACATTGCCTGTTTTCATCGAAACCGAATGAGGCTGTCGTTCGCCTGGAGAAACGTGTTCAACGTTGTTAGCGATTAACTGAGCAGTCCTTATTCCCTATTAGCCAGAGTCTCGCAACCATGCCAACCAAAGAGCAACTTACACTAAAGAAAGCCCAACTCAGCGCTCACCCGATCTTCTCCGAAATCGATTCATTGGCGACATTGCGCCGGTTCATGGAGTCCCATGTTTTTGCCGTCTGGGACTTCATGTCGCTGACCAAGCGCCTGCAGCAGGAACTGACTTGCACCCGTCTGCCGTGGTTGCCACCGCGCGACCCGCACGCAGCAAGACTGATCAACGAAATCGTGCTCGGGGAAGAATCTGACGATCGGCTGTCACACGGGCATTACAGTCACTTCGAACTGTACCTCGATGCCATGCGCGAAGTCGGTGCGGACACGACGGCGGTGGAGCGCTTCGTGACGCTGCAGCAGGAGGGCGTGAGTTACGACGTCGCCCTGCAAAGCGTCGAGGTCGATCCGGCCGCTGCGCGGTTCGTCCGTGACACGTTGCACACCGCACTGCATGCGCCGGGGCACAGCGTGGCTGCCGCATTCCTGCACGGCCGCGAGAGCGTGATCCCGACCATGTTCCAGCGCATGCTCGATGCCTGGGGCATCGGCGTCGAACAGGCGCCGACCTTCCGTTACTACCTGGAGCGACACATCGAAGTCGACTCCGAAGACCACGGCCCGGCGGCAGAGCAACTGTTGGATCGACTGGTGGACGGCGATCCGCAGCGCGAAGCCGAGGTCTATGCCAGCGCCATCGCCGCCGTGGAAAGCCGTATTGCCCTGTGGGACGGCCTGCGCCTGAGCATGCGCGAACCGCTGGCGGAGGTGGCCCGATGAACGCCGCCGACTACCAGTCTTTCGCCGACGCCTGGGAAAGCCGCGCGACCATCCGCACCCGGCCGCGCCGCGTGCTGGAGGACGATGCGCGGCTGATTTATCCGCTCAGCCGCCAGCCGTTGGTGCTCAGCGAAACCTTCCTGCGCGAATGCCCGGAGCAGCGTGATTTCGCCCTGGTGCAGACGCTGTACAAATTCATCAACGACGTGGTGATTTTCGAAACCGAAATCGTCGACAAGACCGCCCGCAGCATCGCCAAGAACCGCTTCGCCGTGGCCTTCCCGTTCGCCTGTCGCTACGACGCCATGACCGTCGTCGTGGACGAGGATTATCACGCGCTGGTGGCGATGGACTTCATGCAGCAGACCGTGGCCATGACCGGCATCGAGCCGATCGAACTGCCGAATGAAATCGAACTGAGCCGGGCAATTCCAGCCGCCGTCGAACTGGCCCCGCAACACTTGCGCAGCGCCGTGGAGCTGATCTGCGTGGCCATCGCCGAAAACACCGTGACCGGCGATGTCGCGGCGTTCGCCCGGGACGACACGGTCAAGCCATCGATCAAGGGCCTGATGGCCGACCACTTGCTCGACGAGGGCCGGCACTCGAGTTTCTGGGCGCGGATGGTGCGCATCTACTGGCACACCGCGAGCGATGCGGACCGCGAATGCATTGCGCAGATCCTGCCGGTGTTCATCGGCCATTACCTGACCAACGACATCCAGAAGTCCTTCGACCTGCGCCTGATCGACGCCCTGCCGGTCAACGAGGCAACCCGCCGCGCACTGAAAGACGAGATGGCCGGGCTGGCCTTCCCGATCAATCGCCACCACCCGCTGGTGGGCAACATTGTGCGGTTTTTCCAGAACAGCTCACTGCTCGACACACCGTGCGTGCAGCACGCCCTGCGCGACTACCTGGTTTGACAAGGAGGCTGACATGAGACGTCTCGACATTTTGCTGAGGGGCCACAGCCAGGCCTTGACCGACCTGGCGCAGGAGCTCGAACAACACGGTCATTCATTGCTGACGGAGATTGCTCCGTCGGTGGATCTGGTGATCGATGACGGCCGTCTTGCGCCGCAGGATTACGGCACCACACCGCAGTTGAACTTGCGCCTGGGCATTGGTGCAACGGGCATCGGCGGACTGCCGGTGCTCGATCTGCTGTGCCTGTGCAACACGGCGCTGCTGAGTCGCGTGCCGATCGCCGACGAGCCTTCCGGCAACGGTCAGGCCCTGCGCCAGCGAACACTGGCGCAGGTGGTGGACGAAGTGGCGCTGCTGGTCAGCCGTTTCTCCCGCGACGCCGAGTATTTCCAGCACGCGACAGCGGCCCGTGCGCCGGACTTCGAACAGGTGGAAAACCTGCTGTTTCTCGACAGCCTGGCCTACGTCCATCGCCTGAATGCCACGGCCGATCCGGCCTTGCTGCAACAGGCGCAGATCCCGGTGATCGAGCGGCTGCAACAGAGCCTGATCGAGCACGCGGAACGCCCGGCGCTGCACCTCGCCGAGCAGTCGATCAGCTACCGCCAGTTGCATGATCACAGCCGGGCGATCCAGCAACGGTTGCTGGCCATGCTGGAGACACAACCGCAACCCTGGGTGGTCGGGGTTTGCCTGCCGAAATGCGATGCGCTGTTTGCTTCGATCCTGGCAATTCTCGGCAGCGGCGCGGTGTATCTGCCGCTGGAACCGAGCCATCCGCTTCAGCGCCAGCAGTACATCCTGGAAAACGCCGGAGCGATGGTGTTGCTGCACGACGGCGAACATCCACTGAGCGGTTCGATGCCGGGTCTGGACGTCTGCCGCATCAACCGCACGGATGTCGATCTGTCGCAACCGTTGCTGCGTCACCCGCTCGAGCTCGATGCGCCGTGCATGGCGCTCTACACCTCAGGCACCACCGGGCATCCGAAGGGTGTGCTGCTCAGTCAGGCGAACCTCGCGCACTTCACCGCGTGGTACGCCGATTACGCGCAGTTGCGGGCCGAGAGCCGGGTACTGCAATTCTCGTCGCTGAGTTTTGACTCGTCGCTGATCGACATCTTCCCGACCTTGTCAGAGGGCGCGGAACTGGTGGTGCCCGACGACAACCAGCGGCGCGATCCGCTGCAGCTGGTGGCGCTGATCCGCCGCCGGCAACTGACCCACGCGTTCCTGCCGCCGGCGTTGTTGAGCATCCTGCCGCTGGAGCAACTGCAGAGCGTCGGGCAGATCATGACCGGCGGCGATGTGTGCGAGCCGTTCGTGATCGAGCAACTGACCCGCCAGGGCAAGCTGCACAACCTCTACGGCCCCACCGAAGCCACGGTGCTGATTACCGCGCGGCAACTGCGACCAGGCGACAGCAATCGCACCCTCGGCGGGCCGATTGCCAACAGTCAGGTGCTGATCCTCGATGACGATCTGCAACCGGTGCCGGAGCAAACGGTGGGCGAGCTGTTCATCGTCGGCCCCGGTGTGTGCCTGGGTTACTTGAACAATCCACAGCAGACCGCCGAGCGCTATCTGGATCTGGCGTTGCCGGACGGCCAGCATCTGCGCGCCTACCGCAGCGGCGACATGGCCAAGTGGGGCGAGGAAGGCATCGAGCTGTGTGGCCGCCGCGACAATCAGGTGAAGATTCGCGGTTTCCGGGTCGAGCCGGAGGAAATCGAGCGCTGCCTGCGCGAGAGTCAGCTGTATCGGCAGATCGCCGTAGTGATCGACAGTCAGCGGCGGATTCTGGCGTTCCTCGCCCAGCCGCAATCGGATGCCGCTCGCGAGTCTTTGAAAGCTCACGCGCAGCAGTTTTTGCCCGACTACATGCAACCGGTGGCATGGACAGAACTGCCGAACATGCCATTCGCCGCCAACGGCAAAGTCGACCGAAAAGCCTTGCTGGAATTGCCGGTCAGCGTGCAGGACAGCGGCCCCAAATGCCTGCCCGCCAACGCTGACGAAGCACTGCTGCTGGAGATCTGGGGCGAGTTGCTGGAGCTGCCGACCAGCGATATTTCCACCGACGAAAGCTTCTTCAATCTCGGCGGTCACTCGATTCTGCTGTCACGCATGCTCCTGCGTCTGCGGGAGGAATTCGGTCGCAGCATTTCGATCAACCGCTTCATCGAACTGCCGACCATCGCCAAGCTCGCCACGCTGGTGCGCGGCACCGATGACAGCGCGGTGCTCAGCGCCCAGGCGATGGCCGACGCGCAGCGACCGCTGGATATCGAGCCGCTGCCGATCAGCCGCATGGGCGATGTGCACAAGGTGATCGTCACCGGCGCCAACAGTTTTGTCGGTGTGCACATCGTCGAGGCGCTGCTGGGGTGGGGCGCCAGCGAGGTGGCGTGCCTGGTGCGCGAAGGCGGCGGGCAAACCGCAGCGCAACGCTTTGCCCAAGCGCTGCGAGAGAACCGGCTGGAGCATCTGGACCTGAGTCGGGTGCGGGTCTATTCGGCGGACATCACCCGGCCGCAACTGGGCCTGGCCGATGAGGATTTCGAGCGACTGGATCGCGAATTCGGCGCGCTGGTGCACAACGCCGCCAACGTCAATCACGTGCTCGATTACGAGTCGCTGGCGGCGGACAACGTCGAGCCGATTTTCGACCTGCTGCGGCTGTGCGAAGGGCGCAGCAAGAAGGTGTTCAACTTCGTCTCGACGCTGTCGGCCTCCAGCACCGTCGACGACGCGGGCCGGGTGCTGGAATTGCCCGCCGCACCGACGCCGCCGATCTACATCCGCAACGGCTACAACCTGTCGAAATGGGTCGGTGAGCGCATCCTCGAACGGGCCCGGGAGCGTGGGGTACGGGTCAATCTGTATCGGCCCGGCAACATCAGTTTCAACAGCCTCAGCGGCGTCTGCCAGCCACACAAGAACCGTTTGATGCTGATGCTCAAGGGCTCGATCCAGCTCGGTCAGGTGCCGGCCTTCGCGCTGAATTTCGACCTGATGCCGGTGGACTTCCTCGCCCGCTTCATCGCCTTCCACGCCAGCCGTTATTCGCCCGAACGGGCGGTGTTCAACCTGCATAACCCGGAGCCTCTGAGCTGGGATGCCTACGTCGCGTCGTTCCGCGAAACCGGCAGCGAGTTTGCGCTGGTCAGCGTCGCCGACTGGCAGCAGCAACTGGGCCGGGTCGATGCGGATAACGCGCTGTTCGGCGTGCTCGGTTTCTACCTCAACGGCTTCGAGGAAGACATCGGCGACATCTCCCTGATCGGCCATGCCAACGCCCAGGCCGGCGTGCAGCAGATGGGCGCGCACTACCCGGAAAAATCCCCGGCGCTGCTGCGTCGAGGCTGCGACTACCTGAAAGAAATCAACTTCATCTGAGTCAACCACCAAGGAGCAACACCATGAGCAATCTGCAACCCGACACCCTGATCAAAAACCCTCACGGCTGTCACGTCGTGTCTTCGGTGGAAGTGCCGGTGGACGCCAAACAGGTGTGGGCAGTGGTGGGCAAATTCGACGGCTTCGACCGTTTCATTCCGGCCCTGTCGCACATCGAAATGACCGGCGAAGGCGTGTCTTCGCTGCGCAAGAAGTTCTTCAAGGATGGCAACGTCGTGGTCGAGCAACTCAATTCCCGGGACGACCAGGCGCTGAGCATGACCTGGACCACGATCTACAACACGCTGGGCGTGGCCAATCTGTGGGCGGCGATGAATGTGGAATCGTTGGGCGCGGGCAAGTCGCGGGCGACCTGGACGATCATTGCCGAGCCGGCCAGCGGTGGGCCCGAGGCGCTGCCGGGGTTCAAGGACTTCGTGCAGGGCTTTGCCGATGATGCGATGGGCAATGTGCTGAAGCTGTTTGTGTAAGGCATGAAAAAGCCCGCTGCGGATCACTCCGCAGCGGGCTGTTTTTTGACCGCAAGCGATCAGATCTTGAAGCTGTCGACCAGTTGTTTCAAACGGTTGGCCTGCTGCGACAACGCATCGCAATCCTTCAACGTTTCATTGAGGTTGGCCACGCTCTGCTGGTTCAGCAGGTTGATCTGGTTGACGTCGACGTTGAGGGTTTCCACCACGGCGGTCTGCTCTTCGGTCGCGGCGGCCACCGACTGATTCATGCCATCGATTTCGCCGATGCGCTGGGTCACGCTGACCAGACGCAGACCGGCCTGGTTCGCCACTTCAACGCTCTCTTCGCTGGACGCCTGACTGGCGTTCATGGTGGTCACCGCTTCACGGGAACCGACCTGCAGCGAGGTGATCATTTTGTGGATTTCTTCCGCCGATTCCTGGGTGCGGTGAGCGAGGTTGCGCACCTCGTCCGCCACCACTGCGAAACCGCGTCCGGCTTCACCGGCACGGGCCGCTTCGATGGCCGCGTTGAGCGCCAGCAGGTTGGTCTGCTGGGAGATGCCTTTGATCACATCGAGGATATGACCGATGTTGTCGGTGCTGGCATTCAGGGTCTCGATCTGAGTGCACGACAGGCTGATCTTCTGCGACAGCTCGGTCATGGCTTGAATCGTCTGCTCGACCACCTGACGACCGTCATCGGCCTGCTCGCTCGCGCCGCTGGCGTGTTGCGAAGCATCGGCGGCGTTACGGGCAATTTCCTGGGTGGCGGCACCCAGCTGATTGATCGCCGCCGCCACGCTGTTGGTGCGCGCGCTTTGCTCATCGGAACCGATGATCGAGGCGTTGGACGATGCCATCACCCGTTGCGACAGGTCGTGCACGTGGCGGGTCGCCGAAGACACTTCGGAAATCGAGGCGTGAATCCGCTCAACGAACTGGTTGAACGAACTGCCCAGTTCGCCGAACTCGTCCTTGCTTTCCACCACCAGGCGGCGAGTCAGGTCGCCTTCACCCTGGGCGATGTCCTGCATCGCACGGCCCATGGTGATCAGCGGACGCATCAGCACGGTGATCAACAGGCTCAGGAAGACCGCAATCGCACCCACTGCGACGAACATTGCGATCACTGCCGAAGTACGGAACTGGCTGAGTGCGGCGTAGGCCTTGTCGCGGTCGATCGACAGACCGATGTACCACTCGGCATTCGGCAGACCGCTGACCGGAGTGAACGACAGGATGCGTTCCTGGCCGTTGAGCACCACGTTCTGGTTGCCCTTCTCGATGCGCACTCCAGCGTTCGGGTAGATGTCCTTGAGGTTCTTCATCACCTGGTCTTTGTCCGGGCTGACGATCACCTGACCGTCACCGCTGACCAGGAACGCGTGGCCCAGGCCACCGAAGTCCACCGAGTTGATGATCTTCACCAGGGTTTCCAGGCTCAGGTCACCGCCCACTACGCCGAGCAGCTCGCCGTTCTTTTTCACCGGCATGGCGATGGTCACCACCAGACCGCCAACGGCAGCCATGTACGGCGGGGTCAGCATGGTCTGGTCAGCGGCCACGGCCTGTTTGTACCAGGGACGCTGACGCGGGTCGTAGCCGTCCGGCATCTTCGCGTCAGGGCGCTGGGTGAACACACCGTTGGCCTGGCCGACGTAGGTGAACTGGAAGTTCGAGGTGAAGGCCGGTTGATCGACCAGGCCCGGGAAGTCTGCATTCTTGCCTTGATGAGCAACGTTCTGCGCGAGGTTTTCCAGTACCAGAATCCGCCCGCTCATCCAGTTCTGCACACTGCTGGCGGTCAGGTCACCGGCCTGCTGGACCGAGGACTGGAGGTTCTGGCGAATGGTGTTTCGCTGCAGATAGTCGTTGTACAACGTGAACAGCGCGAACGCCAGGACCACGACGCCCGAGGCGGCCAGCAGGATTTTATGGCTGAACTTGAGATTCATTTCAGGGGACTTCTTATGCGAAAAGTGGGGATGCGTTCCGGATGCAACATTCCATGTACAGCGCAGGCAGCGTTCTGACGGCTGCTCTACTTTGGTGCACGCATGTCTCACCAGTCTGTCGGCACGTATCGGAGAAAACTTAGGGCGTTGTGGGAAATGGACGGCATTTGCACCAGATTCCCGCCGAACGGCGTGCCAGAGCGTTCGCTTGTTATTTTTTGATGACCGTTTTGCAGCGCCGGTTGCAAATTCTGTAACCCTTGATGACAATGCGACTAATTATCATTTGTGACGTTCGGGCTGTCGCGTTCATGTCCTCACCTGAGTTTGCAGTACAGGCGCTTTACAGTAGTCATCACGGCTGGCTCAACGGCTGGTTGCGCGCGCGGCTGGGCAATGCCGCCGACGCGGCGGATCTGGCCCAGGACACCTTCGTGCGCCTGCTGCAACGCACCGAGCGCCTGGAACTCAAGGCACCCCGCGCGTTCCTGCGCACGATTGCCCGAGGACTGGTGATCGATCATTGGCGCCGCGAGGAAATCGAACGCGCGTATCTGGAAACCATCGCCCATTTGCCTGAGGCCGAAACCCCGAGTGCCGAATCCCGCGCCTTGGTGATCGAACTGCTTGAGGGCATTGCGCGCATGCTCGAAGGCTTGAAGCCGAAAGTGCGTCAGGCATTTCTGCTGGCTCAGTGCGAAGGTTTGACGCACAAGCAGATCGCCGAGCAGATGGGGCTGTCCCTGCGCTCGGTAGAACGCTACGTCGCCGACGCCCTGTTTCACTGCTATGTATTGCGGTACGAAAGCTGATGCCGGTGGATAACCTCTCACTCGGGCGTCGCGCCGAGCCACCGCAGCAGGTCGTACGACAGGCCATTCACTGGCTCCTGCGTCTGCGCAATAACCATGGCAATCCGCGCCTGAATCACCAGTGCGAACAATGGCGCGCCGAACACCATGATCACGAACTGGCCTGGCAACGGGTGCAATCTCTGCAAGCCGAACTGACCCACAATCTGCGCGCCGTGCCCGGTGCGCAGGTGGCGTTCAACACGCTGGAAAACAGTGCTCAGGGACTGGGTCGACGTCAGGCATTGAAGCTCTTGTCCAGCGCGCTGCTGATGGGCTCGGCGGGATGGCTGGCCAGCGACACCTCCACCTGGCAACCGTGGAGCGCCGACTACGCCACCGTCACGGGCGAGCGCCGTGGCTTCCAGTTGCCGGACGGCACGCGGGTCGAACTCAATACCGCCAGCAGCGTGGACCTCGATTACACCGCGCAACAACGGCTGATCAAACTGACCCACGGCGAAATCATCGTCACCTGTGGCGGGGCCGATGAAGGTGCGCCATTTGATCGACCGCTGCGGGTGCAGAGTCGTCATGGCAGTTACGAACCGTTCAAGGCGCGATTCATTCTGCGCCAGGAAGCGGGTTGCACGCGCCTGAGCGTCACCAGTGGCCGGGTCGCGATTCATTCCGCTGGCAACTCGACGGAGGCCATCGCCGGCCAGAGCTATCTGATCGATCAGCATCAGATACGTCCCGCGCCGCCGTTGGACATGGACGCCGGTGCCTGGGTCGACGGACTGATCGTGACGCGCAACATGCGGCTGGGGGACTTCCTTAGCGAAGTCGGCCGGTATCGTCAGGGTTTTCTGAGCTGTGCATCGGACATTGCGGATTTGCGCCTCTCCGGCGTGTTCCGTCTTGAGGACACCGACAAGCTGCTGGCGATCCTGCCGCAGACTCTGCCGGTGCAAGTGCGCTACCGCACGCGTTGGTGGGTGACGCTGGAGTCGGTGGTCTGAAATTATTCTGGCGGGTTTTCGCGGCACGTCCGGCTTAGTCAGTAAGCATTTCAACTCAGCCTTCGCGACTGCCTACGGAAACCGACAATGACTGCGCGCGTTACCTGTAAGAACCCTCTGAATTTCTCTGCCGAATCGGGCCTGTTGCGTCACGCCGTTCGGGCGGCGCTGTTTTCTACCGCACTGGGCGTTGGCGTGCTGCCGAGCCTGAGCATGGCGGCCAATGCCAGCGAGGTCAGCAGCCACCGCTACAACATCGCCCCCGGACCGCTGGGCGATGCGCTCAACCAGTTCGCGCGAGAGGCGGGCATCACGTTGTCCATGACACCGCAGCAAACCCAGGGCCGGCAGTCACCGGGTGTGCAGGGCGAGTACTCGGCCGATCAGGCCCTGAGCCATTTGCTCGGCGGCTCGGGCCTGGAGGCGATCAGCCTGGACGGCAGCAGCTATGTGTTGCGCTCGGTCGCAGAAACCAAAGCGCTGGCCCTGCCGACCACCGACATCAAAGGCTTCGCTCTCGGCAACGCACTGGGCAGCATGGACGGCTACAACGCGACGCACAGCCAGATTGCCACCAAGACCAGCACCGCTTTGCTGGAAACCTCGCAAAGTGTGTCCGTGGTCACCCGCGAACAAATGGATGACCAGGGCTCGCAAACCGTGTCCGAAGCCATGCGTTACACCCCTGGCGTTCTGACCAACCCTTACGGCGCCACACACCGTTACGACTACGTGGCGATGCGCGGCTTCAACGATGGCTCGGTGGACAACATTTACCTGGACGGCCTCAAGTCGATGGGCGACAGCGGCACCTACAGCACCATGCAGGTCGACCCCTATTTCCTTGAGCGTGTCGATATTCTGAAGGGCCCGTCGTCGGTGCTCTACGGCCGCAGCTCGCCGGGCGGTCTGGTGGCGCTGACCAGCAAGAAGCCGCTGTACGAAGCCTATCACCAGGTACAAGCCACGGTCGGCACTCAGGGCCAGCGCGGTGTCGGTTTTGACTTCAGCGGACCGGTCGATGACGACAAGCGCATCGCCTATCGTCTGATCGGTTTGACGGATCAATCCGACACGCAATTCGACCACAACAAGGAAAAGCGCTTCGCCCTCGCGCCAACCGTTAGCATCGATTTCAGCGAGGACACGTCGCTGACTCTGCAAGCGTATCTGCAACATGATCCCGATGGCGGTTACCACGGCGGCGTGCCGGCCGACGGCACGATTCATCAGCGCAACGGCAATCGCATCTCGCCGCACTTCTTTGAAGGCGAGCCGGGCATCGACGGTTACTCCCGTGATCAGCAGTCGTTCGGTTACCAGTTCGAACACCGCTTCAACGACGTCTTCACCGCGCGGCAGAACTTCCGCTACCTCGACTCCAAAGTGAACATGGATCAGGTGTACGCCTATGGCTGGACGTCGCCGACCAGCAACGAACTGAATCGCTACTACACCGGCGGTGACGAGCGCCTGCATGCGTTCATCGTCGACAACATGCTCCAGGCCGAATTTTTTACCGGTGCAACCAAGCACACGGTGCTGATGGGGGCGGATTACCAGCGGCGTAAAACCGTGGTCGACTGGACCAGCGGCGGCCTGGCGCCGATCAACGCGTTCAACCCGGTGTATGGCAATTCCGCTATTACGCCGTACGGCGAGACCAGCTACCTGCGGCGCCTGGAGCAGACCGGCGTTTACCTGCAAGACCTGATCGAGATGGACAAATGGCGCTTCTCGCTGGGACTGCGTCAGGACTGGGTGGAAACCTCCGACGAAAACCGTATCGCCGAAGTGGGCCGTCCGGTCGGGACCGAGATCAACGATCGACGCACCAAGCTCACCGGTCGCGCCGGCGCACTGTATCTGTTCGAGAATGGCCTCGCGCCGTACGTCAGCTATTCCGAATCGTTCAACCCGAATTCCTACGCGGACAGCGCCGGCAATCCGCTCGCACCGACCGACGGCACACAATGGGAAGTGGGCCTGAAGTATCAGCCGCCGGGTACCGACAATCTGTTCACCGCCTCCTTGTTCCGCATCGATCAGGAGAACCTGGCGACCAAACTGCCGCAGGAAAACTTCTATCGCGCTGTAGGCGCTGTCCGCTCCCAGGGTCTGGAACTGGAAGCGCACATGCAGTTGACCGATAACCTGAAAGTCCTCGGCAGCTACACCTTCACCGACATTGAATACTCGAAGTCGATGATCAGCACCTTGAGCACACCGGCCAATGTGATCGAGAACAAGGGCAACTCGCCAACCCAGGCGCCGCGGCACATGGCATCGCTGTGGGCGGACTACAAGTTCAACAGTGTTGCGCTCGATGGCCTGCGATTGGGTGGCGGTGTGCGTTATGTCGGCTATAGCTGGGCGGATGCAGAGAACACGATGAAGGTGCCGTCTTACACATTGTTCGACGCATCGATTGGTTATGACCTCGGCAAGGTCGGTTTGAAGGGTGTCGACATACGCCTGAATGCGAACAATCTGACCAACGAATCCTACTTAGCCTCCTGCGCCAGTCTCGACTTCTGCTACATGGGCGAAGAGCGCAACGTCGCCGCTACGGTCAGTTACCAGTTCTAAGCCTTTATCTTGTGCATAAAAAAGCCAGCCCCAGATTTCCGGGGCTGGCTTTGTCGTATCTGGGGGGGAATTTTTCATGCGTTCGTTTATGGTTTTGTTGCACCGGTATATCGGGTTGGCCACCGCGGTTTTTCTACTGCTGGCCGGGATCACCGGGAGCATTCTGGCGTTCAATCATGAGCTGGATGAGTGGTTGAATCCGGAGTTTTACACAGCGTCGGCCGAGGGCGCTCGTCAACCGCCAGGTGAGCTGGTGGATGCGGTGCAATCGTTACATCCGAAGTTGCAGGTCTGGTACATGGAGTACCCGAATGAGGCAGGCCACACGGCATTACTGGCGGCGGTTCCGCGCAATGATCCGGCGACGCGTGAACCGTTTAAAGAACGCAATCAGGTGTTCTACCTCGATCCGGTCAGTGGCGAGCAAAAAGGCCAGCGTTACTGGGGCGAGTGTTGTTTCCAGCGTGAGAACTTCGTTCCGTTCATTCTCGAGTTTCACTACAACCTGACACTCCCCGGTAACTGGGGTTTGCTGTTGATGGGGTTGGTGGCCGTAGCTTGGGTGATCGACTGCTTCATCGCCCTCTGGCTGACATTGCCGCGGGGTAAACCGTTCTGGAAGAAGTGGTCGAGCGCCTGGAAGATCAAAGGCGGGCATGCCTATCGACTCAACTTCGATCTGCATCGGGCAGGGGGCTTGTGGCTGTGGTTATTATTGCTGCCGATCGCCGTCAGCAGCGTGGCGATGAACCTGCCGAGCCAGGTCTTCAAACCGGTGGTGTCGTTGTTTTCCCCGATTGAACCGAGCGTGTACGAGGCGCGAGGGCGAATGCCTGCCGAAGATCTGGGGATCACCCGATTGAGTTATCAACAGGCGTACGAAAGGGCACAGCAGGAGGGAAAAAGGTTGGGGCTGACAGCAGCGATCGGCGAGTTGTATTACAGCTTTGAGTACAACTTCTACGGTGCGGGGTTCGGACAGCATGACACCGAGGCCCACGGTAAATCCTGGTTGTTCTTCCACGGTACGGACGGACGATTATTGGGGCAGGAGATTGCAGGAGAAGGGACGTTGGGAGAGCAGTTTTATCGGCTGCAGTTGCCGATACATGGGGGACGGATCATAGGCTTCACGGGACAGGTGATGATCGCAGTATTGGGTGTTCTTATTGCAGGATTGTCGGGAACTGGCGTCTACATCTGGTGGCGCAAGTGGCAGGCTCGTCGGAGCAGCAAGGCACGCCGAGCGGTTTGAGACAGGTTTTTGGTGTTCCCTGAAACGACAAAACCCCTGTCTGCGTTAGCAAACAGGGGTTTCGGAATTTAATCTTGACGATGACCTACTCTCACATGGGGAAACCCCACACTACCATCGGCGATGCATCGT